>JALUNR010000115.1 GCA_027055005.1 Campylobacterales bacterium
ATTATCAATCTTCAATTTCAAATGCTACTCATTTTAAATAATAGGATAAAAAACTGTGATAAAGAGAATAATTCTTTCTTGAATTATTCTCTTTTAAATATTCAATAGAACTTGATTTTTTTAAAACTCTATGTGAAGGATGATGATTGTAATTATTATCAATCCAATCTATATGTATTAAAAAATCTCCTTTCCCTTAAAACTTATAACTTACATTAGCATATCCATATCTCCCTGGATTATTAAGTCCTATTTTTTTCTTTGCACCAGTTGCAACAAGTGTTAAGTCATTATAAGTATTTGAACTTTGGTAAGTTTTATCAAAGATATTATCAACTCCAAAAGTTAAAGTCCAATCGTGATTTATGGAAGTTACATACTTTAGATTTGCAGTAGCAAAACCACTAAGTTTATGTTCTCCATTATCTTTATCATAATCAGTCCAACTTTTTTGTGCTATCACTTCAAAACTAGCTTTTGTTTTCATATCAGGTTCATAGTTTAATGTAAAAATTCCTCTAAGAGGTGTAATATCAGCTAAATCAGTATCGGTTTGTCCTGTAAGTGGAGAATCTTTTTTTCCTTTTTGATAACTTATTCCATAATCAAAGTTAAATTCATCATTTAGCATAATTGCCCCACTTATTTTAGCTCCATATATTTTTGCATCTATATTTACAAACTTATTTTTAGCTAAATTATTATCAAAGTAGATATAGTTACTTAGTTTGCTATAAAAAGCTTTCAACTTAATTTCACTATTTTCAAGACTTTTTTTTACTCCTAGATCAATTTCACTATTTTTAGTTTGATTTAGAGTTGGAGTTCCTATCGCATTTCCAGTTTTTTTATCTATAAAGTATAACTCTCTGCCATCAGGAACTCTATGAGCTATTCCAACTCCTCCAAAAAGAGTAGTTGAATTATTGTAAGCAAAACTATCAAATACATATCCGTTTAAAGAGTTAAAATCAGGATTTTTATATCCTCCATCATTTGTTATATCACTTTTGTCATACCTTAAACCATATCTCAAGGAGTTCTTATCAACTTTTGAAGATATATCTAAGAAGATAGCTTTGTTTTTTGTGATAGCATTTGGGATTGATTTTCTCCAAAAAGTAGATGTATGATGATAATAACTTCCATCCCAAGTTCTTTTACTATAATCCAAACCATAAGTTACTAAAGAGCTATTAACTAAAAAGCTATTTTTTATTTTACCTCCTGCGATTTTACTTAACATATCATTTATTACTTCTTTTTTCATACCAAGAGCACCTTTTCTATACTTATTGCTCATAGGATGAATAACTTTTGAGTAGTAGTATAAAAATTTTAAATTTTTAGAGTAAATACCGAGATTTTTTATAGTATATTGAAGGTTATAAAGATCACTATCATCACTTAAAGCATCCATTGGGGTATTTGGATAGAGTACATCATCACTTCTATTTGCAGTATAAGAGAGTTTCAACTCTTGATTATCTGTTACATTAAAATAAAGTTTTCCAAGAAATGACTTTTTAGTAAAAGAGTCCATATCTTTATATTTTGGTTGAAATCTATACTTACTATTTGCTCCAGCTTTTTCTAACTGTTTATCAAACTTATCTCCATTGCCATCTTTGTATTGTTCACTTTTTTCTTTTGAAACGGTTATGAGAGCTTTTACTTTTTCATCTCCACCTTGCATTGTAAGTGAGCCTTTTTTGTAACCAAAACTACCAACATTCATATTCGCTTCACCACTAAAACCACTTTTAGGTGCTTTTGTATCTACTTTTACCTCTCCACTTAAAGTTCCAAAGTTTTCTACATCATAAGGACCTTCATTTACAACAACTTTATCTATATTGCTGGTTATTACATGAGAAATAGGAGGATCCATTCTATTTGGACAACCTCCATAAATCTTTCCACCATCTATTATAATATTTATATTATCTCTTTTTTGTCCTCTTAGAATTATATCATTTGCGATACCACTTCTTCTACTTATAACTATATCGGGATCTTTTTTGCTTAAAGCCTCTCCTAAATCTGCTGACTTTAACTCTTGACCACTCACATCTTTTAAGTTTATGCTATCAATTTTTTCTATTACATTTACACTTTCTAAGTTAATACTTTGAGAGTATAGAGCAGTTGATAGAACAAAACTAAGTAAAATTTTATTTTTCATGAAAATCACCTTTAAATTTTTTTTGAAACTTTAACAGGCGATTGTTAATTTTTTGTTAATTATTATTTAGATAAAATTTTAAGAAAAAGAAAGTTCTAAAAATGCTCTTAAAACAATACAAAGAAGCCATTGAGAGTAGCAATATAGTTTCAAAGACTGATATAAATGGTATTATTACCTTTGTCAATGATGAGTTTTGTAAGATAAGTGGTTATTCAAGAGATGAACTTGTAGGGGTAAATCACAACATAGTTAGACACCCTGATGTTCCCTCTTCCAAATTTGAAGAACTGTGGGATACTATTCTGTCAAAAAAAACTTTTAAAGCTACTGTACAAAACTTAGCTAAAGATGGTTCAACTTTTTATGTAAATACAACAGTTGTACCCATACTTGATGAGAAGGGAAGTATAGTTGAGTTTATAGCCATAAGGTATGATGTTACAAAAGAGGTTGAATTAAGACTTGAAAATGAACAAAAACAAAAGCTTCTTTTTTTACAATCTCGTCAAGCAAGTCTTGGGCAAATGATAGCAAATATCGCCCACCAATGGAAACAACCACTAACAGAATTAAGTTTAACTCTTTTTAATCTAAAAAAATCTTTTTCTAACAAAGAAGAGTTTGAAAACTATTATTATGAAAGTAAAGAAATAGTTCAAAATATGTCTAAAATTATAGAAGATTTTATGAATTTTTTTAAACCAGCAAGAGAAAAAGAGTATTTTTTACTTCATAAAGCAGTGGATGATGCTTTAAAGATATTATCAAAGGTATTAAAAGAAGAAAATATAGATATAAATTTTCAATATGACAATATAGAATTTCTAGGTATTTCAAATGAACTTTCACAAGTTATTATAAACTTAATCCAAAATGCAAAAGATGCTTTTAAACAAAATAATATAAAAAATAAACAAATTAATATATCTATAAGAGAGGTCGATGCAAATATATCTATAGAGCTAAAAGATAATGCAGGAGGTATAGATAAAAATATAATAGAACATATCTTTGAACCATATTTTACCACAAAACATTCTAGTGTTGGAACAGGACTTGGGCTTTTTGTAGCTAGTATGATTGTTGAACAAAGTTTTGGAGGAAAACTTTTTGTTAATAGTGCAGGAAATACTACCACTTTTATGATTTTATTATCTTTGCCACATAAAAAAGGGTGTAAATGTTGCAGATAGAAAATTTAAAAAAATTAAAGCTTTTGATAGTGGAGGATGAGAGAAATATAGCTGAACTTTTAAAAGATGCTATTGGTGAATATTTTTTAGAAGTAGAAATAGCTTATGATGGAGAAGAAGGACTTTTTTATTTTGATAAAATAAAACCAGATATAGTTATAACAGATATTATGATACCAAAAATAAGTGGCTTGGAAATGGCAAAAAAGATAAAAAATAACAATCCAAATCAAAATATCATAATCCTAAGTGCATATAGCGATACTAAAAAACTTTTAAATGCCATAGATGTAGGAGTAGTAAAATACTTCATAAAACCATTTGACCCAGATGAATTGATGGATTATATTAGCTCTATCTCAGAAAAAATTTTAAAAATAAAAGAAGTTTCTTTAAAAGATGGATTTATTTATAAATATCTTGAAGATAAACTTTATAAAAACAATTCAATAGTTAAGCTTACAAACAAAGAACTAACTTTTATAAAATCGCTTTTAAATAAAAAAATTTTATCAAATAATGAGATAAAAAAATTACTTTGGAGTGATAAGGTAAGTGATGAGAGAGTAAGAACTTTTATAAAAAGATTTAGAGAAAAAACTTCTAAAGAGTTTTTACAAAATATTTCTTCACAAGGATACACTTTAGTATAAGCAAAACTTATGGAACTATAAAAAGAGATAAAGATTATGGAGCAGTAGCTTTAAAAGATGAGGGTAGGGCTATCGCAGGATTTATGAAGTCTTTTGATTCAAAGCATAGTGATAATATTATCAGATATTCTAAAAGTAGTAAAATATGACTTAATTAAAAAAATAGTAATATAATTTGACATAAATCATATAAAAGGATAAATATGGAAGAAAAGGAAGATTTTATAGAAGAGAGTCAAAATGCACCTGTCTCTGTAGGAAATTGGTTGCTTAGTGTCATAGTAACATCTATACCAATAGTAAACTTTATATTCTTAGCATATTGGGCTTTTAATAAAAACATAAATAAAACAAAATCAAACTGGGCAAAAGCTACACTACTTCTTTTTGTGATAATTTTAGCTTTATATGCTGTTATGTTTGGCTTTGCTATGCTATCTCAGCCTGATATGCCAATGCCTTAATGGCACCTCTAATAATTTTAAGCTATAATCCCAAAAAAAATAGAGGGTAGAAAATGCTTAGTACAGTAGGACTAACACAAAGATATGGTAAGAGAGTTTTGTTTGAGAAAGTTTCTCACTCATTTGATAGAGGGAAAAGATATGGACTTATCGGTGCAAATGGAGCAGGGAAGAGTACATTTTTAAAAATCCTATCAGGTGAGATCGATGCAACTGATGGTGAGGTACAGATTCAACCAGGTTCGAAGATGGGAGTTTTGGGGCAAAATCAGTATGCTTTTGAAGATTTTACTCTAAAAGATGCAGTTTTGTATGGTAATAAAAGACTTTACGATGCTCAAAAAGAGAAAGAAAAGCTCTATATGGAGGGTGATTTTGAAGATGATGCAGTAAACAATCGTCTAGCAGAACTAGAAATCATCTGTGCGGAAGAAGACCCGACTTATGAGAGTGAAGTCTTTATAGAAAAACTTTTGACTTCTTTAGGTTTTCCTGTAGAAACACATGATGACCTTATGAGTTCACTAACTGGTGGAGATAAGTTTAAAATCCTTTTAGCTCAAGTACTTTTTCCAAAACCAGACATTTTGCTACTAGATGAGCCGACAAATAACCTTGATATGGAAACTATTACTTGGCTTGAGTATGAGTTAAAAAGACATGAGGGAACTTTGATAGTTATCTCTCATGATAGACACTTTTTAAATCAAGTAGTAACTCATATTCTTGACCTTGACTTTAAAACTTTAAGAGAATATACAGGAAACTATGATGACTGGTATATAGCATCAACTCTAGTTCAAAAACAACAAGAAGCTGAAAGAAACAAAAAGCTAAAAGAGAAAGAGGAGTTAGAAAAGTTTATACAAAGATTTAGTGCAAATGCTTCAAAAGCAAAACAAGCAACTTCAAGACAAAAAAGACTTGAAAAACTAGATGTTCAAACGATAGAAATCTCAGCTAGAAGAGATCCTCATATTATGTTTAAACCAAACAGAGATATAGGACAAGAAGTTTTTGAATGCGAAGGACTTAGCAAGTCTTATGATAAAGACAAAGTTTTTGAAGACTTTACTTTCAAGATAGAAAAAGGCGATAAAATAGCACTTATCGGACACAATGGTGTAGGAAAAACAACCCTTCTTGAAATCATCACTGAAAACTTAAAACCAGATAGTGGAACTCTAAAATGGGGACAAACAATCCACACAACTTACTTTCCACAAAATACAACTGACCATGTAAAAGGTAGTATGAAAGTTTATGATTGGATACAAGGATTTTCAAAAGATTGGCATATAGATGATATCAGAAAAGCTCTTGGAAGGATGCTTTTTCGTGGAGAAGAGCAAGAGAAAAAAGTTGATGCTCTAAGTGGTGGAGAAAAACACAGACTTATGCTAAGTAAAATGATGATGGATGATGCAAATATGCTAATCCTAGATGAACCAGATAACCACTTAGACCTAGAAGCTATCATCGCTCTTGGAGAAGCACTTCATGAATACACTGGAAATGTCATCTTAGTCACTCACGATAGAGAACTAATAGATGCCTTTGCTAACAGAATCTTAGAGATAAAAGATGGAAAGCTCATAGACTTTAGAGGAAACTATGAGGAGTATGTAGAGGCTCAAGAGGGATAAGGTTAACTCCTTATCTCAAACCCATCAAGCTCCATCTCTTTGATACTTTACCACTTACTAAAAATCTATAAGCTTTCAACAACTCTCCTTATAAACTCTTCAAAATCCGGAAGATTTAACTCTACATCTCTTTGTTTTTCTCCCCACATAGGCTCTGGAAAATGACTATCCTCTTCAAACCTAGCCATTACATGAAAATGAACATGAGGAACATAGTTTCCAAAAGAGGCGATATTTATCTTTTTAGGATTGTAGTATGAGAGCATCTCTTTTTCTATCACATCTAAAACTCTCCATATCTCCTCTTTTGTCTTTTTATCACATTCGCTAAACTCTTTATATGGTTTTTTCGTAAAGATTTTAAGCCAAGGGATTGAGGATTTTTCAACCTCAATTTTTATTAAATCATTTTTATAAATCATCTATATCTTATCCTTTTAGCCAAAAGATATATTCCCATTCCATAATTTGTAGAGTGGTTATAAGTAGTTATAACTCTAAAGTTTTTTCCACCTAGCCATATCTCTTGATGATGCTTATATCTAAGTTTCAAAAGATAAGCCCATCTATACGGAAATCTTTTTATAGCCCTGATACCTAATCTTTTTAGTTTAGAAATTCTATATTTTGACTTGTAACTACAATAAAGCTTTTTAAAACTTCTTCCTCTAAAATTTGTTTTAACAGCTACCTTACCACCTTTTCTCCAGCCATTTTTTCTCAGAAAGTTTGCGATAGTACCTATCGCATCCTCTACATTCCAAGGATTTTTTATCCCATCTTTATTAAAATCAACTCCATATTTTCTTTGAATGGAAGGCATTTGCTGAACTATTCCCATAGCACCTGCAAATGAGCCAGTTAAAGAAAATATATCAAGATTTTGCTCTCTTGAGAGTAAAAAAAGTTCTTTTAACTCTTTTAAAAAGTATTTTTGCATACGATTTTTATAAAAAGCTAAAGTTACCAAAGAGTCCAAAA
This sequence comes from Campylobacterales bacterium, assembly GCA_027055005.1. Classification (GTDB taxonomy): domain Bacteria; phylum Campylobacterota; class Campylobacteria; order Campylobacterales; family QNZT01; genus SZUA-1377. The sequence goes on from JALUNR010000115.1 coordinate 7,126, forward strand.
CTATGTGATTGCCTGTGTATTTACCAAATCTACTCTCAACTCCTAAAAAGGCTACTATATAGTTCATATCTACACCATAAACTCTCTGTGCTTTTTTCAAAGTACAATAATACTTTCTTTTAAAATTTCTTGCATCTTTTATCATACTATGAGTTAAAATATGTTTTTTATATGTAATCCAAGTTGCACTTGTAGTTCCAGCTTTATATCTACCTTTGTATTTTTTAAGAGTTCTTTCATCCTTTTGAAAGTTTGCCAACACACTTTCCACATAATCTCTGTCAAAGTGATATTTTTCTACCATCATATTGATAAAAGTCTTTGTTTTATGAAAAGATAAAATATCATCTGTTTTAGCAAAAAGTAAAGATGCAAAGAAAATTATAATAACAATCTTTTTCATCTATTTTACTATAACTCCATCGTGATCACTAAAAACTTCCATTCCATCACTAAAAACAACTCCCCCAAAGTTTAGCTCGACTCCTCTTTTGGAAGGAGAGGTTTTTTTACTTCTTTTTGGACAAGTTCCCAAAGCTAAAAGCCCAACATCTATATCTTTTGTAATATGTACATCTCTTACATAACCATTTATGATAATGCCTTCCCAACCATTTTTTTGAGCCATCAACATCAAGTTTTCTCCAACAACTGCACAAAACTTAGCCCCTACATCTACAACTGCAACTTTGCCTTTGCCATCCTCTTTTAAAAGCTCTATCAAACCTCTGTTATCTTCATCTAACTTGATAGTTACAACTCTACCTCTAAACTTCTCTCTTTTACCATAACTTTTAAAAATATGTTCCAAAACCTGCACATCTTCATGGTGTTCATCACACATATCTGCTGTAAAAAAGTTCATATATTTATCCTTGTTTTAAATATTAGATGCAATTTTAGCACAACATTTCAAAAAATCTTGCTAAAATACCATCTAAAAAATATATAGAGTATATTCATGAAAAAAGTAGTCATTGGAGTAGTTGGAAACGATGTTCATGTTGTAGCCAACAGACTTATAGATATTTCACTAAATCAAAGAGGATTTGAAGTCTTTAACCTTGGGGTAAATACTTACCTAGAAGAGTTTATAGATGCTGCGATAGAAACTAGAGCTGATGTGGTGCTTATCTCTTCACTAAATGGAGAAGCTGAAGGGTGGAGCAGGGATCTTCCACTTTTAAAATCAAAATACAAACTTCACGATGCCCTTTTTGTTATAGGTGGAAACTTAGCAGTTGGAGAGGCAATAAGTGATGAAATAATTCCTAAGTTTAAATCCTATGGATTTGATTTGGTTTTTCATCAAGTGGATTTAAATGAAGGATTAGATGAGATGGAAAAAGTATTAGAGGAGAGAGGGTAGTGGATTTACTTCAAAGAGAGCGAGAAGCTATACTTAACAATGACTATGTAGAAAACTTTGATTTTGCAGAGGTGGAAGAGTTTATCAAAAATGCTTCAAAAGATTTATTTATTTCATATAACTTTAAAACAAAAAACAAACTTTTAGTTCAACCAAGAGGTGGTTTCCCAACTTATGAGAAAGTATTTAAACTATACCAAGAGTTTAAAGAAACAGGAGTTGATGTACTTCCACTTACCATAGATTCAAATACAAGATTAAACGACTATGCCACAAGTGAAAAAATGCTACGACTTTCAGAAGAGAGTGATATGGATATGTTAAATGGCTATCCACTTGTAAATCATGGGTATAGAACTACAAGAAAGATGATGACACATTTTAACACTCCTATTTCGCTAAGACACGGAACTCCAGATGCGAGACTTTTAGTGGAGATTGCTCTTGCAAGTGGGATTTTTGAGATAGAGGGAGGTCCTATCACTTATCTTTTGCCATACTCAAAAAACTTTCCACTTGACAAAGCATTTTTGTACTGGAAATATGTAGAAAAAGTGTGTGCAAAGTATTCAACACTAAATGAACCTATAAATAGAGAGTCTTTTGGTCCACTTAGTGCTACTTTACAACTTCCTTCTATCGTTATAGTTATCCAAATCTTAGAGATGCTTTTGTCGTTAGAGGAGGGAGTGAAGTCTTTTTCAGTTAGTTTTTCACAAACAGGAACTCTTCTTCAAGATATAGTGATGTCAAATGTTATCAAAAAATTATCTAAAAAATATGCCGATATGTTTGGATATTCTGATGCAACTGTAAATCTAGTTTATCATCAGTGGATGGGAGCTTTCCCAAGAGATAAATCACATGCAGACTCACTTATAACAACTGGAGCAGTTATAGCAAAGCTAGTAGGAGCTGATAAAATCATCACAAAAACAAGAGCTGAAGCTTACGGAATTCCAACAAAAGAGGAAAATGGTGATGCAGTTTCAAAAGTACAATACACTTTACAAGTTTTACAAGGACTTCCTCAAATAAGTGATTATGAAGAGGAAGAAAACTTGACTTTACAAGTAGATGAAATCTTAGAAGCAGTTTTCAATGACCCAGCTGATACTCTATGGAGAAAGGTTTTTAACTCCATCAAAAAGGGCATCATAGATATACCATTTTCACCTCATATTATAAATAACAATAAAGTTATAACAGTAAGAGATAAAGATGGACATATAAGAGTTTATGATAAAGGAAATCTACCACTTTCCAAAAAAAGTTTTGAGTTTGATAGAAAAAAAATAGTTCTAAGTGATGAAAAAAATGCTCTTGTAAATAAAATCATAACAGATATAGGGATTATGCAATGAGTAAATTATATATAGATATAGGAAGTACCTACTTTAAAGTAAAAGATGATGAACTGATAGAGCAATATTTTAGAAATTTTGATAGAAATATTTTAGATGATGTAAAGCAAAAATGTGCAAAAAAAATCGAAAAATATAAAAAAGAAGATATTTTTATATGTTCGTCTGCAAATGGAGGATTAAGTACTCTTATCATAGGACTTACAAATTCATACAGTTTAAAGTTTGCGACAAATATTGCTTACAATTCAGGTATAAATATCATAGATACTATTCTTTATCCAAATCTAAAAGATTATGCTGTTCCAACTGAACTTATAGATGTAGTTATTGTAGTTGGTGGAGTTGATGATATAGAAAATACTTTTCAAGAAGATTTGTTTTTTTATATAGAAAATCTAAACTATTCAAATATCTTATATGCAGGAACTAAAAAAGATAGGGATAAGTTTGAAAAAGCTTTGCCAAATATTAAGATATTACAAAATATCATAACTGATAAACTACAAGTAAATGAAAAAGAGTTAAAATCTTATCTTACAAATCTATATCAAGCTGATATTATGGGTAAAGAAGACATAAAAGATCTTTATCAAATAACAGCTAATCAAATCTACTCAACCCCATATATAGTAAACCAAACTATGCCGATTTTACACCAATACTTTAAAGATGTAGTTGATCCTTTTATCTTGGTTGATATCGGTGGAGCAACAACTGATATACATTATAGTACAGATTTAGTTGAAGACAATATGGTACTTGATGGTGGATATGATAGATTGGTTTTTAAAAAATTAGGAGTTTATAAGTCAAGAGATAGTTTAGTTTTTAGTGCTAAAAAAAATGAATTTGTGTATGAACTTTTAAACTTTTTAAATGTAACCGAAAATATTTTAGAAGAACATTCAAGTGAAGCAACAAAAATACTTATGAAACTATCTATATTTTTAGTACTTTTTAAAGTATCTTCAAAACACGAAGAGTATATAAACTTGAAACTAGACAGGTTAAAAAGTATAGTTTTTACAGGCGGAATTACAAAAATATTAAAAAAGAACGATATAGAAGAGGTACTAGAATTTTTATATAAAAAGATATTTGCTCTTAATTCTGTGCCTTTGGTTGTGGTAGATACAAATTATGAGATATGGACTTTAGGAGGTGTTAGATGAGTGTAAATTGTATAAGAAATATTTTAGAGTATGCAGTAGATAAAAATCCAAACAAAACAGCTCTTTTGCATGATAGTAAAAGTATAACTTATAGTGAGCTTTTTAAAAAAGTTAACAAAGTTGCAAACTATTTAGAAAAGTTAAATCTTCCTCATGGAGCTAGAGTTGGTATATACTCTAACAAATCTATAGAACAAGTTATCGCTATCTTAGCCATTCTTTCTACTAAACTAACCTTAGTTCCTATCACAAGACTTTTAAAAAGTGATCAAATAAAGTATATCGTAGATGACTGTTCTCTTAGTGCTATTATAACCGATGATGCAAAAGTTGAAACTATAAATAAAAGTAAATTTAAAGGAAAAATTATTACTTATGAAAGTAGTAAAGAATATGATTCATTTTTTGAGATATATAAGTATTATGAAGATAAATTTACCTCAGCTGTAAAAAGTTTTGACAATGCTGTGATAACTTACTCATTTGCTTCATCAGGACTTCCAAAAGGGATAGTTATAACACATAGAAACTTAACTGATGGAGCAAGGATTGTTACTAGATATTTAAAGTTAAACAGTGATGATGTGATAAGTGGAGTATTATCATATGATCTTGATTATGGATTAAACCAAATCTTTTGTTCTATTTATAATCTAGCAACTTTAAGTTTACATAAACTTATACTTCCAAGTGATTTTTTTAATCACCTCATAAGAGATAAAGTTACCATTTTACCACTTATGCCAATACATATAACAAGAATGTTTGATGAAGATTCTCATCGTTTACCAACTAAAGAGCAATTAAAAAATATAAAAACCATAACCTCTTCAGGAGGTAAAATAACAAATAAAATGTTATCAAATATAAAAGAATATTTTTTTAACTCTAAGTTTTACTCTATGCATGGACTTAGTGAAGCCTTTAGATCAGCTTACTTAGAACCAGAACAGTTAAATATAAGACCAACTTCCATCGGAAAAGCAATCCCCGATGTAGAACTTTATATCATAAATGAAAATAGACAACGATGCAAACCAAGAGAAGTAGGAGAACTGATACATAGAGGAGCTTGTATTTATAAAGGTTACTGGAATTCAAAAGATGATACTGATATGAGATTTAAGTCTATAAAAATCTTAGATAAAGTTTTAAACCTTGAGGGAGAACTAACTGATGAAATAGTAGTAGCTAGTGGGGATTATGTTTACAAGGATGAGGAAGGATATATTTATTTTCACTCGAGAAAAGATGATATGATAAAAACAAGAGGTTACAGAGTAAGCCCTCACCAAATAGAAAAAACAGTATATGACTATATAGATGAGGTAGAGGCTTGTGTAGTCTTTGGTGTAGAAAATGAACAAATAGAAGAAGAAATAGTCTTAGTATATAGTTCAAAACACGAAATATCTAAAAATGAAATCCTTTTTGAACTAAAAAAACACTTGCCAGTTTACATGATACCATCAATCATAGTCTATAAAAAGAGTCTACCACTTCACTATGGCAAAGTGGATAAAGCAGGGTTGAAGAGAGAGATTTTGGAAAAATAGTATTTGACAATAGTATTTTAAAATAGTATAATATTTATAAAAAGGAGTTTTTCATGATAGTTATAAATTCGAGTGATATTATAAAAAAGCCATCTTTTATCACAAAACCTACAGATATAACATTTGTACAAGATGCAAAAAAGCATATCACAAAAAGTGTAGTTTTGCCGTATGAACTTTATGAAAGAGTAAAAGAGAAGATAGAAGATGAGATATACCTTTATAACAACAAAAAAGCTCTCTCAAGAGAAGCAAATGATGAGTTTTTAGAGATAGAGAGTATTTGTGAAGAGTTAGTTTAGTGAAAAGAGGAGAGATATATCTAACCAATTTTGGTAAAAAATATAACAGTGAATTTGGCAAGATAAGACCAGCTCTTATAATCCAAAACAATATAGCAAATCGCAACATCCATAAAGTACAGTTCAAAGGAGTAACTCTTATGCCTCTCTCAACAAACTTGTGTGGAGGAGATTTGAGAGTAAAAGTTTCCAAAAGAGATAACTTAGAAAAAACAAGTGAAATCTGTATAAATGAACTTTGTACCTTAGATATAAGCAGGATAAATCTTGAAAATCTCTTAACAACTATAACCACTAGTGAGTTAGAAGAGGTAGAACAAAAGCTTAAAAGACATTTAGCACTTTTTTAACTAATCCCTCTCCAAAAACAAACTAACATCTCCACTAAGATACCCATCTTTCACACTAACTTTAGCACCAAGCTCTTTTGCATACGATATAACTTCATCTCTATCTAAAGTGTTAAAGTTATTATCAAATCCATCACCCTCTAAAAAGTTAAAAACAAATCCTTTTTTAGAGCTTTCAAAACATCTTTTTATAAAAAGATATGTCTCAAACTTCATTAAGATATTTAAACTCCCACTAGCTATAAAATAATCAGCCATCTCCAACTCATCACTCAAAATATCTTTTTTAAATGCTTCACAAGAAGTGCGAGATTTAGTGATATTTACAAACTTTTGTAAAATATCATATCCTACATACTCAAAGTTAAATCCTTTTTTCTTAGCAAAAAGATAAAAATCCCCAAATCCACATCCAGCATCTATCACTTTTGTTTTACTTGTTAACCTACCTTTTAAAAACTCTAAAATGATTTCAAACCTGATATTTTGACTTCTTTTATCTCTCCAGTTAAGACCTTTTGGAGTGTGTCCATATTTTTTTAGAGCATTTAAGTAAAAAGTTTCATTGTTGATTTTTGGCATAAGTGATTTTAGCTTTATTTTAATTAAATAATTTAAAAATGGAATATTATTTGCTACAATAAGCTAAATATAATAGTAGGGGATAGTAAAATGTTTAATAACAAAAATATACTTATAACAGGTGGGACAGGCAGTTTTGGACAAAAGTTTACTAGAACTCTACTGAAAAGATACAAACCAAATAAAATTATAATTTACTCAAGAGATGAGCAAAAACACTTTTTGATGGCTCAAAAATTTGATGAGTCTTGTATGAGATACTTTGTAGGGGATGTTCGAGATTTTAAAAGGCTAAATAAGGCTATGATGGATGTAGATTATGTAATACATGCAGCTGCCATGAAACATGTTCATATAGCTGAATATAATCCTATGGAGTGTATAAATACAAATGTACATGGAGCCGAGTTTGTGATAGATTCAGCCATACAAAATGGAGTAAAAAAAGTTATAGCTCTTTCAACAGATAAAGCAGCAAATCCTATAAACCTTTATGGAGCTACAAAACTTGCTTCTGATAAGCTATTTATAGCCGCAAATAATGTTGTAGGAGATAGACATACAATCTTTTCAGTAGTTAGATATGGAAATGTTATGGGCAGTAATGGTTCAGTTATACCATACTTTAAAAAGCTACTTTCTCAAAACAAGGAGCTAACTATTACAGATGAAAGAATGACTAGATTTTTAATAACTTTACAACAAAGTGTTGATTTTGTGATGAAAAGTTTTGAAAGAATGTATGGAGGAGAAATATTTGTTCCTAAAATTCCATCCATGAAAATGACAAAGTTAGCTCTTGCTATGAGTGAAGAAAAAAAATATAAAGTTATAGGTATGAGAGCTGGTGAAAAACTACACGAAGCTATGATTACAAAAGAAGATAGTTTAAGAACTTTAGAATTTTATGATCACTATGTGATAAAACCAACTATTACTTTTACTCAAAAACCAGATTTTGGGAAAAATGCTCTTGGTGAAATTGGAAAACCAGTAAAAGATGGTTTTGAATATATTTCTAATAAAAATAATTGGTGGCTTGAAAAAGAAAAGTTTTTGGAGATTATAAAAGATGTTTAATATTCCTTATGGAAGACAGAGTATAAGTGATGAAGATATAAAGGAAGTTATAAAAGTTTTAAAAAGTAATTTTTTAACTACTGGTCCGAAAGTAAAAGAGTTTGAAGAGGCAATTTGCAAATTTACTGGAACAAAATATTCAGTAGCTGTATCAAATGGAACTTCAGCCCTACATATCTCGTCACTTGTACTTCTTAACAAAGAAGATAAAGTCTTAACCACTCCAAATTCATTTTTAGCTACATCAAACTCCATACTTTATGCAAGGGCAAAGCCTATATTTGTAGATATTTGTGAGGATGGAGGGATAGATTTAGATCTTTGTGAAGAGATGCTTAAAAAAGATTCATCTATAAAGGCTATTTATGTAGTTTCTTTTAGTGGAAAGATGCAAAATCAAGAGAGATTAAAAGAGTTAAAACAAAAGTATAACTTAACAATTCTCGAAGACCATGCACACTCACTTGGAGCAAGTTGGCAAAGTATAAAAGCTGGAAGTTGTTATGCAAGTGATGTAAGTACATTTTCTTTTCATCCAGTTAAAAATATCACAACAGGAGAGGGCGGAGCAGTTACAACTAACTCAAAAGAGATATATGAAAAACTACTAACTCTTAGAAATCACGGTATAGTTAAAACACCTGATATGGCAAGTTTTGAGTATGAGATGAGAGAGTTAGGCTTTAACTATCGATTGACTGATTTTCAAGCTGTTTTAGGACTTAGTCAGCTTAAAAAACTTGATGAGTTTTTAGAAAAAAGAAAAGAGATTGCCAAAGCTTATCATAAAGCTTTTCAAAACAGTTCTATAAAGCCACTTTATCCATATGATAATGATAGTGCATATCATCTTTTTGTAGTAAAAGTTCCTTTTGAGAATAAGAAAGAGCTTTTTGAAATACTACACAAAAAAGGTATCAAAGTCCAACTTCACTATCTACCGATAAACAGACAACCATACTATAAAACTTTGGGATATGGAACTGAAAATATACCAATTATGGATAAGTATTATAAAGAGGCAGTTAGTTTACCTATCTATCCAACATTAAAAAAAGAGGAGCAGGAGTTTGTGATAAAAACTTTGAAGGAAATAGTAGGTGAGTAATATAGCTATTATCCCAGCTCGTGGAGGAAGTAAAAGGATTCCTAAAAAAAATATCAAAAACTTTTTAGGAAAACCACTTATCGCTTACTCGATAGAAACTGCACAAAAAAGTAAACTATTTGAAAAGATAGTGGTTTCCACTGATGATGAAGAGATAGCAAGAGTAGCTTTGGATTTTGGGGCTGAAGTTTTAAAGAGACCAAAAGAGTTAGCAGATGATTTTACAGGAACTGCTGAAGTTACGGCCCATGCTTTAAAAGAGTACACAGGTTTCGAGTTTGCTTGTACTATCTATGCAACAGCTCCATTTTTGCAAAGCATATATCTAAAAGATGGATTGGAAGAGTTAAAACAAAATAAAGATGCTGTGATGGCTTTTGGAGTTACAACCTTTGACTACCCTATATGGAGAAGTTTTAGGATAACTGAAGATAACAGATGTGAAATGTTTTGGAGAGAAAATTTTCCCAAAAGAAGCCAAGACTTAGAAGAGGCTTATCATGACGCTGGACAATTTTATTGGAAGAGAGCGGGGGCAAAAAATGATGATATAAGTTTTGGGAAAAACTCTATTCCTATAAAAATCCCAAGATATTTGGTTCAAGATATCGATACTTTGGAGGATTGGAAAAGAGCTGAAGTGATGTATAAGGTTTTAAAAGATGAACATACTATTTAGAGCTGATTCTTCATCTACTATCGGTACAGGGCATATCATGAGAGATTTGGTTTTGGCAAAGCAGTTTAAAAATGTCAATATCACTTTTGCTTGTCAAGATTTAAAAGGAAATCTGATAGATAAAATCCCTTATAAAGTGGAGATACTAAAATCTAATGATATTGATGAACTTAATGTCCTAATAAAAAAGTTAAATATCGATATGATTGTTATTGATCATTATGGTATTGACTATAATTATGAAAGACAACTCAAAATCCAAAATCCAAAACTCAAAATATTATCATTTGATGATACTTATGAAAAACACTACTGCGATATACTTTTAAATCATAACATAAGTGCAGATGAAAAAAGGTATGAAGATTTAGTACCAAGTTATTGTGAGCTTAGATGTGGAGAAAAATATACTCTTATAAGAGATGACTTTATACATGAGAAAAAGAAAACAAGAGAAAAAATATATGATATTTTTATAGCTATGGGTGGGGCTGATACGGCAAATCTAAATATTAAACTTTTAGAAATCTTACCAAAAGATTATAAAATTGCAGTTGTAACAACAACTGCAAATAAAAATTTAGAAGATTTAAAAGAGTATGTAAAAAAAGAGGATTATATTGAATTATTTATAGATTTTGAAAATATTGCTAAGTTGATAAATAAAAGTAAATTTGTAATCATAACTCCGAGTGTTATGGCTCATGAAGTTTTGTATTTAGATATTCCTTTTTTAGCTATAAAAACATCGGAAAACCAAAAGTTTATGTTTAGATATTTACTTGAGCATGGCTACAAAGTTTTAGATAATTTTCAAAAGGATAAAATCAATCAAATTTGTATAGAGTTAAAAGATTTTACAAAATTAACTTATGATGAAAAGGTAAATATCTTATCATGGCGAAATTATCCAGATATAAAAAAATGGATGTTTAATAAAGATACAATTAAATTAAAAGAACATTTAGATTATATTGACACTCTTAAAAGAAATAAGGATAAAAAATATTTTTTGGTTAAATACTATGGACGAGATATTGGAGTGATAGATTTTATAAATATTGATAATTATAAGGCTGAAGTTGGTCTATATGCTAGACCAATGCTTAAAGGAATTGGTAGTACTTTGATGCAAAAAATAATTGAATATGGATTTGAAAAACTAAATCTTAAAAAATTAGTAGCTAAAGTATATAAAGAAAATGTTGTAGCTATTAATCTTTATAAAAAGTTTGATTTTAAACAGTTGTATGAAAAAGATTCTCTTATTGTGATGGAAAAGTATAGATGAAAATAGGTAATTTTGATCTAAATAAAGATGGAGTTTATATCATAGCTGAATTGTCAGCTAACCATAGTTCAAATATACAAATAGCAAAAGAGAGTATTAAAACAGCTAAAGAGATAGGTGCAAATGCTATCAAACTTCAAACTTATACAGCAGATACTTTGACACTAAACTCCAATAAAGATGATTTTATCATAAAAGGTGGAACACTTTGGGATGGAAGAAGCCTTTATGAACTCTATCAAGAAGCTTATACTCCTTGGGAGTGGCATAAAGAGCTTTTTGAGTATGCAAATAAGCTAAGCATAGATATATTTTCAACTCCATTTGATAAAAGTGCTGTTGATTTTTTGGAGCAGTTTGAGCCAATAGCATACAAAATAGCATCTTTTGAGATAACAGACTATGAGCTTATAAGATATACTGCTTCAAAAAAAAGACCTATGATTATCTCTACTGGAGTTGCTTCCATACAAGAGATACAAGATGTAGTAGATATCTGTAAATCTGAGGGAAATGATAAGATAGTGCTTTTAAAATGTACCTCTGCTTATCCTGCACCACTTGGAGAGGCAAATCTAAAAACTATACCAAACCTAAGAGAGACTTTTGGAGTAGAAGTTGGATTTTCTGACCATACCTTGGGGATAACTGCTCCGATAGTTGCTACTACTTTGGGAGCAAAAGTGATAGAAAAACATTTTATTCTTGATAAGTCTATCGGAGGAGCTGATGCAGATTTCTCACTTGATAAAGAGGAGTTTGCTCAGATGGTAAAAGCTGTTAGAGATACGGAGATGTTACTTGGGAAAGTTGATTATAGTATGAGTGAAAAAAAGATAAAATCTCGTCAGTTTGCAAGAAGTCTTTATGTATCAAAAGATATAAAAAAGGGTGAAAGATTTACCAATGAAAATATAAAATCAGTTCGTCCAGGATATGGACTTCATCCAAAATATTTTAAAGATATTTTAGGTAAAAAAGCAGTAAAAGATTTAAGTTTTGCAACTGCTTTAAAATGGGAATATTTTGATAAGTAGTTTCAAAATATTCTGTTGAGCTTAGATTATTAAACTGTTATTTCTTCATATTGGGTTAAAGCATTTCTTATGCTGTGCTTTTCTTCTTTTATTATCTTTAAAATAGATTCTATATTAATCATTATTCGATAAGCCCATTCATGATGAGTAACTATCATTTTCCAGTTTTTTAAAATCCTAGCTCTTTTTGAACCCTCACTTTGTACACTCCAGTATGCTATATCATATTCTATATGTGTTATTAAAGGAGATATTAAAAGTCTATAAAATGAACCAAATTCACCATTATAGTATTTATCTCTTATTACTGCTATTTTATCTACCAATTTTTTTGCATCTTTTTCCTTTAAATGTTTATCAATAGTTTCTATATCATATTTTTGATATTTTTTTATCATAATAGTTAATTCTTTTAAAAGTTTTTTAATATTTTTAGACATATCATGACCTAATTGAACAGCTTTTTGTATTTTTATATCACTATTTTTTAATTTTTCTATTATCTCATCTTCAGATAGCTTTCTAAGTTTAATTTTATCTTTTTTCTTAGATGTATCAATATATTTTTTAGCTACTTCTTCAAATGGTATTTCTAAAGCACCTTCTATATGAGCTCCACCTTCTGTTGAGTTGATTGTTTTTATTTTTCCTTTTTTATTATTTTCAGATATAGCTTTTATATAGCCACTTAGGAAGAGTTTCCAAACTTTTGTTGTTTTTACTTTTCCATCTTTACCATAGGCTAAAATAAAATCATCTTTGGTATCGTTTTCTTTTACTTCATCTTCTCCAAATATATGGTTTTTAGAGTGAGATTTACCATCTTTACCGTAGGCTAAATCTTGACCTATTAGTACTATATTCTCAAATCCAATCATACTTGCTAACTCATAAGCTAGATTTGCAGAACTCATACCGACTCCAACATATCCCCACTTATGCAAGTCCATATATGCATAGTGATTACCAGTAGGTCTCATATTTAGTTGTAGTTGACCATCCTTAATATTGTCTAAAAGTTTTTTATCTACTATTGAAGTTAAGGCAAAAACTATATCTTTTTGAAAATCTTTTGATGTGTTTTCATAAAATTTTGAAGTAGCTTCTACCCTTTCTATGGAGGTAACAATATCAGGTTTAATATCAGCTTTTTCTAATATAGGCAAGGAAGCATCAACACTAAAAATAGTTACATAATCTTTTATGTTTTTTAAAATAGGAAGTTGTTTTTCAAGTGATGGACCAGTTGCAACTATTATAGCTGTTTTTGTAGTTTTGGCTTTTTTTGTTAATTCTTCTAAAGTTGGATTTTTTATCATTGTTGGGAGATTATGTATAAAGTGTTTCAAACCTAAAAGTTCATCTGTAGTATCATTTCCTGTAGCATTTACATGATAAGAAAACATTTTTATTATTGTTTTATTTATTTTGTTTATATCATCTATATATTTATCATAAAAATTACATTGTAAATTTAATGTGTATGTTTTAAAGTATATAAAGTCTATTTCATCTATAAAAAGATGTAAGTTGCTAGGTGTTGCATCTTTAGAATGTATAATTTTTAATCTATTTATTGATATATCATTAGAAAAATCAAACAAATTTAAAGTTATATATATAAGTTCTAATTCGGGTTCTATTATATAGATTTTTTCAAGATGATTATTTTTAAGAAGCTTTTTAAAAAGATATCCATTTCCTATCCCATAAAAGTATAGAGATTTATAGTATTTGTATTTTTCAAGAGACTTATGGTAAATATTTATTTCATCTATAGGATTTTTTTCATACATAGGAATATTATCTCTAGTATCTAAAATATTCGCATTATTTATATCTTGATTTACAAAAACTTCAAAAATACTATTTGTTTTTATTTTTACTAGTTTATCATAAAGATAAGTATTATGCTTTTTTAATACTATTAAGTTTTTTTGATATTTATCCATACTTTTGCCTTTTTAAAAAGACTAAAGCAAATACTATTCCAAAGGAAAGCTCCTTTGGAAAAAAGTTAAAGACTTTACTATTGTAACAATTTCATAACATTTTGTTGAGCAGCATTAGCTTGACTCATTGCATATACTCCTGATTTAGCTAGGATATTATGTTTTTGGAGATTGGCAGACTCACTTGCAAAGTCAACATCCCTTATCGTACTCTCAGCAGCCGTTGCATTTACCTGCGTTACAGAGATATTTCTAACGGTAGATTCTAGTTGATTTTGTACTGAACCTATATTAGATCTTACTTTATCGATTTGTTTCAATGCCGAATCAGTTATCCTGATAGCTTTTTCAGCTCCCTCTCTTGTTGTTACATCTATACTACTTAAAGCACTTGTTTTAGATAGATTAGCACTTGCTCTAAATCCTATCTTAGTTGCTTGGGAATTAAGTTGTACTGTATGATCTGAAACAAGTGTTATTTCACCTGTTTTAGTACCAGTAGCAAGATGTGCTTTACTTGCTGCATCACCACTTGATTCTATCTTTATATCACTACCATCTCTAGCTTTAAGAACTATTTTCCCTCCATCATGAGAAGCAATAACATTTGTTTTACTAGATACTGCATTTATAGCATTTATAAGAGCATTATCTGCATCACTTGCTTGTAAACTAACTTTACCTATATCAATACCATTTATTTTAAGTTCTCCAGCAGATATAGTACCACTTTCTACAGCAGCACTAGCCGTATGTTCAGTTTTAGCGATAGCAGTAACCTCTGTTTTGTCACTTACAGCATTGATAGCTATAGCTTTTGCCCAAGCTGAATCAGCACTATGAGCTACACTATTCGCTCCATCAGAAGTATCAGCAGCAGATGCACCAACTGTTACAGCTGCAGTAAGTGCATCTGTTTTAATTGTTAAGCTACCTGTTAAAGCAGCAGTAGTTACTGCGACAGAACTAGTTTGATCGACATGTTTTCCAATAGCGGAGATTTCTGTATTTCCTATATTTATATTTACACTCTCTTCAGAGTAAGCACCTACATGAAACTCTTTGTTTTGGAAAGTTCCATCAAGAAGTTTCATACCATTGAAACTTGTAGTTTTAGCTATGTTATTAGCTTCTTGCATAAGTTTGTCTATATCTTTTTGGATTGCTGCTCTTGAGTTTGCATTTTGACCATCAGAAGCTGCTTGGATAGCTTTGGTTCTAACAGTATTGATGATATTTGTATATTCTTCTAAAGCACCATCTGCAGTTTGAGCAACATTTACACCATCATTAGCATTTCTGATAGCTTGACCTAGCCCTTGTGCTTGACTTTTTAGTTGATTAGCAATAGCAAGACCAGAAGCATCATCAGCTGCCTTATTGATTCTAAGACCACTACTTAAAGCTTGTAAAGACTTATCAAGTCCTTTGTTGTTATTGATTGACATCATGTGAGCATTCATAGCTGCCACATTTGTATTAATTCTAAATCCCATTGTAAATCCTTTTGATGTTTTTTTACCGACTTCCATGTCAGTTTACAACTCTATATCGTGTTACTTTTCTAAAACTTTATAGTAAATATAAAAAAAATTAGTGATATTTTATATTTTAAATAGGTTTTTATTTTTATAAAAGATATTTAATTTTTTAATTATTTTTGGAGATTGTTGAGTATATTTAAGTTTTAAAGAAGAAAATATAAAAGTAACAATCTCTTTGACTAAAGAAAGTATAGAGTTCTTTAAAGTAGAAGCAAAAAAACATCATACACAGTATCAAAAAATGATAAGAAATCTTATAGATTTTTATGCACAAAGTCATAGTAAATTAGCTCATACATAAAAGAGAAACTTCCATGATAGCTGAATACAGAATCCCGATAGGATTGTTTATATTTCTTATAATAGTTTATTACACTTACAAATATGATTGGAAGATAAAAGATAACTTTTAGAAAAAAAAACTACAATTAGCAAACTTTAACATATATGGAAAACAATGAAAAACTTAATAATAGTAGAATCACCAACAAAAGCAAAAACTATAACAAACTTTTTAGGAAAAGATTATAAAGTCATAGCTAGTAAGGGACATATTAGAGATTTACCTAAGAGCTCTTTTGGAATAAAGATAGAGGATGAAAGCTTTAAGCCTGAGTATAGAGTGAGTCGTGATCACTCAAAAGTCGTAAAAGAGATAAAAGATTTAGCAAAGAAAAGTGATAAAGTCTATATCGCAACCGATGAGGATCGTGAGGGAGAGGCGATAGGTTATCATATAGCAAAGGCGATAGGAGCTGATCCCTACACAATTCCTCGTATAGTTTTTCACGAAATCACAAAAAAAGCTATCAAACACTCACTAGAAAATCCAAGAACCATAGATATGCAAAGTGTAGATGCTCAACAAGCTAGAAGGTTACTTGATAGGATAGTTGGTTACAAACTTTCACCTCTTATGAGTAGTAAAATCCAAAGAGGACTTAGTGCTGGTCGTGTTCAAAGTGCAGCTTTGAAGATAGTAGTCGATAGAGAAAGAGAGATAAAAGCTTTTAAGCCTGAAGAATTTTGGAGTCTTGATGCAGTTTTTGAAAAAACTATAGAAGCAGGACTTGTTGAGTTTGAAGGAACCAAACAAGAGAAGATGACAGTAACAAATGCTGATCGTGCAAACTACATAAAAGAGATAGTTTTAAAAGAGAGTTTTAAGGTAGCTAAGATTGAGAAAAAAAAGAGAAAAACCTCTACTACTCCACCTTTTATGACCTCAACTTTGCAACAAACAGCCTCTTCTATGCTTGGATTTAGTCCAAGAAAAACTATGATGGTAGCTCAAACACTTTATGAGGGTGTAAAAACTCCTGATGGTGTGATGGGTATCATAACTTATATGAGAACAGATAGTTTAAACATAGCAAGTGAGGCGATAGATAGTATAAGAGAGATTATCAAAAATGATTTTGGAGATAAGTACTTACCCGAAAAACCAAAATATTACAAATCAAAATCAAAGGGTGCGCAAGAGGCTCATGAAGCTATAAGACCAACTCTTTTATCATTTACTCCAAAAGTTGCTAAGAGCTTTTTAAAACCTGACGAGTTTAAACTGTATAGTATCATTTACAACAGATTTTTAGCTTCACAAATGACAGATGCTTTGTTTGAATCACAAGCCATCATCTTTGAAAGTGAGAGTTCAAAGTTTCGTGCAACTGGTAGAAAGCTTATCTTTGATGGATTTTACAAAGCTTGGGGAGATAAGGATAAAG
Organism: Campylobacterales bacterium; assembly: GCA_027055005.1. Lineage (GTDB taxonomy): Bacteria > Campylobacterota > Campylobacteria > Campylobacterales > QNZT01 > SZUA-1377. The sequence continues at coordinate 24,242 of JALUNR010000115.1, forward strand.
ATAAACTACTTCCTGATCTAAAAGAGGGACAAGAGGTTGAGTTGACTAACTTAGAAGCAAACCAACACTTTACCGAGCCACCAAGTCGCTACTCTGAAGCTAGTCTTATCAAAAAACTAGAGGCTTTAGGTATCGGTCGTCCATCAACTTATGCTCCTACTATTTCACTTCTAACTGCTAGAGCTTACATAGAGGTAGAGAAAAAGCAACTTATCCCAACTGAGATAGCTTTTAAAGTGATAGAAGTACTTGAAAAGCACTTTGAAAGCATAGTTGATAGTTCTTTTACTGCAAAACTTGAAGAGGATTTGGATGAGATAGCAGATGGAAAGAAAGATTGGCAAAAAGTTCTTTGGGCTTTTTATGAGCCTTTTATAAAATCAGTAGATGATGGGAAGAAAAACATAAAAAGCCAAAAAGTAGCTATCCCAACAGGTGAAAAATGTCCTCAGTGTGGAGAAGAACTACTAAAAAGAAAAGGAAGATTTGGAGAGTTTATAGCTTGTAGTGGATTTCCAAAATGCAAATACACCCAAAACATCAAAGGCGAAAAAGGTGCAAGTGGTGATGGAGCAAAAAAAGAGTTAGTTACCATAGATGCAAAATGCCCAGAGTGTGGAAGCGATATAGTAGAGAGAAAAAGCAGAAGAGGAAAGTTCTTTGGATGCTCAGCCTATCCAAAATGCAAGTTCATCTCAAATCACAAACCAGTAAATGAGCCAAAATGTCCAGAGTGTGGTTATATGATGGCAAGCAGGACTTTTAGGAAAAAAGATATATTTGAGTGTATAAAGTGTAAACATAGGATAGATGCTTAAATATAAGTATATTTATAATAATATATGTACATATTTAGGAGGTATATTATGTTAGAATTAGGAATATCACAAGCACAAAGTCAATTTACTAAGTTACTAAATAAAACAGTAATAGTGGTAGATAAGAAATCGCATAAAAAAAAAGCTGTTATTATTCCCTATGATGAGTATTTACAGATAGTAAAAAAAAATATATCTCAAGATAAGATACAAAACGGAGTATTTAATCAGTTTGCAGGTATTTTAGATAATAATATGCAAATAGATGATGAAAAATATAATAGGATTTTATCTTGAAAATATTTATAGATACAAATGTTTTTCTTGATTTGTTACTAAAAAGAGATGGTTTTTTTGAAGCATCTATGATTTTTAATAGTTGTTATGAAAATGTTTTAGAAGGTTACATAGCTGATATTACATTATTAAATATAGACTATATCGCTTCTAAACAAACCAAAAACATCTATGAGTTTTTAAAATTATTAAATAATACTTTTATAATAATAGGTTTTGATAATAAAATGTTTGATTTAGCATTAAAAATAGATAACAATGATTTAGAAGATAGTGTACAATATATATGCTCAAAAAATAGTGATTGTGAAATAATAATAACTAATGATAAAAATTTTTATAAAGAAGATATTACAGTTTTGAGTAGTAAAGAATTTGTAAAAGAGTATTTATCATGAATAAAATCTATCTCTGTGCTATTTCAAATATTTTAAGTGGAAGTTGCAAAGAGGATTGCTCTTTTTGTACTCAAAGTAGCAAGTATAAGACTGATATACAAAGATATAACTTCAAAGATATAAAAACAGTTGTAGAGGAAGCTAAACTAGCAAGGAAATCCAAGGCTATAGGATTTTGCTTAGTAACTTCTGGTTTAGGATTAGATGAAAAGCGAAAATCGTATATGATAGAAGCTTTGTATGAATTAAATTTTCATGATATAGGTTTAAATTATATAGGGTGCAATGGCATAGCTAAATATGAAGATTTGTGTAAATTAAAAGATGCAGGACTTGGAAGTTATAATCACAATCTTGAAACTTCACAAAACTACTATAAAACTATTTGCACGACTCATGACTGGAAAAGTAGATTTGATACTTGTTTGGCAGTAAAAAAAGCTGGACTTAAGCTTTGCTCAGGTGGAATCTTTGGTATGGGAGAGAGTAGGGACGATAGAGATGATTTTATAGCCTCTTTAAGAGAGCTTGAACCTGATAGTGTGGCTATAAACTTTTTTGTACCAAATTTAGCTTTACCATTAAAGAAAAACACTATCTCAAAAACAGAAGCAAAAGAGATAGTCTTAAATATAAAAGAATCTTTGCCAAACTCTCGTATTATGGTTGCTGGTGGAAGAGAACAAATGTTTGAAAATTTGGGTGAAGTTTTTGAAAGTGGTGCAAATTCTATTGTAATAGGGGATTATTTAACTACAAAGGGTGAAAAAAAAGATAAGGATATAAATGCTATAGAAGCTTTAGGGCTTAAAATAGCCAAGAGTTGCGATGGGTAATGAACATATTGTCATAATCTTAACTCTATCAGCAATAGTCATAACCTCTCCATATATATCCTCACTTTTAAGACTTCCAACTGCTCCTATTGAGATACTTTTAGGAGCAGTTGGAGGGTATTTTTCACTTTTAAACTATGAAAATCACTACTTTTATGTTATTGCAGAGATTGGATTTTATTATCTTATGTTTTTAGCTGGTACTGAGGTAAATCTTAACATTTTGTTAAAACTAGATAAAAAAGTTTTTAAAAAAGGACTACTTTATCTAGCTATCGTTTATCTAGTTTCATTTTTATTTGTAGTTAGTTTTAATTTTTCAAAGATATTTATATTTATGTTTTCTCTTATCTCTGTTGGACTTATTATGTCTCTTTTTAAAGAGTTTGGAAAAGATAAAAAGTGGCTAAACTTAGCTATGAATATAGGAGTTTTAGGTGAGCTTTTGAGTATCATTTTACTAACAATTACCGCTGCTCTTTTAGAACATGGTGTAAGTAAGGAGATGTTTGAGTCCATAGGTTTGCTTATAGCTTTCATAGTAGTAATCCTACTATTTTTTAAACTATTTAAGATTATTTTTTGGTGGCATCCTGAGTGGAAAAGGTATCTAGTACCAAAGTATGGAGATAAAGATGAAAAAGATATAAGAACTTCTATGTCAATGTTTTTCTTTATGGTAGCTATGATGTATCTTCTTCATCTTGAAGTTGCATTTGGGGCATTTGTAGCTGGGATTTTTATAGCTACATTTTTTGAGCATAAAGAGGAGTTACCTCATAAACTTGGTATTTTTGGGTTTGGATTTTTAATACCTATCTTTTTTATCCATGTAGGTTCTACTTTTAATCTTGAACAGTTAAAAGATATAAATTTAGTTTTTCAAGCACTGTTTGTTACATCTATTATGATAGTTGTAAGGATTATTGCATCAACTGTTTTTTATAAAATTATCTCTTTGAAAGAGAGGGTATTGTTTTCTTTATCCCACTCTATGCCTTTAACTCTTCTTATCGCAATAGCAACTTTAGCTTACAACAGTCATACTATAAATGAAAAAAATTATTATATTTTGATACTTGCTAGTTTGTTTGAAGTTATTATATCTATGATGGTTATTATGAAAGTAGGGAAAAAAGTTTAGTCACTATTTTCATCAGGTACTAAAACCTCATATTCAAAAAGCTTTTTTTGTAATTTTTCATTCTCTTTTTTTGCATTTTTTATTTCATATTTTAAATTTTTTTCTTGTTTATATAACTTTAACATTTGCTCAACAGATCTAGTTCCAAAAAGAATATTTCCTAAATAAAGTGCAAAAAGCATAACTAAAATAATAGCCAGAAGTTTATATGGAAGAGTAAAGATAAAACCTTTCTCTTCCATAAGTTTATTTTTATTCATAATATTAGAAAAGTTCTTTTCCTAAATATTCACCAAGACCTAATTCTCTGTTGATTTCAAGTAGTCTATTATATTTTGCTGTTCTTTCTCCTCTTGCGGTAGAACCAGTTTTTATTTGTCCTGCATTTATTGCAACTGCCAAATCCGCTATGAAAGCATCTTCACTCTCTCCACTTCTATGACTTACCACACAAGTATAACCATTTCTTTGAGCAAGTCTTACTGTTTGCATAGTTTCACTTACAGTTCCTATTTGGTTTGGTTTTATTAAAATAGAATTAGCTATATTTTTTTCTATTCCTTCTTTTAAAATTTTTTCATTTGTAACAAAAAGGTCATCACCTACTAGCTGAATTTTATTATTTAATCTTTCAGTTAATATTTTCCAACCATCCCAATCATTTTCATCAAGTCCATCTTCTATTGATACAATAGGGTATTTTGAGCATAAATCTTCATAGTATGTAACTAATTCTTCACTTGTTAAATCTCTTCCTTCACTCTCAAGTTTATATTTACCATCATTATAAAGTTCACTACTCGCAATATCAAGGGCTATTGCGATATCTTCCCCAGCTTTGTAACCAGCTTTTTCTATTGCTTGCATTATAACTTGTATTGGTTCTTCATTGTTTTTTAAGTTTGGTGCAAATCCACCTTCATCTCCTAAAGCTGTACTTTCACCCATATCTGCTATTATTTTTTTAAGATTATGGTAAACTTCTGCAGTTGCCCTCAAGGCATCATCAAAATCATCAAAGTTTAGAGGCATAACCATATACTCTTGAAAATCAACACTATTATTAGCATGACTTCCACCATTTATGATATTGAACATAGGTGCTGGAAGTGTCATTGCATTTGTACCACCCAAATATCTATAAAGAGGAATACCTAAAGTTTTACTTGCAGCTCTTGCTACTGCCATAGATACACCAAGAGTTGCATTTGCACCAAGTTTTGAATAATTGTCAGTTCCATCAAGATCTTTCATAATTGCATCGACCTCAGCTTGATTAAAAGGGCTAAGTCCTATTAATTCATCACTTATAATTGTATTGACATTTTCACAAGCTTTTAAAACACCTTTACCCATATACCTATCATCACCATCTCTAAGTTCAATAGCTTCTTTTTCACCAGTACTAGCACCACTTGGAACTATCGCAGAAGCAACTGTACCATCACTTAATGTTACTGTTGCTCTTACAGTGGGATTTCCCCTACTATCTAGTACTTCATCAGCATATACATCATCTATAAAAACCATAACTTCTCCTCAAAATTTTTAGTCATTATACTATTTATCAGCTTTTGTACCTCTTTTTTTTGTTGCTTCTTCTTTTTTCTTGTCTTCCTTTATTTCTAAAATCCCCATTGCCTCTTTTATCTTTTTTTCTATCTCTAAAGCTAAATCACTATCCTCTTTTAAAAGAGCTTTTACATTTTCTCTTCCTTGACCTAGTTTTTTATCTCCATAGCTAAACCAAGCTCCACTTTTATCAACTATATCTAGTTTTACACCATAGTCAACAAGTTCTCCTTCTTTGCTGATTCCCTCTCCAAACATCACATCAAATTCTGCTTGTTTAAAAGGAGGTGCAACTTTGTTTTTAACAATTTTTGCTTTTACTCTGTTTCCGATGCTCTCTTCTGCTTGTTTTAGAGTTGCTATTCTTCTAACATCTATTCTAACTGATGAGTAAAATTTTAGTGCATTTCCCCCAGTTGTAGTTTCTGGTGAACCATAACCCATCATACCTATTTTCATTCTTATTTGATTTATAAAGATAACAGTTGTTCCCATCTTATGAACTACACTTGTTAGCTTTCTTAGAGCTTGACTCATCAACCTTGCTTGTAATCCTACATGCTGATCTCCCATATCTCCATCTATTTCACTTTTAGGAGTCAAAGCTGCAACAGAATCTACCACTATCAAATCCACAGCACCACTTCTAGCGATACTTTCTACTATATCAAGAGCTTGTTCTCCATAATCTGGTTGAGATACAAAAAGATTGTCCACATCAACCCCAAGGTTTTTAGCATACTTAACATCAAGAGCATGTTCTGCATCTACAAATGCACATATCCCACCATTTTTTTGAGCTTCAGCTGTGATTTGAAGTGAAAGTGTAGTTTTACCAGAACTTTCGGGTCCATATATTTCTACAACTCTTCCTTTTGGAATTCCACCAATCCCAAGAGCTATGTCTAGTCCTAAACTTCCTGTGCTGATAGAGTCTATTGGTTCAAACTCTTTATCTCCAAGTCTTATCAAAGCACCTTTTCCAAAGGTTTTATCTATTTGTTTTATAGCTAAATCAATAGCTTTTTTTTTATTTTCATCCATTATTATTCCTTTTATTTTTATATCTTTATATCGTCAATAAGTCTTATAATTTTAGCAACTTTTTTTCTTTTTTACAAGAAATATGTCAAAATGACATATTATTTTTTCAGACTTTGTGTGATTTCTCTCACAATCTCTTCATTTTTTTTATTTAAGATACTTTGACTGTAAGCATTTGCACCTTTTGATGCAAAGTTTTGCATAGTTTTAAGCTTTTGATTTAAGTTTTCTATCTCTTTTTCATAGGAAGAAACACTGCTTTTTAGTTTGTTATTTTCCCTTATAAGTTCTAAGTTTCTTTGATCTGTCGATATTTCCTTTACATAAAGTAACTCTTCTTGCAATTTTTTTATTTTCAAGTCTTTTTTTTCAATATCAGATGAAAGTTTATTTTTTATTTTTACAAGATTTTCTACATCATAACTAAGTTTTATATTTTCTTGTTTTAGAACTCTGTTTTCTATTTCATAAGAGCTTAATTTTTGAGTAAATTCAGTACTCATAGAACTAAAAAAACTCTCTAACTGAGTAACAAAAAATGTCTTCTTCATAGAGAGTTTTTTAGTTAAATCTTCCATATTTATCTTTGGCATTCTTTACTAAATCTTATATCAGCAGCTTCATCACTTCCTCCCTCTTTACCATCCGCACCAAGTGAGATAAAGTCAATATTCCCATCTTCATTTATATATATGTAAGGATTTTTCCAAGGATCAACAGGAGTTTTACCATCTAAATAACCTCCACTAGCATATCCTTTATATTTATCACTATCTGGATTGTGTAAAAGTGCATTTAGTCCCTCTTCAGTTGTTGGATAAACTCCATTATCAAGTTTGAAGTTTTTTAAGCTATCTTTTAGCGAGTGCATTTGGATACAAACTAT
>JALUNR010000116.1 GCA_027055005.1 Campylobacterales bacterium
ATTTTTGAAATGATGGTAGAAAAAAATCTTATCGATTTAGGACACAATAAAGAAATAGGTGATAGAAGTTACTCAGCATTAATCAAAAACGATAAAGGAGAGTATCAAGTACAAGCATATTGTGATATTTTCCAAAGAGAGGTCGATGCAGTCGTAAAATCACTAGAAGATTTTATATCTACATTATCACTATTAGAAGATGATATTTTTAATGAAAAAGAGAATTTTATAAACTATTTAACTAAAATCAAAGTAGCCTTTTTAGAAAAGGATAGGCACTCACTTATATCAAAATGGGCTGATGTTGATAGAGCATGGATGAAGATAAAATCTCCTTTACAAATAGGTCATCCACTAGAATATTATGAAGACCATTATCGAAAAGCAGTTGCTTTAGAATGGGATTTGAGAATCGTAAATCCAAATAATACTGCAGGTCAAGTTATTGATGATATCAAAAATATGTACAAAGATTATGTAAGAGAGTTAGAAAATGTTTCATGTGAAACATTAAAAGTCTATAATACTTCTTTAAAAAGCTTAAATAGAATTCAACTATATCTTGGACGACCTGCACTTTACTATGGAGCAGAGTTTGATGGACTTTTTTCTGCTCAAGTTGTACCAAATGATGAAGTTGTATCTAGTGAAGAAGGAAAAAAGATATTTGCTTTTGCAGATAATGTTTATGAAAGTATAAAAGCAAAACCATTCTTAAAAATACATAGTGAGATTTTTCCAGAAGAGTTTTTACATAAAAGTAGAGAATTTCTTTTCCAAAAACCAAAAGAGTGGTATCAAGTTTATAATATTACAACAATTGGACATGAATATGGTCATATACTTTGGATAGATGATGATACAGAATCAACTATGAATAAAACAGGCTCTTTTAAAAACATAGAGGAATTTAAAGCAACTACTGGTGGATTGGTATCTTTCTTTGAAAAAGAGAATACTAAATATAGTGATTTTGTTATGATGGATGTGATAAAAAGAGCAGTTGGACTTATAAGTTGGAGAGAAACTGGAGAAGTTCAACCATATTATTGTGAAGGTCTTATACATCTTCATGGACTTTTTGAAACAAAAGTTTTAGAATTTGATAAAAAACTCACTATCAATAAAAAAAACTACCCTACTTTAAAAAATTGGTACAAAAAGACATACAAAGAGTTAGCATCACACTACCTACAAAAAAAAGATGCAACTGAGTTTTTAAAAAGATTTGCAACAAAAGTAGGAAAAACTTATGATCCTGTTGATGATAGAGTAAAGTACTTTGTAAACTATTATTGGAACCTGCACAAAGAGATTGGTCAGGTTATGGATGATACAATAAGTAAAGAAGATTATTTATAAAAGGAAGTGTGATTATGGAGTGTAAAATATTTTTTGGAGATGTGGAAGTTAGCAAAACAAAGTATGCAGATATAAGAAATCCTTACAATCAAAAAGTAGTATCAACCTACCCTATTTGTGATGAGAACGATGCAAAAGAAGCTCTAAATTTAGCAAAAAAAGCATTTATAAAAAATAAAAATATAACACTATCACATAGAATAGAATGGCTTGAAGATGTTGTCAAAAATTTAAAAGAAAAAAAAGAAAAATTTGCAAAAATTATCACTGATGAGATAGGAAAACCTATCAAGTTTTCTTTAGTAGAAGTTGATAGATGCATCGAAACTTTAAAGTTATCCATTTCATCAGCAATAGAATTTGGAGGAGAAACTTTTAATGCAGATGCAATGCCTAGTGGAAGAAAAGTTGAAAGTTACTATAAAAGAGAACCTATTGGGGTAGCTGTACTTATAACTCCTTTTAACTTTCCACTAAACTTGATAGCCCATAAACTTGCCCCTGCCCTTTTGATGGGAAACTCACTAGTACTAAAACCAACTCCAGAGGCTCCAAGAGTTGCATACGAGTTTGTAAAACTATTTACCACAAGCAAATATAGAAGTCCAAATGCTATAAGCTTAGTTTATGGAGATGCTGAAGTAGGAAATGCTTTGGTAACAAGTGAAATACCAAGTGCTATAAGTTTTACAGGAAGTGTTCCAGTAGGAAAAATAATCTTAAAAAATGCAGGGATAAAAAAAGTTTCTTTGGAACTTGGAGGAAATGCAGCAACTTTTATAGATGAAAGTGCAAATCTTAGTGAAGCAGCTAAAAAATGTTCAATAGGAGCTTTTATAAACTCTGGTCAAGTTTGTATTTCACTACAAAGGATATATGCCCATAAATCTATAGCTAAAGAGTTTAGCGAACTCTTAGCAAAAGAAACAAACTCTTTGATAGTTGGAAATCCATACGACAAAACAACTTTTATGGGACCTCTTATCAATGAAGATGCATCAAGTAGGGCTATGAGTTGGATAGAGTCTGCAAAGGCTGAGGGAGCAAAAGTCATATGTGGGGGAAAAAGTAAGGGTAGAGTCTTTTATCCAACTGTTTTAACTGATGTAACTGATGAGATGAATATAGTTTGTGAGGAGGTTTTTGCACCAATAGTATCTATCGTTGAGGTTGAAAATTTTGATGAAGCAAAAAATAAGATAAACAACTCCCCTTACGGTTTGCAATACTCAATCTTTACAAACTCTCTAATAAATACGAAAAGAGCGATAAATGAGTTTGAGTGCGGAGGAGTAGTGATAAATGACATACCAACTTTAAGATTTGATATACAACCTTATGGAGGAGTAAAACTTAGTGGTATAGGAAGAGAAGGACCAAAGTTTGCAATGGAAGAATTTTCGCAGATAAAATCTGTGGTGATTTGTTAATCACCACTCCAAAAAAACTCAATCCATTCCCTAGCTTCTCTTAGTTTAAAATCAGGTTGAAATACAGAGCTTTTTTTATAAAATATAGTAGCTGTTTTAAAAGTGCAAGTAGGATTTTTCTCTTTTAGATTTTTAACTACCTCTTTTAGTGTTTCTCCACTATCAGCTATATCATCTACAACTAAAACTTTTTTGCCCTGCTCTATCAAAGGAGTGTTATACACTTTTACAAAGTCAAGTTTTCTTTCTCCTTCATAGCCTATGGAATTTATGGAGTAAACTTCTCTTATATTTAAAATCTCTGCAAGAATGTGAGCTAAACTAAACCCTCCCCTAGCAATAGCAACTATAACTTCAGAGTTAAATTCCCCTACCTCATTAGCTAACTTTTTACAATCTTTTCTAAACTCTTCGCAACCATAGTATAGTTTTTTCATTTTGTTCGTCTTTTTATCTCTTGAGAAAGTTGATAAACCGCCATAGCATAGTAGTTTGAGGCATTGTATCTTTTTAGCACATAAAAGTTTTTAAAGCTAAGCCAAAGTTCATCATATTCAGCTCTTTTTAGTTTGATTAGTCTAAATCTTCTATTTTTAAACTTATGTCTAGGAAGTATATCATTGAAATACAAATCATCAAGGACATAATATCTTTTAGTATTTGTTTTTAAAGCATCAAATCTAAGTCCAGCATAACTGGCTCTTATAGAAACTTTATCTTTATATCTCCATCCTTTTTTATGAAGAAACTTAGCAATAGTAGCCATAGTATCTATATAAGAAAAAGGCTCTATTTTCCCATCTCTATCAAAATCTACACCATATTTTATATAGTTATGAGGCATCAACTGCCCTATTCCCAAAGCTCCATAATATGAACCTTTCAAAAGTCTTGCATTTAAACCTTGACGATAAGTTAAAAGCAAAAGATTTTCTAACTCATATCTAAAAAATCTTTTTCGCCTATTGTTTTTAAAAGAAAGATAAGCCAAAGTATTAAAAACTTCATATTTACCTTTTATATATCCATAGTAGGTTTCAACTCCAATAATTGCAACTATAATCTCTTTATCAACTTTATACTTTTTCTCTATTTTTTCAAGCTTGGTTTTATATCTTTTTAGAAACCTAACCCCATCCCTAACTCTATCTGCAGTCAAAAATGTCTTTTCAAACTTAGTATAACCACAACTTTTAAGCCACCATTTTTTACCTTTTGCCATACCTCTTATATAACTTTTTTTATGACATTTAACCCTCATTTTTTTAGGTCTTCCAGCTTTTGAAAAAACATTGATAAGATAACTTCTTTTAAAATTATGCTTTCTTATCATATAATTTATAAATCTCTTTACTTCTATATTTTTAGAATACATTCCTGTTAATTTTTGATTTTTTGCATGTAAAGAAAATACAAATATAAATAAAACAAATAAAACTCTTAAATTCAACCCAACCCCTTTATTTTTTTAAAATAACTAAACTTCATATCCATTTCAAAACTCTCATTTGTAGGATACTCATATCCAAAAACATCTTTCCATAAACTCTTGTCTTCCATACACATATAAAAGTAAACTTCTTTTTGCCAAGGTTTCAAACTTTGATATGCAAACTTGAACATTTTTCTTTTTATATCTAGTGGATATGAAAACTTCCCACTTGCATTTACAAGAGGAATTTGTAAAATCTTACTTTTAAACTCCCTAGCTCTTATCTTTTTTATAACAGGTTTGATAAAAGTTAGAGTTCCTAAAGATACAAGTGCCACTTCACTAGCTTTAAACATCTCTAAAAGTTTACTAAAAACCTCTCCGTAATGTTTCTCAAAATCCTTAATATATATCATAGGATGAAAATGAAAACCTACCAATAACCCCATATCGGCAATTTTCCTAGCTGACTTTAATCTCTCATCCAAATTTGCTGTTAAATGCTCCTCTGCTTGTATAATAACATTTGGATTTAAACTCCAAGTAAATAAAAGATTTTTAGGAAGATTTTTATGGTTTAAAAAGTAAGAGATATTATCTGATTTTGTTTTAAACTCTAGTAAAACATTTTGATTTTTTCTAGCAAATTCAACTAAACTATCAAGTACTCCAAAGCGATTTCCCCACATTAAAGAGTCCGAAGATTGTCCTGTTCCTATATGATAAAGCTCATTGGGATTTAATCTTATAGCATCTAATTTTTTTTGCAAATCTTTATCAAAAGTTACCCTACCTTCATTGTAAAAAGACTGGATTGAACAATAACTACAATCAAACCCACAACTTTCTACTGAATCAAGTGTTAAAAGGTTGCAACATCTTGTCTTTGATGATGCAACAGGACAAGCTCCAAAGCCCAAAGAACTCTTTTGTTGCTCTTCTATCTTTATTTTATGAGGATGAACTTTATTTCTAAAGTTTTCATAGTCACTAGGAGAATTTTTTAAATTTTCATATCTTTTTCTTACACTAGAGATAAGTTCCTTTTTTAATTTTTTTCCTTCATATTTTTCCTCTAAAGAAAAATCCCAAATATCCCTTAAAGTCCCCTCTTCCCACATCTTCAAATCACAACTTATCTCATCAAGTATTCTTTTTTCTTGAAAAGTAAATTTGTATTTTTCTAAAAAGTTATTATCCATAAAATCATCTCCTAAGCAAATAAAAAACCATTATAAAATCAAAAGATTAACAATAGCAATATCTCTATATATAAAAATTTTATAAATATTATTAAAAAAAAATCTATTTTTACCGATTTATTTTTTATAAGTACCAAATCATAATAAGGAAGTAAGAAATGAAGAAAACAATATCATTTTTAGTAGTAGCTATATTTACTGCAAATATATATGCTGATTGTTCAGATTTAATGAAAAAATATAATGCACCAGATCCATCAACAAAAACAATGAGACAGGTAAAAAGATGGGTAAAAAGAAAAGTAAAAACTGCAGATGCAGATAAGTTACAAGAGTGTTTAGTAGCAAGAGCTGCTGATAATCCAAACAAAGAAGCCGTTGCAGGTGAATAAATAAAAGAGGAGAAAAAATGAAAAAAGTATTAAGTACAGTAGTTATTAGTAGTATTTTAGCAGTTAGCGGAGTTCAAGCAAAAAGTTTCTCAAACAAAGAGTTATTAAAAAAAATAGAAGCTTTAGAGACACAGTTAAAAGCTTTGAAAAAAGATACAACAGAGCAACTTGATGATATAAATGATAGAGTTGACCAAAATGAATTTGAATCTACTACCAATAGAATAAAATGGGGTGGTGGTATAGAAATGACTGACAATAACTTTAAAGGCAAAACGGGTAGTGTAACAGGGATGTTGCCAGGAAGTGATTATTATGATAGAAATAAACTTACAACTAAACTCAAGCTTACTATGGATGCAAATATAAATAAAAAGACAAAATTTCACGGAAGACTTTCTATGTACAAAAACTGGGCTGATTCAACAGCTAGTACTATGATTCAAGATCCAAATCAAGGAAAACACTCAAATAGTGGAACAAGTGGACTTTTTGTAGAGAGAGCTTATATAGATTATAAAATAAATAAAACTTTTACTATAACAATAGGAAGGCAACCAAGTAGTGATGGTCCAGGACTCAGTCTTTTAAACAATACTCCAAGACAAGCAACATATCCTGCACTTTTATTTGATGGAAATGCAGATGGTATAGTATTGACTACAAATACAGGAAATAATAATGCTTTTAAAAATACGAAGTTTAGAATAGCTTATGGAAAAGGTTTTCAAAAAGATGATAACAAAAATGGATTTTTGGCAAATGAAAATAGTGTAAAAGATTTAAATGTACTAGGTACTTTTTATGAAGGTAAGTTAAATATAAAAGGGATGGGGTCAAATCTTTTTGTACTAAGCTATGTAAAAGCTACTGATTTTGTAGGAAATGCAATAAATGTTGATGCACCAAACAATAAAAACTTAGGTGATATAAACTTAGCTGGATTATATTTTGAAAACAATCATGCTTTTGGTACAAATTTAAATTATTTCTTTTCACTTGGTATGAGTGATGCAAAATCAAATGGTAAGAGTGTTAATTATGGTATGGGTAATATGAAACTTATTGATGGTAAAGGATATGCTTATCAAATAGGCTTTAGATACGATGCAACTAAAAAGTATAAATTTGGATATGAGTTTAATCACGGAAGTCAAAAATGGTTCTCTTTCACTCAAGGAAGTGAGGAACCTATGAATAAACTAGCAACAAGAGGTCGAGTTCATGACATATATGCTATCTACCAAATAGATATGAACCAATTTATAAGAGTAGGATATACAAACATAAAATATGACTATACAGGAAGTGGATGGCACATAGGAAGACCTATGAAAACAGATGATGAAGCAAAAAGAGCTTATATTACATACAATGTAAAATTTTAACAATATGGATAAACTTTCCATCTTAAAGGAGCAAAAAAAATGATAAAATTTTTTAAAAATAGTTCAATACATAATAAATTTAAGATGGGAAGTATGATTATACTTGCTTCATTTATTGTTTTAGTTGTAGTAAATACCTTTTATTTTATGTTAATAGGTAGCTATACAACAGTAGAAAAGAAAAGCACAACTAAGATTTCAAAAAATATAAAAAATATTTTAAATATAAATGAGGATACACAAAAAACACTTAATAACACAGCTAATTTAATAGAAAAAAATGCCGATTCTTTGGAGCTTTTTGAATTTATAGGTAGTATAAATAGTCATCTTATATCTATACTTTTAAATCCTACTCAAAAAGAGCAAAACATAGTCATAAATATGATTAAAAGTTGGAATGAAAATAATATTAAAAATAATAAAGATTTATCAAAATATTATAAAGGACTAGCTCAAAATGTTAAGTCTTTAAATCAAAATCATAATGGTGCTGATATAAAGAAACTTCAATTAATTTTTGATGATATGTACTCTACTTTAATAGATAAAGCTTATGATTCAAGTGATAATATAAATGCAAAAGTAAAAGAACTAAAAAATAAAATAGACACAAGCAAGATAAATGTTGTAAAAAATTTAAAGCTTTTACAAAATATCAAAGTTAAAAGAGAAGAAACTAAACAAATTAGTCATATTGTTGTTGTTATATTTTTATTTTCTTTACTTACTATACTTGGAAGTTTATTGCTTTTTAAAAAAATTACTATTACACTTAAAAATGATTTAATCATCTTTCAAAGAGGCTTAAAAAACTTTTTTGAATATGTCAGCAATCCATCTAAAAATATAGAACTAATCAATCTAAATAAAAAAGATGAAATATCACTAATGGCAAAAGAGATAAATAAAAATATAGAACATATAAAACAAAATCTACAAAAAGATCAAAAAATGATACAAGAAGTTGCATCTGTAACAAATAAAATAAAAGATGGGCATCTAAATGTTAAAATTGAAAATACTCCACATAATGAATCTTTAAAAGATTTAAAAAATGTTATAAATGAAATGCTTAAAAATTTATACAAAGATATTTCAAATATTTTATCAGTTTTAAGTCAATATTCAAACTACAACTATAAACCAGAGGTAAATATAGAAACAAATGGGGAAATAAAACAGTTAGCAAAAGAGATAAATCACTTGAGAAATGCTATCGTAGAAATGCTTGCAGAAAATAATAATAATAGTAAAACATTGCAAGATACCGCAAAAATACTTTTAGAAAATGTTTCAACATTAAATTTAAACTCAAATACTACATCAAAAAATTTAGAAGAGATTGTAGAAAATCTTAAAAATATTTCAAATAGCACTCAAAATAATACAAAGATTATAGCACAAATGGCAGATTTTTCTTTACAGTTAAAAACTTCTGCTACTAAAGGTAAAGAACTTGCAAATCATACTTTAGAATCAATGAATACAATAGGTGAAGAGATTAATTTTATAGATGAAACTATATCCTTGATAGATAATATAGCATTTCAAACAAATATATTATCTCTAAATGCTGCAGTTGAAGCTGCAACTGCAGGAGATGCTGGAAAAGGATTTGCAGTTGTCGCAAATGAAGTAAGAAATCTTGCTAACAAAACACTAGAAGCTTCTTATAAAATAAAAGAAACTGTAAAAAATGCTGTTGAAAAAGCCAACAATGGAAAAATAATAACAGAAGATATGATTTTTGGATATGAAAATCTTTTTGAAAATATTAATCAAACTTTAGAACTTATAGGTGATACTAGAAATAGATCTATAAAGCAGTTAAGCAGTATTAAAGAGATTGATATAACAATAACAAACTTAAACGATAAAACAAAACAAAACAAAGATATTGCAAAAGATACAAATGATATAGCTATAGAAACTAAAAAACTATCTCAAAAGATAGTAAAATCATTGGATGAAAAAGTTTATTAATCTTTTTTATTTATAATTTTTACCAAAATGGAGAGATTAATGAAACTAGTTTTTTTAGATGCAAAGACTTTGGGTGATGATATATCGTTGGAGAGATTTAAAGAATTTGGAGAGGTAGATATTTATTCATCAACCCATCCATCACAAACTTTACAAAGAGTAAAAGATGCTGATACAGTTATAACAAATAAAGTAGTGATAGACAAATCTATCATGAAACAATCAAACATAAAACTTATCTGTGTAGCTGCGACTGGTATGAACAATATAGATTTAGAGTTTGCAAAAGAGCAGGGCATAGTAG
>JALUNR010000117.1 GCA_027055005.1 Campylobacterales bacterium
TTACTATAATCCGCAACAAACAAAAGATGTTGTAAACAGAGTTATCGATTTGATAAGTCATCAAGAAAAAACTGTCCAAAACAATCAAGATAAACTTCAAGAAACTTATCAAAAAGCAAAAGATTTATCACAAGGCTGGTGATTTTTCAGCTTCAACTAATCTTTTTAGCTTATGAAGATACTCAACGACTCTAGTTTTATCTCCCTTTGCATCGTATATTTTTGCTAGCATTTCATACATATATATCAGTTTATTGACATCTTTACTCACATAACTATTTGCTTCATGAGCATACCCCAATGATTCATCATATTCTTTCAAAGCATAAAAACTTTCTATCAAAACACTATATATACCAAAAATATAAATATCACCAAATCTCTTTTTTAACTCAATTGCATTTTTAGAAATATTTATCGCTTTTTCATATTTTTTTGTAAATAGGTATGAATAAGCGAGAGTTTCATATAACTTATACTTTAATTTATATTGAGTATTTATGATATCATCATTTTGAAATAATTTTAAAAACTGTTCTGAATATTGAATACATTTTTTATATTCTTTATATTCAAAACTATCAAATACATATAAATATCCTAATTTTATAGAATATACACTCTTATTATTTTCTTCCAAGTACTGAGATGATGTTTGCAAAACCTTTGAAATATAGTTCATATCATTTAAAATCTCTTCTCTATCATATTTTAGTAATTGTTTTAAATGATTTTGTATAAGTAACATATCTATAAATAACTTTATTCTTTTTATATCAAGATTTTCTAAATCTATAAGTTTTAAACCATCTTCACAAAATTTTAAAGCATTTTTAAAATCCTGTTTTGTAAAAAGAAGATTTACAAGCTTTTGATAATCATATACTACTGACTGATTTTTCTTAGAATTTTTAATTTTATAAATATAAAGAGAGGTTAAACCATCTATATCTTTGTTAAGATTAAAAATTTTATTTAAATTATTTATCAAAACTTCTTTTTTTATTAATCCATTTTCAATATCTCTCTCAAAAGTCTTAGAAAAACTTAAAAAGGTTAGATCTTTATCATAAAAATATTTAGCAGATAGATTGCCTAAAGAAGTTTTTAAATACTTCAATACCTTTGAGTTTACTTCTTCATTCCTAGCAATTTCCAATAATTCCCAAATCTTTTTTTTTAATATTTCCATTTCAACTCCTCTTTATAAAAACCAGACCATAATATCGACAAATTTTAACTTTGCTTTACTATAATAAATACAAACACATAACAAAGGGTAAAAATAAATGAGAGGTTACAAAGTATTTAGTGGTACTGCAAATGAAAAGTTTTCAAAGTCGGTAGCAAGATATCTGTCAATTCCGCTATCAGAAGCTACTATAAAAAGATTTAGTGATGGAGAAATAAGTGTACAAATAAATGAGAGTGTTAGAGGAAAAGATGTATTCATCATACAATCAACTTGTGCACCAGCAAATGCAAATCTTATGGAACTTTTGATTATGACTGATGCTCTAAGAAGAAGTTCTGCAAATTCTATAAATGCCATCATACCATACTTTGGATATGCTAGACAAGATAGAAAAGCAGCTCCAAGAGTTCCAATAACGGCTAAACTTGTAGCAAACTTAATGGAAACAGCAGGCATAGATAGAGTTGTTACAGTAGATCTTCATGCAGGACAAATTCAAGGTTTTTTTAATATTCCAGTAGATAACTTATATGGTTCAATAGTTTTTAAAGATTATTTACAAAGAAAAAATCTTAAAAATCCCATCATTGCAAGTCCAGATATAGGAGGAGTTGCAAGAGCAAGACACTTTGCTAAAAATTTTGATCTTGACATAGTTATCATAGATAAAAGAAGAGAAAAAGCAAATGAATCAGAAGTAATGAATATCATAGGAGATGTAGAAGGGAAAGATGTAATCTTAATAGATGATATGATAGATACTGCAGGAACTATTGTAAAAGCTGCATCAGCTCTTAAAAACAATGGAGCAAATTCAGTTATAGCTTTTTGTACACATCCAGTTTTAAGTGGTCCAGCTTATGACAGAATAGAAAAAGGTGAATTAGATGAACTTATAGTAACAGATACTATACCACTATCTAAAACAAGTGAAAAAATCAAAGTACTATCAGTTTCAAAACTATTTTCAGAAGCCATTAGAAGAATTTATCACAATGAAAGCATAAACGGACTATTTGTATAGATGAATCAAGACAAAATACGAAATTTTTCAATAATAGCACATATTGACCATGGAAAAAGTACTCTAGCAGACAGACTTATCCAAGAGTGTGGAGCTATCACTCAAAGAGAGATGAGCAATCAAGTTATGGATACTATGGATATAGAAAAAGAGAGAGGTATCACCATAAAGGCTCAAAGTGTTAGGTTGAAATATGAAAAAGATGGAGAAATATATACTCTAAATCTCATAGACACTCCAGGTCATGTGGACTTTTCCTATGAAGTAAGTAGAAGTTTAGCTTCTAGTGAGGGAGCTTTGCTTATAGTAGATGCAAGCCAAGGAGTGGAAGCTCAAACAATAGCAAATGTTTATATAGCACTTGATAATGACTTAGAACTAATACCAGTAATAAATAAAATCGACCTCCCAGCAGCCGATCCAGATCGTGTAAAAGAAGAGATAGAAACTACTATCGGTCTTGATTGTACAGATGCTATCGAAACAAGTGCAAAATCAGGTATCGGCATAAAAGAACTTCTTGATGCCATAGTAGATAGAATCCCTGCTCCATCTGGTGATGAAAAAGCCCCTACAAAAGCTCTTATCTATGATAGTTGGTTTGATAGCTACTTAGGTTCACTTGCACTTGTAAGAGTTTTTGAAGGAGAGATAAAAAAAGGTCAAGAAGTACTTGTGATGGGAACTCAAAACAAACATGAAGTTCTCTCCCTTACCTACCCTCACCCCATAAAAGCAGTTCCTACAAAATCTATAAAAACTGGAGAAATAGGTATAGTTTCACTAGGACTTAAAACTGTTGGAGATTTACAAGTTGGAGATACTATCACAGATGCAAAAAATCCAACTCAAAATCAAATAGATGGTTTTGAAGAAGCAAAAAGTTTTGTATTTGCTGGACTTTATCCAATAGAAACAGATAAATTTGAAGATTTAAGAGATGCACTAGACAAACTTAAACTAAACGATGCATCGCTTTCTTATGAACCAGAAACTTCAGTAGCTTTAGGATTTGGTTTTAGAGTTGGATTTTTAGGTATGCTTCATATGGAAGTTATCAAAGAGAGGCTTGAAAGAGAATTTAACTTAGACCTTATAGCAACTGCTCCAACAGTTATATATAAAGTTATAAAAACTGATGGTACAGAGATAGAAATACACAATCCAAGTGAACTTCCCCCAACAAATGAAATAGATAAAATACTAGAACCATATGTAAAGGCCACTATTCTTACCCCTACCGAGTTTCTAGGGAATATCATAACTTTAGTAAATGACAAAAGAGGTATGCAAACAAAAATGGACTATATCACACCTGAGAGAGTTTTACTTGAATATGACATACCTATGAATGAAATTGTTATGGATTTTTATGACAAACTAAAATCAGTTTCAAAAGGTTATGCTTCATTTGACTATGACCAAAGTGGATATAGAGAGGGAGACTTGGTAAAACTAGACATTAGAGTTGCAGGAGAAGTTGTAGATGCACTCTCCATCATAGTTCCAGCACAAAAAGCACAAACAAAAGGAAGAGAGTTTGTAAAAGCTATGAAAGAGTTAGTTCCAAAACAACTTTTTGAAGTAGCTATACAAGCTAGTGTAGGAAACAAAATCATATCTCGTGAAACTGTAAAATCTATGGGCAAAAATGTTACTGCTAAATGTTATGGTGGAGATATAACAAGAAAAAGAAAACTACTTGAAAAACAAAAAGCAGGTAAAAAAAGGATGAAAGCAATAGGAAAAGTACAACTTCCACAAGAAGCTTTCTTGACTGTTCTAAAAATAGATTAGGAGAAAAGTATGTATGATGTAGTTATTATTGGTGGTGGAGCTGCTGGTATTGGATGTGGAATAACTTTAGCATCTGCAAACAATAAATTTAATTGGGCAAAAGATAAAAAATATTTAATACTTGATACAAATAATAGTGATTTAGAAAAAGCAGCTTTATATAATGTTCCAAGTTTTGACTATGGTATAAGCGGGGGAAGTGCTATAAAACAGATGAAAGACCAACTATCTTTTTTCCCAGCCATAGAGTTTAAAAATGACCAAGTTTTATCTATCAGCGGAAGAAGAGGAGATTTCACTATATACACTTCATCAACTGAGTATAAAGCTGACATAATAGTACTTGCAACTGGTATGAATAAGTTTAATATAGAAGGACTAGATGTTGAAGTAACTACTCATGATAAAGTTATGAAACCAGGAAAAATAAAAATAGAACATATAAATAATCGTGTAACAGATGGCATATATGTTGCTGGACTTGCAAGTGGGGTAAAAACCATGTACTTGATAGCTGCTGGAGATGGAGCAAAAGTAGCTTGTGATATTTTTGAAGAGTGGACTGGTAAGTTAGCAGTTAGTCATGACTCAGTAAAAGATGCTATTTGTTAAATTTTGAAACACGAACTAACCTAAAATAACAAATTTACAAAAAAAAATTAAAGTTTTTTTTATCTTTAACTTTAATTTGATACAATTTTATTATGAAAACTTTACTTATACTTTTATTTTTACCTTTATTGTTGTTAGCTGAAAATCCATTTGAGAAAAAGCTCCCTTTTGAAGAAGCTATAATAGAGTATAGCTTGGGAGGTTCACAAAAAGGAGTAGAAACTCTTTATATAAAAGATTTTGGAAGAAAAAGAGTACTTTATAAAAAAGTTACTACAAAAATTATTGCAAAAAGTCAAGAAAAGTTTATAATAACAACTCCAAAATGGATATACACTAAAAATCAAAAAACAAATATAGCTTATAGAGTTCCAAACTTAAATTATCTATTATATATTAGATTTAAAGAATTAAACAAAAAAGAGCAACAAAAAGTTTTAAAAAATTTAAAAATCATAAAATACTTACCAATACAAAGTAGCCAATTTAAAATAGAAAAAAACTATACAGTAGTAAATAATATCCCATGCAATCTACTAATACAAAAATCAAACAAAGAATGCTACTCTTACGATGGTGCATTATTACTAAAATCTGAAATAAGATTTCTAGGATTTAACAAATCAGAGATTCTATACAATATCTTCCAAACAAAAGTTGACCCAAACCTTTTTGATTTATCCAACTATAAAATAGTAGATAATAAACTAAAAAGTGTACAAGCATATGAAAAATCAAAAAAGATTATAGATTTTTTAAAAAGAAATATCAATACAAAAACAATATTTATAAAAACAAAAAAAACTGAAGATTATAACCAAGAAATACAAGAAGGAATAAAAGCTCTAAAAAATATAGGACAACCTTAATATGAAATATAATGACTTAGATTTACAGAATAGATCTTTAAATAATGATTATTAAAAGGACAAAAACTGTGTATAAAGAAAATTTAACATATTCAGAAGCTATTGAAATGGTAATGAAAGATAATGGAGGATTTGCTTCATTAAAATATATTTATGAAAATATAGAAAAGTATAGAAAAAAAACAGGTAAAACACCTGATAATACAATTCAAGAAAGAGTTCAAAGAGATAATAGATTTACTAGAATTGCATCAGGAGTATATGGATTAACAGAATTCTTAGAAAATATTGAAGAGAATGATTTAGGTTTTTTTACAGTAAAAGAAAATAATATTATTTTTAAAAAGAAAAAACAAATTGATATTACAGAAAAAGTAGTTAAACAAAAAGTTAGAATTGGACAAAATAAATTTAGAAGTGATTTATTAAAGTTATTAAAAAAATGTCCTATTACTCAAATAGATGAAAAAAAGTTATTAGTTGCAAGTCATATAAAACCTTGGCTACATAGTAATAATAAAGAAAGATTAAACCCAAATAATGGATTTTTACTATCCCCACTTTATGATAAATTATTTGATAAAGATATTGGATTAATTACATTTACATCTAAAAAAGAAATTTTAATATCTAAAAGATTATCTAACGAAAATAGAGCAAGATTAAGTGTAAAGAATGGAGATTATATATCTGATTTACCAATAGATGGTAGAGAAGAATTCTTAGAATACCACAGAAAATATATATTTCAAGGATAGTATTAATGAACAATCAATCATTTACTTAGTAAATATTTAACAATAGCTATAAGCAAAGACTCTCGGTCTTTACTTATAAAAATTAGGAAAAAGGAAAGGAAAAGGAATCCTCAATTGCTTGAGGGTCTCTATCTATAAAAAATACATATAGATACAAATCCTCAAGCAAAGATTATTCCAACTTTTAACTACTTAGTAAATAGACTTTAAAATAACTTTTGCAAAATTATTCATAGCAAGTTGTTCTCTTGTTGTAATATTTGAACTTGACTTATCAAATATAGCCTCACTTGATGCTATTGCAAACTCACTAGAGCTAGTTTGTAAATTTGCTCCACTAACTACCAACTTATAAGAACCTGCAGGAAGATTATCAACTTCTATCTGCTCTATATTATCTACATGGTTTTCACCCTTTGTTATAGTTGTTCCATTTAAAACATATGGATAATATTTATTGCCATTTTTATCAACTATATATGTATCAATATCATTTACTAAGGATTTTGAACTTGCACTATTTCCTGCAGGATCAACCCAACTAATAGTAACCTTAAACTTGCCATCTGATTCTTTTGAAAAATTATACTCTTTTGTTTCCCCTCTTTTTACTGTATCTATCTTTAGTTTTCTTTTAGTATTTTTCAAGGTTTCTACAACACTAACTGCATTTTTAGCATCTATCATTCCATAACCTGTATAAATATCTGGTCCTTTTTCATTTTTGTCTATTGCAGTATTTATTAGTACTGCTTTTAAAAGATCATGTCGCATATCACAACCACTATTACCACATTTTGTTAAATTTTTATACTCTTGCATAACCAAAGCTGCCATACCCGTAGCAGCTGGTGTAGCCATAGATGTTCCACTCATATAAGCATATCCATTATCCTTGGAACTAGAAGTTGAGTAAATAGCACTACCTCTAACTACCAAATCAGGCTTAATTCTACCATCTCTTACAGGACCCACACTACTATAACTAGCAACATAATAAGAACTACTACCCAAAGCTCCTATTGTTATCACATTTTTTGCATTTGCAGCTCCTTTTATTATCCCAGTATCTGGATATCCATCACTTCCTCTATCATTTCCAGCGGCTACAAACATATTTATAAATGGATTAGAATAAACTACTCTATCTTCAGCTGATGCATCTGAGTTATATACACCAAGATCAGCTCTATCTGTAAAGCCATAAGAATGATTTGACAGTAATATCCCTTCATTTTTATACAAAGCATTTAAAGAATCAGCAAAATATTTATCTTTAAAACAATAGTTATAAATTATAGCTTCATTTGCCATACCTCTAGCATTTTTATCTATTCCACTTGCACCTATTATTCCAACTACATGGGTTGTATGTAAAGACATACTGCCTTTACTAGCCATATCTTTTACCCTTGATATACTTCCTAAGCGAAACTCTTGATGCGAATTTCTAGCAATTCCTTCATCTACCACACCTATTTTTATATTTAAACCATCTAAACCTAGTTTTCCACCCCACAAACTTTTAGCTTCAGTATCTTCAGCAGTATAATAATCATCAACTCCTATTTTTGATGATAAGGGTTTTATCGTATCTATTTTGTGATATTTTGAAATATACTTTACAATACTTATATCTGAAAGCTCTTTCAAAGAAATACCCATTATATCAAACTCAGCGATATTAAAATCATCATCAACTTTAATATTTTCAGCTTCTATACCATTATTATTTAAAAGATTTTCTAACTCTTGCTTGTTAATACTACTTAAAAATTCGACTTTTACTCTAAGATTTTTATTTAAAGCAACATCTTTTAACTCATTAGATAACTTATATTTTCCAGTTAATAAAACTACACCCTCCATTCCTGTAATATCTTTTAAAATATCTTCTATTTTAGTAGATTCACTAACAATATAAAAACTGTTTTTACCTGCATAAGTTATTCTTTTCGCCCCATCATTATATAACTTATTGAGATTTTGTTTACTAAGTGGAGATTTTGTTTTCACAACAACAGATATAACTTTTTTATTACTGCTTAATGCTTCCAACTTGTTTAAAGATAAACTTTTTGAAAACTTTACATTTTCACCACCCAAAGATAAACCATCGGCACTTGACATCGATGCAATCAAAGTACTACTTAAAACTACTTTAAAAATTGACCTTTTCATTTTTTTTCCTTTTGTTACCTAATTTTTCTTTCCCTTGTAAACTAATTCGGTCAATTTTGGCTAAACAATACAATTTTATTTTACTTTTATAGTTTTTTTTGGTTTTAAATATATTTTCTTACAAAAGGTAACATTTTTTTGACTACTTAAATATTTATAACTTATTTTGTATAATCAAATAAAAAATAAAAGGTAATCATGAGAGTTTTAACAGGAATCCAATCATCAGGAACATTACATATAGGAAATTATTTTGGAGCTATCAAACAAATGTTGGAACTTCAAGATAGTAGTGACCTTTATATATTTATTGCAAACTATCACTCTCTTACTTCACTAAGAGACTCCGATGCAATAAGAAAAAACACAATAGATGCAGCTATTACATACTTATCTTTAGGCATAGACCCAAACAAAGTAACTATGTGGGTACAATCAGATGTAAAAGAAGTATTAGAACTTTATTGGATTCTTTCAGCTTACACTCCTATGGGACTTTTAGAGCGAGCTCATAGTTATAAAGATAAAGTAGCCAAAGGCATAAGTGCAAATCATGCTCTATTTTCATATCCAGTTTTGATGGCAGCAGATATACTATTATATGATGCAAATATTGTCCCTGTTGGGAAAGATCAAATCCAACATGTAGAGATAACAAGAGATATAGCTGTAAAGTTTAACAATGAACACGGAAATATTCTAACTCTCCCAGAGTTTAAAATAGATGAAACCGTAGCAACAGTTCCTGGAACAGATGGTGCTAAGATGAGTAAAAGTTATGGCAATACTATAGATATATTTTGCACAAAAAAGCAACTCAAAAAACAAGTTGGAAAGATTGTAACTGAAGCTGTTAGTTTAGAAGAGCCAAAAGAGTGGAAAGATTGCAATGTCTATAACCTCTGTAAATTATTTTTAGATAAAGATGGACAAAAAGAACTCCAAGAAAGATATAAAAAAGGTGGAGAAGGTCATGGACACTTTAA
>JALUNR010000118.1 GCA_027055005.1 Campylobacterales bacterium
TCATACCAGCAATAGTTCCAAAAGCAGTCATCATAACAGGACGAAATCTAACTCTTACACTCTCTAGTGCTGCATCAAATGGAGTTTTACCCTCTTTTTCATACTCTTTATAAAAGTCTATAAGAAGTACAGCATTTTTGATGATGATTCCAAATAACAACAGAACTCCAACCATACTTGGCATACAGCTAGGTTTATCAAAAAGTAGCATTCCCCAAGACGCTCCTATCATAGAAAGAGGTAATACTACTATCATGATTAGAGCTAACCTTATTGATTTATAAATAACAACAAGTGTCATTATAAGGATTATTATTCCAAGTCCTATCGCTTTTATCATCCTTTTGAAACTGTCATTTAGTTGAGCTATATCTCCCTCTTGAGAAACTATTATGCCATCTTTATTTACGGTTTTTAGTATTTTGTTTGCATCATCAGTTATATGAGTTACAGGTCTTTTAGCACGATAACCATTTACATCTATACTATAAAGCATTTTATCCCGCTCTATTTTGGAATATGTTAAGTGCTTTGTAAATTTTGCAAATGTCTCAAGCGGTATATCGCCCACCTTTGTTTTTATAGGTAGAAGTCTTAGAGTTTGGATATTTTTTGCAAATTTTCCTTTTAGATAAAACCTTACTGGTTGCATATTCATACTTTCCAAATCAGAAGCTAGAGCTACAATTTGACCTTTTAGTGGAATTTGCATCACTATTTGAAAAGGCGTAATACCATAACTCAAAGCTTTGTTCTTGTCTATTTTCAACTCATATTCACTAAAATCCTTATCCCAACTTGTAGAAATAGATGTAAGTCCCTTTAGGTTTTGGATATCTTTTGCTATCTCTTTAGCCTTTTTAGGAAGATTTGTAAGATTTGGAGATTTTACCCTCATGTCAAGTGGAGCTTTGATGGTTGAAAGAGCAGTTGCACCAAAGTCATAAACATCAAGTTTTTTAACTCCATTTAGTTTTGCTAACTGATCCCTTATCTTATCCTCAAGCTCCCATAAACTTTGTTTTCTTTCAAATCTATTTACAGCATTTATAGTGATAGTTGCTTCACTAGGTAAGTTCCCACTTCCTAAAGATAAAACTCCTGATTCACTACCAAAAGCAACTGAACTCATTTTTGTCCACTTTTGCTCATGAAGCCATTTTAAAAATGGTTTTAGTTTTTTTTCTGCACTATCTACACTCTCATTTGAGCTAAATGCTATTTGAGCTTTTATGATACCTGTATCCATTGGAGGCATAACATCTTTTCCAATGAGAGGCATAATATTTTTCAAACTTAAAACAAGTGTTCCGACTACAAGCATAGTTAAAAACATTCTTCTCAAAACCCAAAACTTCCCATTTGAAAATTTTAAAACACCTAAATATGGATTAACAAGCCTTCCTACCGTATTTTGATATAATGATTCGAAAAATTTTTCTATCTTTGTTTTACCTATACCATTTCTATAAAGCCAAACTGAAAGCTTTGGTATAAAAGTGATAGACAAAAAGTAACTTACCAATAATGCTATGATAAGAGTTTCTATCAAAGGTCTAAAGATATGTTGTGGAAAATCTCCAACAAACATCAATGGAAACATAATAGCGATAGTCGCTGCAGTTCCTGCAAATACTGGAGAGATAACCTCTTTTGTACCATTTACTATAGCTGTTTGTAAATCTTCACTCTCTTCAAGATGTCTTTCTATGTTTTCAAGTACAACAACTGCATCATCTGTTAGCATACCAAGAGCTAGGATGATAGCTGTATAGATAACTATATTTAACCCTCCACCTGTAAGCCAAATAATAGCCATAGTTGCAAAGAAAACCATTGGAATAGATATTGCAGCTGCTAAAATAGCTCTGAAATTTCCAAGGAAGAAGAGTAAAACAATCAAAGTATAAACGATAGCATCCCTTAGTGCTTCTAACATATTTGTATTTGCTGTTTGGATTAAGTCTCTTTGAGTATCACTTATTTCAAACTCTATGTTTGGATATTTTTTTGCTAACTTTTTCATTTCAGCTCTCGCGGCATTTGATACGGAAAGTACTGAACCACCTGGAGCTCTTTGGATAGCAAGTGCTATCGCTTCTTTACCATTTCCAAGATAGCCACTTGTTCTTTTTTTGTAACTCCATTTTACATCCGCTATATCACTAAGTTTGACATTTGGCAAAACATGTAACTGTTTTAACTTCTCAATATTATCTTTTTCACCATAGTAAGAGATAGTATAAAAATCTCCATCTCCTTTTGTAAATCCTATAGGAATATCTCTATTTAAGGACATTATTGCTTTTGCTATTTTATCAAAGTCAACTTCATATTTTTTTGCTTTAAAAGGATCTACTTCTATGTTTATAGAGCTTTGATATCCTCCAAAAACTTCTACATT
>JALUNR010000119.1 GCA_027055005.1 Campylobacterales bacterium
AACAAAACTACTGGAGAAGTTATAAAAGTATTGTTTACCCTTGGTATGATGGTTACTAAAAATGACTTTTTAGACAAAGATGCAATAGAAATTTTAGCAGAGGAGTTTGAAGTAAATGTTACAACTATCAATCCACTTGAAGAATTGGAAGTTGTAGTAGAAGAAGAAATTCCAGCTAAAGATTTAGAAGTAAGAGCTCCTGTTATCACTATTATGGGGCATGTTGACCACGGAAAAACTTCACTACTTGATAAGATAAGAGAAAGTAGAGTAGCAAGTGGTGAGAGTGGAGGAATAACTCAACATATTGGTGCATATATGATTGAAAAAAATGGAAATCCTATTACATTTTTAGATACTCCAGGTCATGCTGCTTTTTCTGCTATGAGAGCTAGAGGAGCTAGTGTTACTGATATAGCTATCATAGTAGTTGCTGCGGATGATGGTGTAAAACCTCAAACAAAAGAGGCAGTTGAACATGCAAAAAAAGCCGAAGTCCCTTTTATTATAGCTATCAATAAAATGGATAAAGAAACAGCAAATCCAGACTTAGTAAAAGCTGGACTTTCAGAACTTGGAGTTACTCCAGTGGATTGGGGTGGAGATGTAGAGTTTATCCCACTTTCAGCTCATACAGGAGAGGGAATTGATGATCTTTTGGAAAATATTATTATCCAATCAGAACTGTTGGAGTTAAAGGCTTCTAAAAAGGTACAAGCTGATGCAACTGTTATAGAAAGTTCAGTTGAAAAAGGAAGAGGTCCAGTTGCAACTGTTGTTATGAAAAATGGAACTTTAAGTGTTGGAGATATAGTCCTTTGTGGTACTGCATATGGAAGAGTAAAGGCTATCGTTGATGAAAATAAAAAGCCTAAAAAACAACTTTTTCCTGGAGAACCAGGTGTTGTGGTTGGGTTAAATGAAGTTGCAAAAGCTGGTGAAAACTTAGTTAGTATGAACAATGAAAAAGAAGCTAGAGAATTAGCTAAAAAAAGATATGAGTACCTAAGACAAAAAGAATTATCTCGTTCAACTAAAGTAACTTTAGATGACCTTGGTGAAAAAATAGCAGAAGGTCAAATGAAATCCTTACCTGTTATTTTAAAAGCCGATGTTTCAGGAAGTTTAGAAGCCTTAAAGTCTTCATTAGAAGAGCTTAGAAATGATGAGGTAAAAGTGAACATTATATCAAGTGGAGTAGGTGGTATAACTGAAAGTGATATAGCTTTGGCAAGTGCTAGTGAAGATTGTGTTATATTTGGTTTTAACATAAGACCAACTGGAGCTATAAAAGAAAAAGCGAAAAGAGAAGGTATCAGGATAAGTACTTACAATGTTATCTATGATTTGATAGATGATGTAAAAGCGATTCTTGGTGGTATGTTGTCTCCTATAACGAGAGAGGAACAGTTAGGACAAGCAGAAGTTAGAGAAGTGTTTAGTGTACCAAAACTAGGACTTATAGCTGGATGTATAGTAACAGATGGAACTATACATAGAGGTGCTGGAGTTAGGGTTATACGAGAGGGTGTTGTTATTTTTGAAGGTGAAATCTCTTCACTAAAAAGATTTAAAGATGATGTTAAAGAGGTTGGAAAAGGTTATGAGTGTGGTATCGGTATTGTAGGATACAAAGATGTTAAAGCTGGTGACTTTTTAGAAAGTTTTAAAACTGTACAAGAACAAGCAACACTTTAGGAAAAATCTTGGATAAAAGTATAAAACTTCTTAGAACCGAATCAATACTAAGAGAACTTCTACCCGAAGCTCTCTCAACTTTAAATGATGAAAACTTAAATAATCTTTTGGTTATAGATGTAAAATGTTCTCGTGGAAAATATGATGCAGAGGTTTTTTTAGATCCCTCTATATATGATGAAAAAGAGAGAAAATACATTATCTCTCATTTAAATAAAGCTGAAAGCTATTTGCAAAACTATTGTAAACAAGCTGAGGGGTGGTATAGAGCTCCAAAATTTAAGTTTAGATTTGATGATAGTTTATCTCGTCAAAATAGTATAGATGAACTTTTTAAAAAAGTAGAGAGTGAGTTAGAAAAAAATGGATAAAACAACACTAGAAAACTTACTTAAAGAGTGTGATGTAAACTTATATGATACAGAAACTGTAACAGAAAATGACCATAAAATATATAGAGTTTATATTACAAGTAAAAATGGTATAAATCTTGATAAGTGTACCCAAGTTACAAAGATTCTTTCTCCAATATTTGATGTAGAACCACCAGTTCAAGGTGAATATTTTTTAGAAGTAAGTTCTCCAGGGATTGAAAGAAAACTTACATCTCCCTCTCATTTTCAAAATTCAGTAGGTGAACTTGTAAAGATAAAACATACTGAATTTGGTAAACTAAAAGGTGAAATCTTAATCGCAGATGAACAAAGTGTAACAATAAAAGATAAAGCAGATAAAAAGAAAAAAAAGTTAAATTATAGTGATATACTAAATGCTAAAACTTATTATTCATGGTAGATGATAAATTTTTTATGCAAAAAGCCTTATCTAAGGCTTGGCAATATCAGGGGTTAACTTTTCCAAATCCTCCAGTTAGTGCTCTTATAGTTGATGAAAATAATAAAATAGTTTCTCTAGGAGTTCATAAGGGAGCTGGTTTTGCCCATGCAGAACTCGATGCAACTGCAAAAGCTCTAAAAATAAATAATATAAAAGATCCTACAAGTTTACATAAAAAGATTATAAAAGATTATAAAAACCATTTTAAAAATCATACTATTTTCGTAACTCTTGAGCCATGCAACCATTATGGGAAAACTCCTCCTTGCTCACTTTTACTAAAAGAAATGGGCTTTAAAAGAGTTGTTATATCCAGCATAGATAAAAACAAAACTGCAAGTGGTGGAGCTGAGTACTTAAAGCCTTTTACTAAAACAGAAATAGGGATCTTAAAAGAAGAAGGCGATGCATTAGTTAGTTTTTTTAATTTATGGATAAAAAAGAAACCATTTGTGTTTTTTAAAGTAGCTGTAAGTAAAAACAATGTTTACACAGGTGGCACAATAAGTAGTGCAACATCCAGAAGATTAGTACATAAAATAAGAGAGGTTACAGATCTTCTGGTTATAGGTGGGGAGAGTGTAAGAGTTGATCGACCAACTTTAGATACAAGGCTTGTAAATGGTAAAAATCCTCCAGATATTTTAATAATTTCACAAAGAAATGATTTTGATAAAACTATTCCACTTTTTAATGTTAAAGGAAGAAAAGTTTATATAAGTTCAAATTTTGATGATATAGCTTATAAATATAATTATATTATGATAGAAGGTGGTGAAAATCTTTATAAACTTTTAAAAGATAGATTAGATGCTATTATGATTTTTTCTACTTCTAAACAAATCGATGGAAAAAGTTTTGAATTTGGAAAAGAGTTTAGAAGGTTAAATATATTTAATTATTTTGATGATACAATAGAATGGAAGAGGAGGGAATAAATATTATGAAATTTTTACTATTTGTTACGATATTAATCTTTTCAGGTTGTTTTCAAAGGTCAGCATTTGTAAAAGAAAAACCAGTAACCAATGAGAATATAAAAGTAGGCCATATAGATAGGTATGCACCAATCATAACAGTAAAGAAAAAAGAGCATGGAAAGCCATTTTTTATACCACAAGAGAGTATAGAAAATAAACAACAAATAGCTAGTTCATCTGTGGTTGAGAAAGAATTGGTAGGTTATATAGTTGATAGTAACTATGATCAAGATGTAAGACTTTACTATTATACTCTAACAAATGCTCTAAGAAGTAAGAAAATCCACTTTTTTTCAGATAGAAGTATAAATTATCCTTCAACAAAGCTTGTAAGAGTACAATTAAAAGGTAACTATTTAAAAAGTATATCTCCATATCATACAATCTTGAAAAAGAGAAAAAAGAGTTGGATAAATACTGCTAAAGAATACTTTATAAAGGTAAAATAATGAAATTAGCATTTAAAATTATAATTGCAATCTTAATATTGATGCAATTAGTGATGATGGATAGACCAAATTATCCAATAGATCAGAAAATAGCTCTTCATCCTCCCAAAGATGTTGAAATGATACTGAAAAAAGCTTGTTATGATTGTCACTCAAATCATACAAACTATCCTTGGTATAGTCGAGTTGCACCACTTTCTTGGACTATAAGAGATCATATCAAACAAGGAAGATTAGCTTTAAATTTTTCTAAATGGAAAAAGATTTCGAAGGATAAACTTTCACATAAATTAGATCGTATTATAGATACAGTAAGAGTAGGGATGATGCCAATTCCTAGTTATACTTGGTTACATAAAGATGCAAAATTAACAAAAGGTGAAAAAAAGAAACTTATAGAGTATTTTGGATCTTTGAAACAAAATTTATGATTTCTTGATTTTTATGCTTTAAAGCTCCTTTTTCTAAGATAGAGAGCTTTCTCTCTATCTCAGCCTTTATACTTTTGTCTGGTAAATGCTTTAATAGTGCCTTTATCCTGAATCTATCCATCGCAAAATATTTAAAAGATAATTGCTCACCTCTAGAGTATTTGATAGTTAAAGCTTTTTTTACTAAAGATATAGGAGTTATTTTTAAAACTCTAAGCCACATATCAAAATCTTCACAAACTTCTAAACTTTCATCAAAGTATCCAACTTTTTCAAATAAGTTTTTATCTATCATAACAGTTGAGGGAGCGATCTTACAAAAGGAAATATTGTCATAAAAACACTCTCCTTCAGGTTTTTTGTGGTGAAGTTTTTGCTTTAACTCTTTATCTCCTCTTATCCAAATCTCTTCAGTATGAGAAAATTTATAACCCTCTTTATGTAAAGTTAGTTGATTTTTTAACTTATCTTCTTTCCACTCATCATCAGAGTCTAAAAAAGCTATCACATCTCCAGTAGATTTTTTAATACCTAGATTTCTAGCACTACTAACTCCACGATTTTCTTGATGCAAAACTTTTACAGGATAGTTCTTTAAAACACTTAAAGTATCATCTCTAGATCCATCATCTACGACTATTATCTCATAAGGTGGCTTTGTTTGAGAAAGAACAGATTTTATAGCCTTTTGAACTAAAAGTGAACGATTATATGTAGGTATAACTACACTAACTTTTAGATTTTTTCTTTGTAACATATTCGAAATAAAGGTAAATTCCTCCTCCTATTCCTATTATAACAACAGGATAAATCCAGGGATGATTTTTTACATAACTTGCTACTTTTATAATAGGTTCACTAAAAGCATAACTAAGAGCTGTAAAGGTTACTACAAATAAGGCAGAAGCAAAGATGTTTAATAAGCCAAACTTTACAAAGCTGTACTTACTAAATCCCATAGCAACTGGAACTAAAGTTTTAACTCCAT
The DNA here is from genome assembly GCA_027055005.1 of Campylobacterales bacterium. Classification (GTDB taxonomy): domain Bacteria; phylum Campylobacterota; class Campylobacteria; order Campylobacterales; family QNZT01; genus SZUA-1377. Next base: position 5,384 of record JALUNR010000119.1, read on the forward strand.
AGATAAATTTTTGTAAAAATACTACAAAATCTCCATACCTTTTAACAAGTAGATTTGAAAGTGCAAATTTTCTTCTATGATTTTTCATATATGGAGTTATCATATTTTTATTGAATCTAGCTATATAAAAAAGAATCATATCTCCCAAATAATTTGAAAAAAATGCTACTATTACTGAAATAGTTAAATCCATCTTTCCCATATAACTTAAAGTTGTAGCCGCAACTATGCCAAAAAATCCTCCACCAAGGGAGTAAATAAACAAAGCTATATAGCCATAAGTAGATAGTGAAGTTAATATGTCTTGCAAGTAGGATACCTTTAGATGAGATTAAAAGAGGAATTAAAACTCCTCTTTATTGATTATTTTTTAGATTTTAACTTTTTAAGTTTTTTCTTTGCTTTTTTAGCTTTAGATTTTTTAGTTTCTTTTTTAACACTATCTTTTGCTTTTTTAGCTTTCTCTTTAGCTTCAGCTAATTTTTCTTTTCTTTTAGAAGTTTTTTTCTCAACTTTTGCTTTTGTATCTTTTGTTTTACTTTTGAGCTCATCTTTTTTTGAGTCAGTTTTAGCTTTTAGACTTTTAGCAGTTTTAGTTTTTGTTGCTTTTTTCTTAGCTACTTTTGCACTTTTACTACCATTTTTAACACCATTTTTTATATTTGCTACTATTTGAGTTGAAACACCTTTTACACCATGTAAATCCTCAGCACTCTTTAATTTATGAGTTTTTCTATATGTGATGATAGCAGCAGCTTTTTTCTCACCAATACCTTTGATACTCATCAACTCTTCTTTTGAAGCAGTTTGTAGATTTAGAGCGAAAACACTCACAGCAGTTATGATTAAACTAAGTAGCAGTTTTTTCATTTGTTTTCTCCTTGTTAAATTTTTTGTATTATACTTTATTATATTTAAAAAAGTAGAGGAAATGTGAAATGAATAGTAAAATACTTCTTCAAATAGTTCATGAGGCAATAGCAGAGGAGTTCGGAGGTAAAAAGATAGATAAAGAAGGCTACTATCTTTTATATCCAACTCTTAAAGAAAAAAGAGCAGTCTTTGTAACTATCAACAAAAGAGGGGGACTTAGAGGTTGCATCGGATCACTTGTAGCTCATCGTCCACTTTTAGAAGACTTAATCCAAAATGCAAAATCAGCAGCTTTCAAAGATCCAAGATTTCCACCTCTAACAAAAGAGGAGTTTGAAAGTAAAGACCTTGAGATAGAAATATCCATCTTAACACCATCTTATGAGTTACCATATGAAGATATAGAGGATTTAAAAAGTAAGATAAAACCAAATGTTCACGGAGTGATTTTATCCATACAAAATTATAGAGCAACTTTTTTGCCACAAGTTTGGGAACAGTTGCCAACCTTTGATAGTTTTTTTGCACATCTTTGTCAAAAAGCAGGGCTTAGTGGAGATTGCTTAAAGTATCATCCTCGTATAGAAGTTTATGAAGCTATAAAGATTAAAGCTTCCTAGAATATTTTAAAAAGCTTCTTTCAGGAGATAGATAATTTTCTATCTCTTTGTTTTTTACTATCATATCAACTAAAAGCATAGAATTATAAGGAGCATAAACAAATCCACGAGAACCTAAAGCAGTATGAATATATACATTCTCATGATAAATATATTTTGATGAAGGAACTTTTGAACCATTTTTGATGTATGGATATTTTGAAAGAGTTGCTTTCTCATCTATAAGTTTTCCAACGATTGGAAAAAAATCAAAACTCATGTTTCTTACCCCTGTATATTGTTGTAAAACCTCTAATTCTTGCATTTTAAAAAAATTTTGAGCTTTTTGTAAAAGGTTGTATTTATCTGTTTTTGCATCGTCTTCTAAATTTTGTGTATCTTTTATGTAAGTTGCACCGATAGCAATTTTATTGTTATGAAAACAAGATATTGAACAATCTTTATGAGAGTTAAACCCCTTATCTTCACATCCTGAAAATCTAACATCATATCTATAACCACCGATATCTTTTGTCTTCAGATATTTTGCTTTAAAAAGGGCTTGATTTGGATAGGCAATTATGATATTTTTTGCACAAAAATCGTGTAGATTTTCTTTTGTAACTTCTCTGTTTTCTAAAACATCTATATCTTTTAGTAATGCTTGACAAAGTTTTTGTGGATCTATAAATCCAGCAAAATCAAGTTTATAAAAACCATTCTTTTTCTCATACTCAAAGTCTATAAACTCTTCATAACTTTGTAGTTTTTTGTAATCTTTTTCATCGATAGGGTACTTATGTAAAGCAACTTTTTTTAAAAGAGAAGGAAAGTTTTTTGCATAAAAATCTAAAGAAAATCTCAAAGCTTCATTTAGATAATCTTTATATCGTGATGGCTTTGAAAGCTTCGGAGACAAAAAAGCCCCAGCCCCAAAACTACCACCACTACAAATAGAGTTTTTTTCAACAACTAAAACTTTATATCCAGCCTCTTTTAAAAAGTAAGCAGTGCTAGATCCCGCTATACCAGCACCTATAACTAAAAAGTCATATTTCATTTTATAAAATTCCAATCATCCAAAATAGTTCTTTTACTCCCTATCAAAACTCTCAAAGCTTCACTCTCCTTTTTCAAACTGAAATCAAATCTTTTCAAAAAAAGATAAAAAAGCTTTTTATACCCATTACTAACTTCTAGCTTACAAGATTTTCTCTCCCAAGTTGATGATATATGATTAGGCAAGTGAGGGGGAGTAAAACATCTTCTTTTAAGAACTGGATAAGACTCAATTGGAAGGTTTACTCTATCATTGCAACTTTTTCTAGCATCAAGTAAAAAGTTTTTCATTAAAGATACAAAATCACTCAAAATGATAGCCTTTTTAATTCCACTTCCATCATAGTACTCTCCATCTTTGAAACTAACCTCTTTAGAGTTTGAAAACTCTTTACCATCTCTATCTTTGTAACTAACTTTTAAAGTTAGCTTTTTACCATTACCTATCTTTTTAAGTTTTACCAAGATAACTCCACCTTTTACTTTTTTATTTTTAGTAGAGCTAGGAAAGAGAGTATCTACTTCAAAGATTTTCCCAGTGTGTAAGTTTGCTTTTGGAGCTCCAAAAACTCTCTTTATCTCAAAATCCTTTGAGCTTAGTTTTAGTTTTAGATCAAAAACCAAAGGAGTTACCATATAATCAAACTCATTATCAAGTCTCTTTTTAAACTCTTTGTTTGAGTGAACTGAATAGTAGTTTGCACCTTTTGTTTTAGAGATATACTCGACCAAATCAGAGTTAAAATCAACTCCAACTCCTATAAAAGTTGTATAAATCCCTTTTTTACTAGCATCTTTTACCATCCCAAAAAGTCTATCTTTTCCAAGTTCTCCACGATTTGGCATAGCATCAGTTATAAATATTATCCTATTTTCTGCATTTTTGTCTATATTTTTAAAAAGCTCAACACCTTTTTTATAACCTTCACTCCAGTTAGTTCCACCTCTTGGAGTTAACTCTAATATGTGAGATTTGATTGCATTCATATCTGTGTATTTGACTTTTCTTAAAGGTTTTGCTAAGTAAGAATTGTTGTCAAAAAGTATCACTCCAAAACTATCATCTGCTTTTAAGTGGTTCATCATGTTAACTATACTTTTGTTCGCTATATCCATCTTAGACTTTTTTGCATCGACCTCTCTTTTTATTCCTCTGTCATAATAATATTTATCAAATCGACTACTCATAGAACCAGATATATCTAAAACTACCACTAGGTTTAACTTTCGCCTTTTAAAATCTTTTTCTTTTAAATCAGAGTTTAATCCCACACTTACAAAATACTCCTTTTCTCCACTAAAAGGATTTTTTCTAACAGCAGTTTCGTAAATAGGACAAAAAAGCTCTTTGCACTCTTGCTTTGGTGTTTCAAAATAGTGGTCATAAAACACACCCTCATAAGTTATGGAACTTACCTTTGGAAGATAACCTTTTTTGATGTTTTCATAAAAGTTATCACTATCTTTTGCCCCACC
>JALUNR010000120.1 GCA_027055005.1 Campylobacterales bacterium
TGCTTTGTTTAAAACTTCTACTATCAAGATAGGTGTTTTAGAAAAATACTGTTTATCTGTCTTTTCACAAAATATCGCAACATCTGGTTGGAGTATTGTATTTTCATTTATCTTCCAATCTACTGGTGAAATATATACTTCACAAATGTTTTTAAATATACAGTTTAAGTTTTTATCCAACTCTTTTGAAATATGAAAAGCAATTCTTTGATGTTTTGGATAAGATGCAGAAGCCATAGAATAAGGAATACTATCTATCAACTCCCATCTATCCTCCCACTCTTTATAATCTTCATAAGTATAAGTTTGTAAAAGTGCAGAAGTTGGCATAATTAGTACTTTTTTATATGTTCTTGAATTTTTTCATATAGGTCTAAAATCTCTTTTTTCTTTGAGATAAAACTGTTTTTATTTGCTATTAGATGAGCTGAACTTTCCATGATTGTTTCAACAACTTTCAATCCATTTTGTTTCATAGTTGTTCCAGTTTCAACTATATCTACTATTGCATCACTTAAGCCTACTAGTGGAGCTAGTTCAATAGAACCATACAATTTTATAACTTTTACTGCCATTGCTTTGTTTTCAAAATATCTTTTAGCAATATTTTCCATTTTACTTGCAACTGTTATTTCTGGTTTTGTAAAATCTAAACTATCCTCATTTTTCATACCGATACAAACTTTGCATTTTCCTATATCTAAATCCAAAAGCCTTACTAAATCAAACTGTTTTTCTTCCAAAACATCTAAACCTACAACTCCTAAATCTGCTGAACCATATAACACATAAGAAGGAACATCTTGATTTCTAACAAGTAAAAATCTAAAATCATCTTTTTCTAAAATAAGTTTTCTATCATCAAAAACAAATTTTTGTTCAAATATAGCTTCAAATATTTCTAATGTTTCTTGGGCAATTCTACCTTTTGGCAAAGCTACTGTTAGCATAAATTTTCCTTAATAATCTTTTTCATCGCTTTAAATATCAAATCTTCATAAAAAATGGCATTTTCAAAATAATTTGAAAGTTCTTTACCATCACCACCACAAAAGTATATCTTATAATCTTTTGAAACTTCTTTAATAGTATTTATAATAGGATAAAAAATTCCAAATTCTACTGCATTAACTGTGCTTTTAGGTAAGCAAAAACTTTTATTTTGATTTTCTTTTTTTATTTTTAGAATTGGGGAAATATCTTCAAATGCTTTATACAAAGAGTTTATACCTGGATATATAAAACCTCCTTTATGGAGACTCCGATGCATCACATCAACAGTTATTGCACTACCTGCATCTACTATAACTCCATCACTTATATAATAACAAAGTACTTTCCTATCTATACCTAAACCTTTATAGTTAGAATTGATACTAAACTTATTTTCTAAATTTATCCCTTTTAATCTATGCTTTATAGATTGATTTACATTTATATAGTAAAAATCTTTTTGAGAAAAATCAAATTCATCTACTTTCATAGTAGTTATTTTTTTTTCGTGATATATCTTGGCATTTGTATTTCCAAAATCGATTAGTTTAACTCTATCAATGTCCATTTCAACTCTTTTAAATTTTGTTTTGCATGTGAGCATATCGGCATTTTATATATCAAAATCTTCTTTTTAAAGTTATGATCACTAAGGCTAACTAACCTTAGAAAAAGCTCTTCAAGTTCTTTTACATCTTTTCTCAAAAATCTACTTTTTCTTTCTATCATAAATACACAAGTATAGTTAGAGTTGATATCAACCCCACTAAAAACAGCTATCTTTTTCCTGGTTTTTAAAAGAGCTGTTTCTATGGGGGTTACTTTTTTTAAAATTATCTTTTTAGTAAGTAAACTTGTTATCATATCTTTCATTAACTTTCCTTTGCCAACGGATGATACTTTTGTATAGTATCTTGTAAATGCTTATTTTCTATATGGGTATAGATACCTGTTGTAACAAGTGAAGAGTGTCCTAAAAACTCTTGTACTACTCTTAGATCTGCTCCTCCTAAAACTAACTCTGTGGCAAAGGAGTGTCTTAGGGTATGGGGAGAAGTGTTTAAATACTTTTTTACTATTTTAAATGCTGATATTCGGCTTAATTTTTTACCTTGATAATTTAACCAAATATATGGAGAATCAAATGTTATCATAGAAAGATATTTTTTAATCTCTTTTGTTGCTATTTTAGCTATTGGAACTACTCTTTGTTTATCTCTTTTGGTATTTGTAAACTTTACCCAATCATCTTCTATATTCTCTTTTGTTAAAGATAAAGCTTCACTAACTCTAGCTCCAGTTGAATATAAAAAGAGGATAAATGCAAAATCCCTTTGCCCAATCCAACTGCTTCTATCACAAATCAAAAGACTTTTTTTTAATTCTTCAAAAAG
>JALUNR010000121.1 GCA_027055005.1 Campylobacterales bacterium
AAGACTTGAAAAACAAAAAGAAAAACTTGAAAAAGAGTTTAACAAACTAAACGGAATGCTATCAAATGAGAGATTTGTAGCAAATGCTCCTAAAGAGGTAGTTGAAGAAAATAAAAAGGCTCTTGAATCTACAAAAGAGAAGCTTGATAAAGTAAGTAGTGAACTTGAGAGTTTAAAGTAGAGTGTAAAACTCTACTTTATCTTCATATCCTCTTTCATCTGTTTTAAAAGTTCTACTATAATATCTTCATCTATATCATTGTAAAAATCAGCTTGAATAGTATATATCTTGTGAAAGGCCTTTTTTAGAGTTATTTTTACATATCCATCAAATCTTGCTTCATTAGAAATATTTAGAGGATTGTTACAGTGGGCTGGATATTTTGAAGATTCTACAACTATGGTATAGGGTGAGTTTGATAAGTGGATATTTGTATCTTTTATGGCTTCTTTTGATAAACTTAAAAGTTTAGGTGAAGAAGCTAGTATAGTAAACTTGTGAAGCTTTCCAACAAAAGACTTATCTTCTATATTTTTATATATGTTGTGATTTGTACAACCAAGTAAAAAAAACAATAAACTAATTTTTATAAAAGTAGCTTTCAATTCCATCTGCTATTCCTTTTGCTAATGTTTTTTGATAAAAAGGATTAAAAAGTCTTCTAGCTTCAGTTGGATTTGTTATATATCCAGTTTCTATTAAAACTGCTGGCATACCAGCTCCTACAAGTACCCAAAATGGTGCAGGTCGTACAGCACCATCTACTATACCTTTATATTTTGCTCTTAAATCTCTTAAAATATTGCTTTGTATATCAATAGCTAGTTTTTTTGATTGGTTGATTTTAAATCTATTTAAAAAGTTTAAAAGAGTATTTTTTGAGATAGAATCCATATTAATTAAAGAAGCTTTATTTTCTTTTGCAGCTGCTCTTTTTGCTCTAGCACTACGAGCTGGAGAGAGATAAAAAGTTTCTACTCCTTTTATAGAGTATTTTTTATCACCCTCTATTGCATTTGCATGGATTGATATAAAAAGATCAACTTTATGTTTATTTGCAAAGTGGGTTCTATCTTTTAAATCTATAAATCTATCGCTACTTCTTGTCATAAAAACTCTATATCCTCTTTTTCTTAGTTCAGCTCTTAATTTTAAAGCTATTGCTAAAACTGTTCTTTTTTCTTGAAGATGATTATATCCAACTGCTCCACTATCTTTGCCCCCATGTCCTGGATCTATGACTATTAGTTTAGAGTATTTTTTTATAGTTTTATAATCTTTTGTTTGTGTTGCTTTTGCATATACCTCTTTTGTTTTTTGTTTTTTTATATATTTTATATGTATAACAAGTTGATTATTTTTTATATAAGCAGTAGATGGAATTTTGTTTTTATTTTCTAGAACAAGCCTTATTTTCTCTTTATTATTTTGGGATAATTGGATTCTTGATATACCTTTATAATATATATTTCTATTTATATTCGGAGGTAAAACAGCTTTTATATCATATATATCTTTATACTTTTTATCAAAGTTTAGTTCAAAAAATAGTACATCTTTGTATTTTAGGTTTTTATTAAAATATAGATTTATGCTTCCTTTGGAGATAGTTATTTTTTTAAGTCTTGGAAGTGATATATTTTTATTATTTTTAATTATATGATTATCATCCATAGGAGTGATAACTTCTTGCGGTTTAGTTTGTGGTTTTGGAGGCTGAAAATTGTACCTAGAATACTCTTTTTCAAAATTAGTTGTATCTTGGTTTAGCAACTTTTTGCATCTTATTATTCCCTTTAAAGATTGTTGTATTGCTAAATTATCATTTGCTATGACTGCTTGGATATATACATTTTCCAAATTATGAAGTATGCTTACAGTACCTGCAGTTGTAGCAAATGGGATCTTTTTATAAAGATTATTTGCATCATCCACCAATGTATTTGCCACTACAATATTTACTAAAAGTAGTAGAATAAATATAATATTTTTTATAATTATTCTCCGTTGATTAGTTTTTGCATTAATTCTTTTACTGAAATTAATTTATCTAATTTATATCCATTTGAACCAGTAAAAAATAATCCTGTTTCTACATCTCCTTGAAAAGCAGCACTTAATCTATCTGCTATACAATATCCAACAGCTTTTGCTTCAACTCCTTTGTTACATGGAGCAACACAATTTGAGATACACTTTATTTTTGGTGCAGTATGTTCTTCTATCATTTTTTGAAGATTTGTTTTAACTCCTCTTGCTGGAAGTCCTACTGGGGATTTTAAAAGTTTTATATCTTCTTCTTTTGCATCAAGTATTACTTTTTTAAAACTATCACTTGCATCGCATTCATATGTACCTATAAATCTTGTACCCATTTGTACACCAGCACAACCAAGAGCTAAAAACTTATCTATATCATTTTTATCCCAAATACCACCAGCGGCAATAATAGGTATATTACCCCAATTTTTTGCTTCTTCTATAACTGGGAGGATAATATTTTCTAGTTGATACTCTTCTTCAAAACATTGTTCATAAGAAAAACCTTGATGTCCACCACTTTTTGGACCTTCTACTATAACTGCATCTGGAATTTTGTTATATCTTTTCCATTTTCTGCATATTAGCTTTAATGCTCTGGCACTTGAAACGATAGGGATAAGTGCCACATCTGGAAAATCTGCTGTAAATTCTGGCATATTTGTTGGAAGACCAGCTCCTGTTATTATCATATTTGCTCCAGCTTCACAAGAGTCTTTTACTATTCTTCCATAATCATTTGATGCATACAATACATTACAAGCGATAGGTGCATTACCACAGATTTTTCTTGCATTTTCAAATATTTTAAAAAGGGCATTACGACTATAAAAGTTTGTTTCATGAAGAGGTTTACCTTCAACTATTTGATTTGCATATTTTTCATTTTCATAGTAACCTGTTCCAACACTACTTATAACACCAAGTCCTCCCTCTTTAGATACAGTCCCAGCTAATTTATCCCAACTTATTCCTACGCCCATTCCGCCTTGAACTATTGGATATTTTATATTATATTTTCCTATTTTCATTATCCTACCTTCAACTTTGCAAATTTTCTTTTTCCTATTTGTATAACATATTCACCAGAGGTTAATTTTAACTGTTCATCTTGGAGTTTTTGTGAGTCTATTTTCACTGCACCTTGTTTTATATCTCTTCTTGCTTGACTAGTTGAGTTTTCAAGTCCTATATCAACTAGTGCTTTTGCTATCCAAGAGCCACTTTCAACTTCAAAAGTTTTTATATCATTTGGAATCGCATTTTTAGAAAAGACATTGTCAAATTCATCTTTTGCTTTTCTAGCTTCTTCTTTGCTAGAAAATCTAGTTGTTATCTCTAAAGCTAAGTTTTCTTTAGCAATTTTTGGATGAATATTACCAGAGCTTACTTTTTGTTTTAACTCCTCAATCTCTTTTGTGCTAAGAGAGCTTAGAAGATCATAGTATCTCCACATAATTTCATCACTAATACTAAGTATTTTTGCATACATATCTTTTGGAGAGTCATTTACCCCTATGTAGTTTTTTAGAGATTTACTCATCTTAGCAACTCCATCTAATCCTTCCAAGATAGGCATCATGATTAAAACTTGTTCTTTTCCTATATCATAAGCTTTTTGAAGTTGTCTTCCCATATGTAGGTTAAACTTTTGGTCAGTTCCTCCAAGTTCAATATCACTTTTTAAATGTACACTATCATATCCTTGTAAAAGTGGATAAATAAATTCACTTATTGCTATTGGTGTTTTTGATTTATATCTTTTTTCAAAATCATCTCTTTCTAGCATTCTTGCTACTGTTTGGTTCATGCAAAGTGAGATTATTCCACTTGAACCCAAGTCATTTAGCCACTGAGAGTTATGTACAACTATGGTTTTTTCTCTATCTAAAATTTTAAAAACTTGTTCTTGATAGGTTAGAGCATTTTTTAAGACATCTTCTTTTTTTAAAGGTTTTCTCATAACATTTTTACCTGTTGGATCACCTATCATAGCTGTAAAATCTCCAACTAAAAGTTGAACTATACCTCCATATTTTTGGAAAAGTGCTACCTTTTGAAGTACAACAGTATGTCCCAAGTGTATATCTGGACTTGTTGGATCAAATCCAACTTTCACAAAATAATTTTTACCATTTTCTTTATAATCTTTTAAAAGCTTTTCTAATCTTTTCTCATCTATTATTTCAGCAGTTGCTCTTTTTATATCATTTAGTGCATCTTCTATATTAAACACAAAACTCCCTTTTTAATTTTTATAAGCATCATTTATTGCAAAAAAGTCGATTATATTATAACTATCACTTTTTTTATTGATAAGTTTATCTTTAACTATATTTGCATCAGTATCTTTTGATATTTCAATATCTATTTCAAAGTAACTAGTTAAGTTATCTTCACTTTTAGATAATGATATGTTAAGTAAATCTACCTCTATTTTAGCTAAATATTGTAAAAACTTTGCTAAAGCACCTTTTTTATTTTCAATACTTATTATAAGTTTAAATATTTGTTCCTTTTTTTCTGCCCATTTTATAAAAACAGACTTTTTCTTTTCATCTATTAAGGTTTTGGCTTTTTGACAAAATTTATGATGAACAGTGATATTTGCACCCTTTACAATACCTACAATATCATCACCATTTTTTGGATGACAACAATAATCAAATGAAATATTTGAGTAATGATTGGTTGAGTAAATTACTAACTTATCAAACTGTTTCTCTTTTAATTTATATGATTTTATAGGAGAAATCATCGGGAAGAGTACTCTGTTTTTTATGATAGATTTTTTTAACTTAGATAAGCTAGTTTGTAAATAGTTTATCTCTATTGCTGCTCTATATATATTTTTTTCTAACTTTTCTCTATGTATTGCTTTTTGTAAAAGATAGTGAGTTGCACCTAACTCACTTGATAAAATATTTTTTGCAATTTTTGTATTTAATTCTTTTAGTTTAGATTTACAGTTTTGTGTTATAGCACTTTTTGCACGAGTTGTTTTTACAGATGTTATCCAACTACATCGATATTGTTTTTGTGCTCCAGTTATTATTTTAACTATGTCACCATTTTTTAATTGTGTTAAAAAAGGTACTCTTTTTTTATTTATATAAGCTTCACTAGCAAAATAACCAACTTCACTATGAACTGCAAAAGCAAAATCTAGTACAGTAGCACCACGAGGAAGAGTAAAAAGATCTCCTTTTGGAGAGTAAACTGTAACTTCTTCACTATAAAGTCCAGCTTTTTTTACATCTATTATTTGGTCTATATTTTTAGAATCACTATCACTTCTTAACTCTTGTAACCATTCTAAGTTTGGACTTAATCCCTCATGACCTTTGTATTTCCAATGAGATGCGACACCATATTCTGCAGATTTATGCATATCATAAGTTCTTATTTGTATTTCATATATTTTTGATTTACTAAAGACAGTTGTATGTATAGTTTGATATCCGTTATCTTTTGGAATTGCAATATAATCTTTAAATCTTGATATTAAGGGTCTGTATTTTAAATGAATAAGACCTAAAACTTTATAACAATCAAGAGGCTCATTTACTAAAATTCTAATAGCAAGTAAATCTAATATTTCATCTATTGAAACACCTTTTCTTTGTATTTTTTGATAGATTGAGTATTTGTGTTTGATTCTTCCTTCTATTTTAAAACTATCATCTATAAAGCCATTTGTTAACATCATTTTTCTTATCTTTTCGATAAAAGTATTTATTTTTAATCTCAAATCTTGAGCATTATTTTCTAGGTATTTGGTTATTTCTTGATATTTTTGTGGAAATAGATAATAAAAACACTTATCTTCTAATACATTTTTTATTTTAGAAATACCAAGTCTATGTGATATGGGAACATAAACAACTAGTGTTTCTTCTGCTATTCTTTTTTGCTTCTTTTGTGTTAGAGCATCAAGAGTTAGCATATTGTGAACACGATCACAAAGTTTTATAACTAATACCCTCACATCTTCTATTGAAGTAATAAGCATTTTTCTAAAAGTAAGAGCTGATGATATTATCTTTTTATCTGATGTTGATGAAACTAATTCTTCTTCTCTTATTTCTGTTATTTTAGTAAGTCCATCTACTAAATTTTTTATTTCTTTACCAAAATTTGTTTCAATATCTTCTTCTGTAATATATGTATCTTCAACTGTATCATGTAAAAGAGCAGCTATTATCATTTCATCATCGCCACCTATGAGTTTAACAATAACCGAAACTAGTATAGGGTGGATTATATAAGGCTCACCACTTTTTCTATACTGCTTTTCATGAGCTTTTGTAGCAAAATCAAGGGCGAATATAAGTTTTTTATCTTTACCAACTATATTAAAAAAAATACCCCTTGCTTCTAATACATCTTTTACTAATTTTAGATTTTCTAGTGATGTATTCAAGTAAAAACTCTGTTTATGATATAGTTTCTAGTTTTATCAACCCTTCTGCTATTTCCATAAGAGCAATATCAGGATTTTTTAAATTATGATTTTTCTTTAGTTCTATTTTCGGTTTTTTACCAGCTGAGAGTTCATTCGCTCTTTTTGATACCATTAGTGATAGAACATAACTGTCATCATCTACTTGTTTTAGTGCCTTTGAAACTACTTTTTCCAATCTCATATTTTATCCTTACTTTGTTTTTTCTACTATTGATGCTGATGAAAAATCACCATTGACTATTTTTAAAAGATTTCCTTTTTCAAACATATTGCATACTACAATAGGCAGTGAATTATCTTTTGCTAAAGCGATAGAAGTATCATCCATCACTTTTATATGATCTTTTAGTGCATCTTCATAACTAATAACATCTAACTTTTTTGCATCTTCAAATTTCTTTGGATCTTTATCATAAACTCCATCAACTTTTGTAGCTTTTATAATCATACTAGCTTCTATTTCAGTAGCTCTAAGAGTTGCTGCAGTATCAGTTGTAAAAAAAGGATTTCCAGTTCCAGCCCCAAATATAACAACTCTTCCTTTTTCAAGATGTCTTTTTGCACGACGAACTATAAAAGTTTCTGCTATTTGTTCTAATTTTATAGCACTTTGAACTCTTGCATAAACTCCGTTGTATTCTAGTGCTTCTTGAAGAGCTACTGCATTTATAACAGTTGCAAGCATTCCCATATAATCACCACTAGTTCTTTTTATAATACCATCTTTTGCTGCACTTACACCTCTTATGATGTTTCCACCACCTACAACTACTGCAACTTCAACGGAGTTTCTCACTAGATTCTCTATCTCGTCAGCTATGTATTTTAGGATTTGGGTATCTATACCATAACCCTCATCTCCTGCTAATGCTTCACCAGAAAATTTTACTAAAACTCTTTTTCTTTTTCTCAAGATTTAACCCTTCCTATATTTAGTATAATATACTACTACAAAAAGTTTAAAATATGATAGTCTTGTTGTTATAAACAAAAACTCTATCATCAAAAACTAAATCAATAGCCTCATTTAGCACTGATTTTTCTATTTCTCGTCCTGCTTTTTGCATCTGTTTCCAACTATATTCATGGTTTACTTCTTTAACATCTTGGGCTATTATAGGTCCTTCATCTAAATTGTTATTTACAAAGTGTGCTGTTGCTCCTATAATTTTAACACCTCTATCGTATGCTTGTTTGTATGGATTTGCTCCTATGAATGCAGGCAAAAAGGAGTGGTGGATATTTATTATTTTACCTTCATAAGATTTTACAAAATTACTAGATAATATTCTCATATATTTTGCTAAAACAATATAATCAATATCAAAACTGTTTAATAACTCTAAAACTTCTTTTTCATGTTCATTTCTTGTTTTGTTTTCAGCACTTATATAGTAAAAGGGAATATTAAACTTCTCTGTTAATTCTTTTAGATTTTGGTGATTTGCAATAACAGCTTTGATATTTGCATTAAGAGCATTACTATAATATTTTATAAGTATATCACCTAAAGCATGAGATTCTTTGGTTGCCATTAAAATAATATCTTTTTTTCTTCTTTTTGCAATAAATATATTTGCATCAGTGGGAAGATTGCTTTGAAGTTCTTTTTTTAAAGTATTTACTTCAAATTCTCCAAAAACTCTAGCTCGAAAAAAAAACTTTCCATTTTCTTCATCGACATATTCATTGTTTTTTTCTATATTTAACTGATTTTTAAAAAGTATATTTGAGATTTTGTAAACTAACCCTTTTTCATCACTGCATGAAATTTTTATAATATATTTATTCAAAATAATCCCTTAAAATTTTTTAACTTTTAGGGATTATACAGATTTTTCTTAAGCAGTTGCTTTTGCTTCTATTCTGTTTAAAAAGTTTTCTACACTATCTTCTTCTTTATGAAAAGTGATAGTATAATTTAACTCCACTTGCCTACCGTCATAATCTTTTGATTCTATTATGCTTTTTAGTAAAAATGATATTTTTTGAGCTGATTCAATAGTACACTCAAGCAATAAAATAATAAATTCATTTTCATCCCACTTTACCAAGATATCTGTATCTCTTATCTCAAATCTTAATCTTTCTATGATTCTTGAAAGTGTATTTTTAGAAACTGAATCTTTTGTATCTTTATATATTGCTACAAAATGAACTCCTGAAAGATTTTTTTCTTCATTTCTGTCATTATGGATTTCATCATTTACTATTGCATTTAACTTCTCTTTTGTATATAGAGTTAAAAAATCATCAAAATCCACTTCATCTTTTAATTTGTCTAATTTTAAAAACTCTTTAATAAAAAATACTTTTTTACCTAACATATTTCATCCTTTTAATATCTTGTTAAAAGTATATCGACGAAAGTAAATTTTTTATTAACTTTGTTTTTAAAAAGTTATTATTTTTTAATAATATGTTACTTTCTGCAACTTTTATTTACTTAAAATCAAATATATTTATTAGTTATTATTTTTTATATAAAATACTAAACTCTAAAATTATATAGAAAAAAATTGATTATTTTTTTAAAGTTTTCAATTAATTATCCGATATAGGTTTAGTCCAAAGTGCCACTAAAACACTCCTCCTCCTCGTATTTAGGTACTTTGGGCGATTTAATAAGAATAATACTAAATCTAATCTTCCTTTTCATCGCTGTATGGTAGTTCTAAAGATTTAACATTGCCGATAGCATTTCCTGCAATACCTTTTATAGAACCATACATTCCAACAGTATTTTCTAAAACTTTATCTATCTGTTTTTCTCTTTGTTTCCATATTCTTGCCATTGATCGTTTTTCACTATCCAAATCACTTTGCATTTGGGTAA
>JALUNR010000122.1 GCA_027055005.1 Campylobacterales bacterium
AATATCTAAGTTTTTTGCTGTTGAATCAACTTTTATAGAGTTAAAAGTCGCAGATACTTTTATACCCAAACGATTTTGGATTTGCATCATAAGTTCAAATATCCTCATGCTCTCTTTCAAAGGATCTCTAAAATCTCTTCTACTTCCCATCCCATCATCTACAAATGGAGGAATCAAACAAGTAAAATAAATATCATATATAAACTCTCTATACTCTTTCAAAAAAGGTATAAACTTTGTTTCTATATAATTTTTATCAAGCTTTGGATAAAAGGCAAGTGAAAAAATTTTCTTTTTCATTTACACTGCTTCCTTTACACTTTGACAAGATGCTTTTTTGAAAATTTCAAAATTTTTTTCTATCTCTTCAATCATTGATTTAAATCCACTACAATCATACTCTTTGTTTTCAAACTTCAAATAAGCCTTGCATAACTCATATTTATCACACATAGCACATTCTAAATTTTCAAAGAAAAGATTTTCATCATAAGATTTTAACTCTTGATACAGAGGAGATTTTTTTATACTTTGTTCTTTATCATCAAGGTTATATAAATATTTTCCTCTTTTATCCCATCTTTTTGATACTGCGACATCACTATCTTTGTTTATGTATAAAAATCCATTTAATTCATCTTTAAAGATTTCCCAAAGTGTATGTTTTGAAGATTTTTTAATATTTTTTTCATATACATAGTTTGCAAAACTAAAAAATGGCTCTACATACTTAACATACTTCTTATCTAAAAGCAACTCTTTTGTTATATTTTCAAAATTCTTACTATCTAACTTTTTAAAAAGATCATAACTTATTTCACTTCTTATGTTATATTTAGCCAAAAACTTTACTATGTCCACTACTTCAGACGGTTTTATTATACTATCTAACAACGCTTTTGTATAAAACGAACCTAAAATCTCTTTATACTCTTTAACTAAAGATATATTTTTTGTATTTACATCAAATAGCATAAACATATTTTTATACTTAAGATTATAAAGAGTTTTTAAAATCTCTAAATCTTCAAGATAAAAATATAATCTTTTTGTATTTTTCCCATAAAATTTTATCGTATTATCAATACTATTTTTAAAACTGCTTATATCTTTAAAATTACTAACTCTTACTATTTTTAAATATGAGGATACATCTAACTTTGTATCCATAGGTAAATTTATCTCTTTATACAATCTCTAACTCCTTAACTTTTTGTTTGATTTTTTCTATATCT
The DNA here is from genome assembly GCA_027055005.1 of Campylobacterales bacterium. GTDB lineage: Bacteria > Campylobacterota > Campylobacteria > Campylobacterales > QNZT01 > SZUA-1377. Next base: position 1,236 of record JALUNR010000122.1, read on the forward strand.
TGCACCTTTCCACTGTATGGATTTTTAAAAACATTTTCAAAAAAGTGTTTATATCCATTACAAAAAAAGTGTTTTTCATATTTGCTTTCACCATGAGTTTTAACAGGACAATAGCCATGACAATACCCCCACCATTCACATCCATTACAAGTATTGTTTTGCATCATTTCATAATAATTTTTTATCTTTTGTTCTCTTTTTTTATGAACATCATAAAATGAATGAGTATAAATATTTCCCACAGGCTTCTCTCTGAGTCTTGTAAACTCACAACACTCAAACAAATCACCATTTGGTAAAACTAAAAACATTTTATTTGAACATTTTCCACTAAAATAACAAGACAACTGACTCTCACTTCCAGTTTGATGTTTTAGTGTCCAACCATTGAAAGGTTCTATACAGATACTATAATCATCCTCCACCCAAAGAGCATACATATTTTTTAAAAACTCTCCATACTCATGAGCTGTATAGAGTTCATCTTCACTGATATTTCCATCATAGTCAAGTACAGGTTTTATTGTTAGTGACTTTACACCTAGATTTTTGTAAAAGTTATAAACCTCTTTTTCTTTCCCAAAAGCTTCTTTTGTTACAGGATAAATAAAATTTATCGTTGCATTTTCTTTTGAAAGTTTTTGATATGACTTCATAAAAGCTTTCCCATAAGAAGTTTTATTTGCTAATTTTCTTGAATTACTCATAGGATCATAACTAGTTCCAACAAGAGGATTTTTTCCTAAAAGCCTTTTTAGATATGGCCACTCTTTTTCATGATACATAGTAAGATTTGTTTGGATAGTAAATCTTATATTGATATCTTTTAAAACTTCACTCTTTTCAAAACTTTCATATACACACTTAAAAAAACTATCAGGAGCTAGAAGAGGCTCACCTCCATGAAATACAACAGAAATAGTTTTAATACCACTTTTTTTTATAAAATCTTCACTATTTTTAACAATCCTCTCCACAGTTTCATCACTCATAGTTTTTAAAAATCTCCCAATCTCTGGAACATTACAATAATCACATCGAGCATTGCAGTAAAGATTATGTTTTATGGTTAAAACCATCATCCGATATCCTTAAAATCATATAATTTAAGCTATATCGGTCATTTTTAGGAATAATTAA
>JALUNR010000123.1 GCA_027055005.1 Campylobacterales bacterium
TTATATCTCCTATCAAAACTATGTATGGATTTGAAGCAGTTTGAAGTATGGTAAGTCCAGTTCCTAAAGTAAAAAGTGCAACTAAAAATACAATATATTCTGCACTCAATGCAGCTGGGATAAAAAGCAAACTTCCAACTGCCATAACACCAAGACCGATAGCCATACCATTTTTATAACCAGTTCTCTCAAGTATATATGACATAGGAAGAGCCATAATAGTATAGGCAATATAAAATGCAAAACTTACAAAAAGTGCATCAAAATCATTGAGATCTAAAATGATTTTCAAAAAAGGAATCAATGAACCATTTAGCCATGTTACAAATCCAAATATAAAAAATAAAATCCCTATAATAATCATTGGCAAAACTGTTGATTTATTCACCGTGTAACTCCTTGTAAAAATTTTGCTACGCCATCTTCATCATTTGTATGAGGCAATACTATATCAGCATAAGCTTTTAGCTCTTCATGTGCATTTGCAACTGCTACAGAAGTACCAGCAAGCTTAAACATCCCCAAATCATTTAAATTGTCCCCAAATACTGTTAAATCAGACATATCAAAGCCACTGAATTCACCAACTATTTGTATACCATGAGATTTATCTGCATCTTTATGAAGTATGGTTAAAAAGTAACATCCAACATATGCTTCAGGAGCTAAAATAAGCTTTAAACTATTGCCAAAAATATTTTCAAGCTCTATAGCAAGTAAACGAAGCAACTCCTCTTCACCCATATAAACTATTTTAAAATTTTTATCCATTGCAGAAATATTATTTAACTCTTGAAGATTATCATCTTTTGTATAACGTGTTAAGACCTCTTTTTGATATTTGTTTAGAACACTTGAATACAAGAAAGCCTCACTTAGATTTTTCTCATCCGCCAAAGCTAAAACAAAAGGATAAATACCAAACTTTGCCCCCTCATCAATTATATTGTCAGCTATATTTTTATTTATAAATTTAGTATCTATAACCTGCTTATCCATAGTGGCAATCAAAGCACCATCAAGCAGTATCATTGGCATATTTATATCTATATTTTTTAAAAACTGTATTGTTTTTTTGTAAGTACGAGCTGTAGCGACACTCAAAAGGTTATGTGTTGATTTTTTGTTCCATTGTTCTTGCGTATAAGCACTAAGAGACAAGTCTGTCCGTAAAAATGTATGGTCAAGATCTGTTATAAAAGTTTTTTTCATAAAGGAGTATAGCTTATGATTTATTAAAATCTATTTTAAGCTTTTTATGTTAGAATTTCGGCCGTTTATTATTGGGGTATCGCCAAGCGGTAAGGCAGTAGCTTTTGGTGCTACCATTCGGGGGTTCGAATCCCTCTACCCCATCCACCTATCAATTTAACAACACCCAATAAACTCTAAAAACTCCCTAAACAACGAACTTTTAACAACTTTATTAGTCTAACTTAATCTAATGTATGCTATAGTAATCCCATCTTTTTAGGGGTATATTAAGGGGTACATCATTTAAGTACCCTTATTATAGTTGAAAATATACCCCTTTATATACAAAGGGTTACCAATGGCACGAACTGTTACACCTCTTACAAATACAAAAATCAAAACTGCTAAAGCCAAAGAAAAAGACTATAAACTATTTGATGGTGGTGGCTTATTTCTATTAATAACAAAACGAAATACGAAGCTATAGAGATTAAAGTTTAAATTTAATGGAAAAGAAAAACTTTTAGCTTTAGGTGCATATCCTGAAATAAGTTTATCAAGAGCTAGAGAATTACGAGATACCAACAAAAAACTATTAGCAGATGGTATTAACCCAAGTACAGTAAAACAAGAAACCAAAGAGCTACAACGCAAAGAAGATACAAAAAACCTCAATACATTTAAAGTAATAGCACTACAACGATTAGAAAAGATAAAAGATGATATTAGTATTCCTCACTATAAAGGAACTCTTAGAGGTTTTGTAAATGATACTTTTCCACACATAGGAAGTAAAAATATAAATGATGTAACCTCAAAAGATATTATTAACATTCTTAAAATCATGATGGAGAGAAATATAAAAAATTCTACTCAAAAGGTTTACCAACAAATAGGTAAAACTTTTAAGTATGCAGTAGCTCATGGGATAGCAGATAGAAACCCATGTAATGATTTTGACATAAGCGAAATAGTGGGTAAAACGAATGAACAACACTACCCTACCATCACAGATGATAAGGGTATTAAAAACCTACTCACTAGCATAAAAGAGTATAGTGGTGACAATGGTGGTAGGTAAAAAATCAATAGTTATATAAAAGGTACTACTAAAATAATATAAATTTTAATAGGGGTGTTCATAGCCCCTTTACATCTCTATTTAAG
>JALUNR010000124.1 GCA_027055005.1 Campylobacterales bacterium
ACTTTGGTGGGATAAAACTTGGCACGGGAGGACTTGTTAGAGCATACAGCGACTCCGCAAATCTAGCTATAAAAGAGGCAGAGTTTATAGAGTATGAAGATGAAGATGAGTTTACTGATGAGGTAGAATACACAAACTTTCAAAGATTTGAATATTTAGCAAATAAACATGAAGTTAAGATAATAAATAAAGAATTTTCCCAAAATGTAATCCTAACCCTCCAAACAACAAAAGAAAAATACAATAATTTTAAAAAAGAGTTAAATTTAACATAACAAACTCCAAAAAAGTAAAATTTGGCACACCTTTTGCTTATGTTTTTGTAACTAAACAAAAAGGAAGAAAAATGAAAAAAACAATAATAACAACAATCTTACTAACAGCAACTTTTTTACTAACAGGATGTGGTGTAGGAGCAACTACAAACCAACAAGTATCAACAAACTCAAACAGCACAGAGCTTAGAAGTTATGTTCAAGAAAATGTAGATTTTAAAGTAGTAGATAGTGGAAAATATCCAGTAGATTATAGTGAGTTTGATGATAAAAACACAACTTCTACTGTTTATCATAGTGATGTAAAAGAAGACAAAATAGCATTTGCTAAAAAATACAAAGCATTAACAGGAAAAGAGTTTAAAAAAGATTTTGATGGAACTATGATAGTAGTAAAAGCAGGATTTAAAAATGATAGCTCATACAGCCTAAAAGTAACAAATATAGAAAATGCAGGAAGATTCAACAACATACAAGTAAAACTAAACAAAGCAAGAGGATTAACTTCAGATGCAGTATCTGCGCCTTATGTTATCATATTTATAGAAAACTGTCATAAGTGTGTTAAAGTGGATGTTAAATAAAAGTAAATGAAAATAATAGAAGAAAGAGGAATTAAAAAAATTTGAAAGTTGTCTTGACTTTTGGGGTGGAATAGTTCTTTTAGTTTTATATCTAAACTATCTTCGTTTTTAGTATCATAAACTAAAAAAGTTTCATAATCAGTAACGATAATAAATCTCGGCTTTTGTTTAGAAGAAGCAAAATTTTTCTTTTAAACTTCCGACATTTAAAAGGTTGCAATATGAAATATCATCGTTTGACCCAAGAAGAAAGATACCAGATTTATGCTTTGAAAAAAGAGGGATTAATACAAAGTGCAATAGCAAGAAATATTGGTAGAGATAAGTCAACAATAAATAGAGAATTGAAACGAAACAAATGGCAAAAAGGATACAGACCAAAACAGGCACATACTCTTTATTTACAAAGAGAAATAACAAAACCTAAACATATAAAACTTGGCAAAGAACAAGTAGAGTACATCAAATAAAAGATACAACTAAAATGGTTACCAGAACAAATATCAGGTAGAATGAAGATAGATGGATTAGAAAGTGTAAGTCATGAGAGTATTTATAAATATTTGCAAAAAGATAAAGAGGTTGGAGGCACTCTATATAAACATTTAAGACACAAATCAAAGAAATACAAGAGAAGATATGGAAGTAATGATAGAATAGGACAAATAGCTAATAAATGCTTTATAGAGGATAGACCAAGCATAGTAGATAAAAAAGAAAGGATAGGAGATTTAGAGATAGATCTTGTTATAGGTAAAAACCATAAACAAGCATTAGTAACTGTAGTAGATAGAAAATCAAAATTTACCATCATAAAAAAAGTAGAACATAAAAAAGCCTCTATTATAAAAGATGCATTAATCGAAATGATATTACCTATCAAACAATGGACTCATACCATTACAAGTGATAATGGAAAAGAGTTTGCTTCTTTTAAAGAGGTATCTAATGCATTAAATTCAGAGTATTATTTTTGTCATCCTTACTCATCTTGGGAGAGAGGATTAAATGAAAATACAAATGGACTTATAAGACAGTTTTTTCCTAAAGGTAGTAGTTTTAAAGAGATAACTATAAGGCAAGTCATTGATGTTCAAAATAGCTTAAATTACAGACCAAGATGTAATCCCACAGGAACGAGGACAAAAACTCTTGGTTTCAAAACTCCTGCTGAAGTTTTTTTTGGTAGTATTATTGAGTTTGAAAATTCGGCTTAGTGTTGCACTAGTGGGTTGAATCCAGGAAATGTAGATTTTCACTAACCTCTTTAAAAAAGAGCTTTTTTCGTAAAGTTAGCTCACCTTTAGTTTCAAGCTGATTTAACTCACCCTTTTTAAGCCTTGCGATAGTAGCTTTAGGAAACCCAAATGATAGAAGAAAATCAAAAACAAACTCTTTTTTTGAAAAATCATCTGTTAAAGTTTTTATATTTTCTTCTATTTGGGATACAGTCATATCTTTTCCTATGTTTTAGTAAAGGTATTTTA
>JALUNR010000125.1 GCA_027055005.1 Campylobacterales bacterium
CTATTAAATCTTTATTTAACTTTGAGTGATGACTTATAACTTTTTCACTAAATATAAACACACCATCTTTTTTAAGTGATGAAGCTATTTTTTTTACTAACTCTTCTCTAACAAGTGGACGGATAAACTGCAAAGTATAGTTGCTAACAAAAATATCAGCTTCTTTATAATCATATTCTAATATATCTGCATACTCTATCTCAATTTTAGCACCATATGCTTCACACTTTTTTCTAGCTTGTGTTAACATCGCTTGGGAGTTATCAAGACCTATTAGAGTTATATCTTTATCTGACTTTCTATGTATATTTAAAAGTAGTGAAGCTGTTGAACACCCAAGGTCATACATTACCCCACCATCTTCTAAGTTTTTCAAGGCAAAAAACTCGGTTATCTTTTGAGACTCTTTATAAAAAGGGACACTTCTTAGTAACATATCATCAAAAACTGCCGCTACCTCTTCATCAAACTCAAACTGTTTTTTAATAGGTTTTGTAAATACTTTATCATTCATGATGAAATTTTATCAAAATAGTTATAAGATGTCGTTAAATAAATACGAGGAACTTATTATGGAGTTTTCTATTTCAACATGGATGATGATATTTTTCATACTTTTTATGGGTATTGGCATGTGGAAGGTTTACCCTTTTTTAAAAAACAAGCAACTCCCAGATGATGACAAGACACAAGAAGCACACAAAGAACTCATAAGATTAATGCTAAAAGTGATAGAAGAGAAAAAGGGTAAGTTAGACAATCAAAAGCTTTTTTTATACATGCTTGAAGATGAAAGTTTTGATAGTAAGCTATTTTGGAGATTTAACCATAACAGACTAAATCAACTTTTAAATCAATACTACATAGAAAATCCACATACACAAAACATAATGGATATTTATAAAAGTATCACATCCCCAAACGGAATATCTTCCTCTTTTGATGAAATCCATTTCACATCATAGTTTGGTGAAGTAGAAGGGAATGTTCCCTCTAAATCTGTAAAGTATAAAAGTAGTTTGGTATCTGGTAATTCATCTTTTACAAACTCAAACACAGGTCTAAAGTCAGTTCCTCCATTCCCTTGAAGTTTAACATCTAAACTATCCCCACTATAAAAAACCTTGTGTGAGTGAATTTTATCATCACAAACAAGTAGGTCAATTTGAAAGTTTTGGATACTTGACATCAAAAAATCCACCTCATTTAAAAACTCTTCGAGTAACTCTTCATCTACAGAACCTGAACTATCAACCGCTATTACTAACTCAAATTTATTACTTATAGTTGATGGAAGATATACTCCCATATATAAAAACTTTTTGTTTGGTGGAATTAGGACATAATCATCTTTATGAAATTTATCTATTGCAATTTTTAATTCATCTCTCCAATCTATTTTTCCAGAACTTTTTAAATTAAAAAATCTCTCTATACTTTTTGGTAATTCATCTTTTGTTTCTTCTGAGGCTAAAACAGACTTTGCAAACTCATCAAAAAGTTGCTCTTCTAAAAGAAGTTCATTCAACTCTATCATACGCACCTCACTAGAAGAGCTTTGCTCTTCACTGTCAGTTGTTATTTCATCTAAATCATCAGATTTATTCTGAAGTTCTTCTTTTAGCTGAGCATAAATCTCTTCAGCATAAAGTCCACTAAACCTTTTTGAGTAAGTTGCTTCGTCTGGTCGCTCAAGTCCATTTTCAACCAACATATCATTTACAGCATAGTCCGTAGCCATTTGCCAAAGCCAACCACTTCTTCCACTTTTTCTTTGTTCATGTGCTAGTGAAGCGTGCATTGCTCCATTAGCCAAGATAAACTCAACTTTAGAGAGTTCTATATTTTGTAAAAAATTGCTGTTGTATTCAATGGTTTTGCCATCACTTTTAAAAGCTTGTATATCATCATTTTGAATGAGTTCTAGTTTTGAGGCAATCGTACCAAAATAAGGGTAATTTACTAAAAGTTTAGCTTTTGCTTGAGAGATTTTTTTGTTTATTGACATCTGAAATTTTATAGATTATTCTAAAAGGTAAGCAAACTTTTTTACCCATTTTTTAAAATTTAACGAATGTTCCATCATAACACCATTTCTTTGTAAATCTTGCACTATCATAACAGCAAACTCACTTTTTAAATCTAATGTATAAAGAAGTAAATTATCTAGTTTTTCATCACTTGTATCTTTTAAAAGCGCACTTACAAGACCAGTACTCAAAGCATAAAGCACATCCACTTCACCACTGTATTTGCCTTTTCCTGTTTTTAGTATATTTTTGATATCTGGAAGTCTATCCATAACTTTAGCAAAGCTCAAAAAGCTAACTGCTACATCTCTTCCAA
>JALUNR010000126.1:0-68 GCA_027055005.1 Campylobacterales bacterium
CTTTTAAAAAGTTAAGATTTATCGATGGTTTAGTATCTGCATCGTTCTCTTTTGGTTCTTCTTCAATT
>JALUNR010000126.1:168-2342 GCA_027055005.1 Campylobacterales bacterium
TTTAGAGTTTTATTTTCTACAACTTCATCAGGCGCATTATCTTCTTGCTCTAGTTTTAAGAAGTTAAGATTTATCAATGGTTTAGTATCTGCATCGTTCTCTTTTGGTTCTTCTTCAATTTTTAGAGCTTTATTTTCTACAACTTCATCAGGCGTATTATCTTCTTTCTCTAGTTTTAAAAAGTTAAGATTTATCGATGGTTTAGTATCTGCATCGTTCTCTTTTGGTTCTTCTTCAATTTTTAGAGTTTTATTTTCTACAACTTCATCAGGCGCATTATCTTCTTGCTCTAGTTTTAAGAAGTTAAGATTTATCAATGGTTTAGTATCTGCATCGTTCTCTTTTGGTTCTTCTTCAATTTTTAGAGTTTTATTTTCTACAACTTCATTAGGAGTATTATCTTCTTTTTGTTCTATTTTCTTAGTTTTTGATTTTAAAAAATCAAAGTTTAATCCAGATGCTTTTGTATCCTTTTCTTCTGGCTCCTGATTTTTAGGAGTTTCTTCCTCACTTTTTTGTATTTGTTTTGTAAAGTTTAGATTTAGAGCTGATGGAGTTTGCTCGGGCTCTGGTTTATTTTCAAATGTTTTTGTATCTTCTTCTATCTTTGAATTAAAAAAATCAAGAACAACATTATTCGGAGTTTGCTCTTTTTTATCTGTTATTTCAGGTTTTATTTCTATTGTTTGTTTTTGTTCTTTTTCTTTATCTTCAGAAGCTTTTTGTTCAGGTTTTATTAGAACATTTTTTTCTTCTTTTTTATTTAAAAAATCTAGTGAAATAGAATTTACACTAGTTTTAGTATCATCTTTTAAATTATCATTTTTCATAAAACTTAAATTTATATTTAAATCTTCTTGATTGATAGCTTTGGGTGAAGTATCTGGTTTTATTGATAATTTTGCTTCTTCTATCTCTTTATCTTTGCTTGAAAGCATAGCACTTAAGTTTATATGAGAATTTTGTTCTATTTGTTCTTTTTTAGTTACTTCACCTTTATCTTCAAGCTTGATACAGTATATTTTATCACTTTGGCAAAAATCATTTGCCAAATCAATACTTGATATTTTCAATTTAACTTTTGTTAAATTATTTGATTTGTCTTTTATGATAGCTGTATCTTTATCGCTACCTCCATATAAAATGAAATCAAGCCATGAAAAATTTTCAAAATTATATATAAGATTATCTTCTTTTATAAATAGTTCTGCAAAATCTTTATGGTATGAATTAAACTCATTTATATCATCAAATCCCAATTTATTTAATAGTTTTTGACTTAAACCTAAAAATCTATAATTTTTATCATATAATACCAACTCTTACTCCTTCAGTTTTAAAGCTAAACTTTTTCCGATAACTTTTTCAAGTTCCACAAAAGAAGCTTCTTTTATATTTTCAAATGTTCCAAAATAATCGATGAGCTTTTTTAAAGTAGCTTCACCAATTCCCTTTTTATTTAAAAGAGATAGTTTTTTATCTTCTTTTAATTTTTGTTTTTTAAAAAAAGAGATAGCAAATCTATGGGATTCATCTCTTATATTTTGTATAAAATGAAGCCTTTTATCTTCTGTGGAGAGTTTAAATTCTCCATTTTGTGAGAAGATAATATCTTTCGCTCTTCCCTTTGCTCTCATAGCTTTGCTATCTCTTTTTTCTTTAGCGATTGCAACTATATCGACAAAAACATTTTTTTGTTTAACTAATTTTATAGCTAATTTTAAAAGAGTTTCTCCTCCATCTATAACCCATAGATTTGGCAGAGGATTTTTTTCTAAATCTTTTAATCTTCGAGATAACATTTGTTTCATTTGATCATATTCATTTATAGCAGTTAAGTTGTAGTGACGGTAATTTTGTTTTATAAACTTTTCTTCCCAAACCACCATTGCCCCAACTTTTGCACTTCCTAACATATGAGAATTATCAAATCCTTCTATGGAAAAAGGAGTTTGACTTAATCCAAAAAGCTCTTTTATCTCTTTTAATATATTATCATTTTTAGTAGAGTTTAGTCTTAAAATCTCTTTTGCATTTGTCAAAGCCAGTTTTGTTAGCCTTTTTTTATCACCTTTTTGAGGAATTTTTAAACTTACTTTTTTATGATATTTTGTTTCTAGTAACTCTTGTATTTGTTTTGATGAATTAAAATCTTCTAGTAAAAGTATCTCTTT
>JALUNR010000127.1 GCA_027055005.1 Campylobacterales bacterium
AGTGCGTGGATTTACTGATAGTTATGTAGTTTATGGAAGTGATACGATACTAAAAGCAGCCAAGAAAGACGGCAGTACACAAAAGCCTATTACTTTAATAAAAACAGATTTAACAAAAGGTTATAAGTATGTTACAGGTTATGGAGTGGGAGAAGATTATCTTTTTGAAAAGTACTCTATTGATAAAAAGACAGGGCATACAACTTATCAAGCTTGTGTTTTTAATGGTAATAAAGCTGAATGTAAAAATAACAGTTTTTGGGCAGCCGTTAGCATCAAAAAAGATGGAAAACGAGATTTTAAAGCAAGTTTTTCTTACACACCTTATGCTTATATAAGAGTTGATAATACAGATGATTTTGGTGGTGGGGATTTAAAGGCGATAAATCCAAATTATCCTTTTAGTGATGGGATTAAGATGGGGAGTGTTGAAAAATATAATTTCCAAACATTTATTACAAATTATAGATATAAAGATTCTTTAGTTGATAGTGATGGAGAAGTAATTTTATATGCAAAAAATGATTCCAATTTTCATGTAGATGCATTTAAAATGAATCTTTTAAAGACCAATTCTTTAACTCAACTAACAAATACAAATCCTACTTATGTAGCAAGAGGAAGAGATCATTGTCACGGAAGAGTGTGTATGATTTGTCATAATCTAGCAGGTGGTAAAATCTATATAGATAAAAATGGAACAAAATCAGCATACAATCATAGAGTAAAGTTAGAGTTTGAAAATGGTGATACTATTTTAACGGATGTTGCAAAAGGAAAGGGTGAAAACTTTAGTACTTCTTTAATAAATTTGATAAAAGGTAACTTTAAAGTTTATGTTTTGGATGAAAATAAAACAGTTGTTAATCACTCCTTAGGATATAATCATAAGGGTATTGAGTATTCAAATTGTAACTATTGTCATGGAAGAGGTACAACAAGATATGATGCACCAGGTACTATAAGTATCAAATAGAGGAAAAATTATGAAAAAAATTGTTCTTTATTTGATTTTGACTACTATACTCTTTGCATATCAAAAGGGTGATAATGTTAGTCAAATTGCAAATAAAATAGGTATCAATGATAAAAGGATATATGTAGTTGATTTTTTTGCTTCATGGTGTAGCTCTTGTAAAAAAGAGTTACCACTGATAAGAAAACTTACTAATAATAATTTAACCATAATTGGCATAGATGTAGATGAAGATATAGATAATGCTATAAGTTTTAAAAAAGAGATGAAGCTTGATTTTAAAGTTATCAATGATCCAAATGGTGAGATTGTTAAAAAATTTAATCCCATAGGTTTTCCTTCTCTTTATATCATAAAAAACTATAAGATAGTAGAAACAATTTATGGTGCAAAAAATGACATAGACAAAGTTGTTACAAATATTATCAAGGATATAAAATGAAGGGAATGTTATTTTTGATAATAGTGCTATTTTCAAGTGGTTGTTCTTTAAAAATAAAAGATGTCAAACCTTGGCAAAAAGGAATTTTAGCTAAGGATAGTATGAGTTTTAGTGGAGGAAATACTTTATTTAGAGGTTTTCAAAATCATATATATTTTTCAAAAGAAGCAAGTAAAGGTGGTATTGGAGTTAGTGGAGGAGGTTGCGGATGCAATTAAGATTATCATTAGTAGTATCTTTTTTACTAGCTAATTCTTTGTATTCTGAAGATTATGTAAGTGTACAGTATATGAGTTATGATGAAGATAGTGGAAGAACATCTATACATACTCCAGCACTAGAGTTAAATCTTGATTTGGGAGTAGATTATACCTTAAATATTACATCTATTCATGATAGTGTTAGCGGGGCTAGTCCTACATATTATGATGCAACAAGTGGTGCATCTGCAACTATTCAAGATGGTGTTTTATCTCAGTCAGATATAAGATATGGGGATATTCCTTATGATGAAGATAGGAAAGCTTTAGGTGTAAGCTTAATCAAAAGACTAGAATCAAGAGATGAGTTAAATTTTGGATATAATTATTCAAATGAAAATGATTATAAATCAAAAGAATTTTCTTTTGGATATTTGTATTATTTGGATAAAAGTAAAAATAATTCTATTTCTTTGGGAGCATCTTATCAAAAAAATAAAGTTGATATTCCCTGCTTTTTAGGAAACAGTGAGTGCGATGCACTAAGTGGTGCTAGTTCTAGTGTAGTTTCAAAAGATTTATATGTTTTAAATACACAAGTTGGATATACTCAAATCATAGATAAAACTTCACTTATTAAAGGTGCTGTATTTCATATATCAGAGCATGGATACTTGACAAATCCTTATATGAGAGTAGTGAAAGATTACTATACTTTACCAAAGATCTCAGAAGAAAAAAAGCCTAATAACAGAAAAGCTTATGGATTTTCAATCGAATATGATAAAGCAATAAATGATAAATTAGCATCTTTACTTTTCTATCGTTACTATGAGGATAGTTGGGGTATAACTTCACAAACACTAGATGTAAAGTTTTTTTATGATATAAACAAAAGATTTACAACAGGTTTAAATTTTAGAGGTTATACACAGTCAAAGGCTGATTTTTTTTCTGGAAGAAGAGATTATTTTACTGATGAAAAATATGCTTCAAGTGATAGAAGAGTTAGTAAATTTGACTCATATAACTATGCTTTAACATTTAAATACAAGGTAAATAACAAACTAAAACTAAACTGTGGTATAGGCTATTATAAGCAACCTCAATATTATGATGCTAAGTATTATAATATAGGATTTATTTATGGGTTTTAAATGAGATATTTATATCGATTTTCAGCGATGACAACTCCTTGTGAACTACTCTTTTTTGAGTTAGATAAAGAAAAATCAGACAAGATTGCACAACTTGTCTTACAAGAGGTAAAAAGATTGGAGTTTAAGTATAACTACTTTGCCCCAAACTCTTACCTTTCGCAAATCAATAGTAGAAAAATAAAAAAATTAGATAAAGAGAGTCTTCAAATATTAAGATTAGCACGGATGTACTATAAAAAAACTTCTTATATTTTTGATATATCTGTTGGGACTATAAAAGATTTATTTCAGATTTCAAAAAATATAGATGAATTAAATAGAAGAAAAGAACAATTAAGTAAATATATGGGTTGTGAACATATAAGTATAAAAAGAGATAAAATATTTTTTGATAATCCATATACAAAGTTAGATTTAGGTGGTTTTATAAAAGAGTATGCAGTTGATAGATCTGTTAAGATTATAAAAAGAGGAAAGATTAAACATTCCCTTGTTAATTTTGGAGGTGATATATATGCAATAGGTAGGAAGCCAAATAATCAAAAATTTAAAGTAGGAATAAAAAATCCTCAAGATCCTACTACAATAATAAAATATATAGAAATAGAAGATGAAGCCATTGCAACATCAGCTTCTTATGAAAGGTTTAATATTATTGAAAACAAAAAATTTTCTCATATTATCTCTCCTTTTAAACAAAAAAATACTCCAAAATCAGTAACGGTTATAGCTAAAAGTTGTCTTGAAAGTGGAATATACTCTACTTCATTGATGATAGAACCAGATTTAAAAATACAAAATAAAGTTCTTATTTTATAGTAGTATTAGGGTTATCTTTTTTTGTTCTTTTTCTTTGAAGCTTTTGCCATTTTTGCTCTTGCCTTTGCTTTAGCTTTTTTCTTTGCTAAGGACACTGCTTTTCTAGCATTTACCACTTGTTCTTCTACTACATCTTTACTATTTGTACTAAAATTTGATTTTATTTCAGCTTTTTGTTGAGTTGAAAAGTGAGCTAATCTTTCTGCTTTTGTTGTATCTACACTTGAAGTGTTCATTCTTGCCATTATTTTTGCCTTTTCTTTTATGTATGAACTTTAATTAAGTTAACTTAAAACAAACTTTATATATCATAGTCCCCAACGGTTCCGTAGCTCAGCTGGTAGAGCACCACCTTGACATGGTGGTGGTCGTTGGTTCAAGTCCAATCGGAGCCACCATTAATAGACTTGTCATAACAAGTCTAAAAAAAGGATTTGTTAACTTGGAAGAAAAAATAGTTATCGGTTATAAAGTAGATGACAAAATTTACGATACTCAGACTGCAAAAGAGCTTGGTATAAGTGGAGAAGAGATTTATTTTGATGATAGTGAAGATGCATTAGAGATTATCAGACATTCGACTGCTCATCTTATGGCACAAGCTATCAAACAGCTTTACCCAGAGGCAAAGTTTTATGTAGGACCTACTGTTGAAGATGGATTTTATTATGATTTTAAGGTAGATACTCCTATAAGCGATAAAGAGGTAAAAGATATAGAAAAAGCTATGAAAAAGCTTTTAAATAAAAAGTATGAGATAGAAAAATCCTCTATGCCAAGAAGTGAGGCGGAAGAAAAGTTTAAAAATGACGAACTAAAACAAGCAGTTATGCAAAATATTACAGATGATACTCTATCAGTTTATAAGCAAGGGGATTTTGAAGACCTATGTCGTGGTCCTCATGTGCCAAATATTAAACTACTTAGAAACTTTAAGCTTTTAAAAGTAGCAGGTGCATATTTAGGAGGGGATCAAAGTAATGAGATGTTAACTCGTGTTTATGGTACTGCATTTGCTACTAAAGAGGCACTTAAAGACTATCTTTTTATGCTAGAAGAAGCTAAAAAGAGAGACCACAGAAAACTAGGAAATGATTTAAAACTTTTTACTTTTGATGAAAGTATAGGAGCAGGACTTCCACTTTGGCTTCCAAATGGAGCAAGACTTAGAGCAAAACTAGAAAATCTTTTATACAAAGCTCATAGAAAAAGAGGTTATGAACCAGTTCGTGGACCAGAGTTACTAAAAAGTGAAGCTTGGAAAATAAGTGGGCATTATGACAACTATGGCGAAAATATGTACTTTACTCAGATAAATGAGGGAGATGATGAAAATCCAAAAGTAGTTGAGTATGGTATCAAGCCGATGAACTGTGTTGGACATATCAAGATTTATCAAAGTGAGCTTAGAAGTTATCGTGATCTTCCACTAAAGTTTTTTGAGTATGGAGTAGTTCACCGTCATGAAATGAGTGGAGCTTTGCATGGATTGTTTCGTGTTAGAGAGTTTACTCAAGATGATGCTCATATCTACTGTACACCAGAACAAATAAAAGAGAATGTACTTGAAGTTTTAAGTTTTGTAGATGAGATTATGCAAACTTTTGGATTTGAGTATGAGTTAGAGATTTCTACTCGTCCAGATAAAGCTATCGGTGAGCAAGAGATTTGGGATATAGCAACTCAGGGGCTTAAAGATGCACTTGATGAAAGTGGTATATCGTATGGAGTCGATGAGGGTGGAGGAGCATTTTATGGTCCAAAAATTGATATCAAGATCAGAGATAGTCTAAAAAGAAAGTGGCAGTGTGGAACTATCCAAGTTGATTTTAATTTACCGGAACGATTTTTGCTAGAATATACTGATGCAAATAATGAAAAAGCAAGACCTGTTATGCTTCATAGGGCGATTTTAGGTTCATTTGAGAGGTTTATAGGTATTTTAACTGAACACTGTGCTGGAGAATTTCCTTTCTTTATAGCTCCAACTCAAGTAGTTATCATACCTATCGCAGATTCTCACTTAGAGTATGCAAAAAGTATTCAAAATGAGCTAAGAGCTTTAGAAGTTGATAGTGAAATCTCATCTAAAAATGAGAGCTTAAATAAAAAGATAAGAACAGCAGAGAAACAAAGAGTACCGATGATAATAGTACTTGGAGATGAAGAGGTGGCAAATGAAACAGTTGCCTTAAGAGATAGACGAGAGAGAACTCAAGAAAATCTCACAAAAGAAGAATTTTATAACAAAATAAAGGAGAAATTAAATGGGGTACACTTTTGAATAAAAGAGGGAAAAAAGACGAGACATTACTAAACGAGGATATTAGACTTCGTGAAGTAAGATGTATGGATGATAGTGGTGAACAGTATGGGATTATATCTAGTAATGAAGCTTTAGATATAGCTAGAAGCAAGGGGCTGGACTTAGTTTTGATAGCACCAAATGCAAATCCACCTGTTGTTAAGATAATGGACTATGGAAAGTTTAAATATCAGCAAGAGAAAAAGAAAAAAGAAGCAAAAAAGAAACAAAAAAAGATAGAAGTAAAAGAGATAAAACTATCTGTAAAAATAGCTGAAAATGATATAAACTACAAAGTAAAACATGCAAGAGAGTTTTTACAAGCTGGTAAACATGTAAAATTTAGAGTTTTTTTAAGAGGTCGGGAAATGGCAAATCCAAATGCTGGGAAAGAAGTATTAAACAGAGTTTGGCCTATGGTTGAAGATATTGCAACTAAAGAAAATGAACCTAAATTTGAAGGACGATATGTAAATATGTATGTAGTTCCTAAAAAGGATACCAAGTAATAAAAGGTAATTTTATGAAAGATGTTTTACTTATAGGAGCTGGTGGAGTAGGTAGGGTAGTCTTACATAAACTGATTCAAAATAGTGATGTTTTTTCAAAGATAACCTTAGCTAGTAGAACTCTCTCAACTTGCAAAGAGTATCAAGAAGAGATAAAAAAGCGATACAAAAAAGATATAGATATCGCACAAGTAGATGCTGATAATGTTGATGAGCTAGTAGAGCTTATAAACAAAACTAAACCTGACATAGTCTTAAACATAGCACTTCCATATCAAGACTTAACTATTATGAAAGCTTGCCTAAAAACAAAAACTCACTACCTAGACACTGCAAATTATGAGCATCCAAATACTGCAAAATTTGAGTATAAAGAGCAGTGGGCTTATAATGATAGATATAAAGAAGCAGGTATTATGGCACTTTTGGGAAGTGGTTTTGACCCTGGAGTTACAAATGTTTTTTGTGCATATCTACAAAAACACTACTTTGATGAGATACATACCATAGATATACTTGACTGTAATAGTGGAGATCACGGTTATCCTTTTGCTACAAACTTTAATCCAGAGATAAATTTAAGAGAAGTTAGTGCAAATGGTAGGTATTGGGAAAATGGAGAGTGGATTGAGACTCAACCAATGGAGATAAAGATGGTTTGGGATTATCCCGAGATTGGGAAAAAAGATAGTTATCTACTTTATCATGAAGAGATGGAAAGCTTAGTAAAGCATATAAAAGGCTTAAAAAGGATAAGATTTTTTATGACATTTGGAGAGAGTTACCTAACTCACATGAAATGCCTTGAAAATGTAGGAATGTTAGGTATTGAGCCAGTTGAACATGAAGGATGCAAAATAGTTCCTATCCAGTTTTTAAAAACCTTGCTTCCTGATCCAAAAACGTTAGGACCAAGAACAAAAGGAAAAACAAACATAGGAGTAGTAGCAAAAGGTATAAAAGATGGCAAAGAACTAATCTACTATCTTTACAATGTTTGTGATCACCAAGAAGCTTATAAAGAAACTTCATCTCAAGCAGTTAGCTATACCACAGGAGTTCCTGCCATGATAGGAGCTAAGATGATGTTAGAGGGTAAATGGCTAAAAGATGGAGTTTTCAATATGGAGCAGTTTGATCCTGATCCATTTATGGATGAGTTAAACAAGCAAGGTTTGCCTTGGAATTTGAAAAAATTATAATATAAAAAATTTGAAAGGGAAAGAAAATGCAACAATTAGATATGAATTCACCAGAATTTTTAGAAGAAGTAGAAAAAACTGAAAAGTTTACAAAAGGGGTAGTAGAAAAGTTTGGATGGGCTTTTAATCCAAATGAAGAGGTAAACGAAGCTATAAATATGGGACTTGCTAGACATAAACTTCTGTATGGAAAAAGATTTTGTCCATGCTTTATGGTTCTAGAAGAAAATGGAAAACATAAAAGTGCAGATAATCGTATTTGTCCATGTAAACCAGCCATAAAAGAGGAAATTCCAAATGATGGTGTATGTCACTGTGGAATCTTTTGTACTCCAGAGTATGCAAAAGAACATTCAAAGTAATTGAGTAAAAAACCTATACTTATAACCGGTGTATCAAGTGGCATCGGTTACTACTGCTTAAAAGAGCTCTCATATAACAAAGATTACCTAGTTTATGGAACTTGTAGAAAAGATGAAGATATAAAAAGACTTCAAAATGAAGGCTTAAATATCTTAAAACTTGACCTAACAAAATCAGAGTCAGTAAAAAAGTGTACAGATGAGTTTTTAAAAAAAAGTGATGGTAAAATCTTTGCCCTATTTAATAATGCAGGTTTTGGACAACCAGGAGCCTTAGAAGATATAAGCCGAGAAGTACTAAAAGAGCAGTTTGAAACAAATCTTTTTGGACTTCATGAACTAACAACTTTAGCTTTACCTATCATGAGAAAGCAAGGATATGGAAAAATCATAAATCACAGCTCAGTCCTCGGCATCATAAGTCTTAGGTTTCGTGGTGCATACAATGCTAGTAAATATGCTTTGGAGGGACTTAGTGATACTTTACGGTTAGAGCTTATGGGTACAAATATATCTGTATCTCTTATTGAGAGTGGACCAATAAGAAGTGATTTTAGAAAAAATGCACTAAATAAGTTTTTAGAAAATATTGACCAAGAAAACTCCCCTTTTAAAGATGAATACAAACAAAAACTAAAAGCCTTGCAAAGTAGCAAAGATGTACCTTTTACTTTAGGAGAAAATGCAGTATATGAAGTTTTACAAAAGATACTAAGTTCTAAAAATCCAAAAGCTAGATATAGAGTTACAAAAGTTACTACTATATTTTGGTTTTTTAAAAGAGTTTTATCTACTAGATTGTTGGATAAAGTTTTAAGAAAAGTTGAATAAGGAGAAAATCATGATAAAAGTACACGGCATAAAAACTTGTGGATCAGTTAGAAAAGCGATAAAGTTTTTTAAAGATAAAGGTATAGAGATAGAGTTTGTAGATATAAGAAAAACTCCACTTCCTTGCGAAAAGATAAAAGAGTGGGCAACTAAAGAGGATATAAATATTCTTTTTAACAACAAAGGTACAAAGTACAGACAATTAGGGCTTAAAGAGTTAAACTTAGATGATAGTGGAAAATTAGAGTGGCTTTGTCGTGAAAATATGCT
>JALUNR010000128.1 GCA_027055005.1 Campylobacterales bacterium
GTAGTATATAAGTGAAAGCTTGCAATATAGATAAAGAAAAAAAGTTTGACAATAATCTTTTTTTATCTTCTGTATTTGCTATATTTTTCATCTTGCTTATCACTTAATTTAACTCCGAATTTTTATCATAAATATGATCGCTCACTATAAGAAAGATAATCTTTTGATATTTAATATAATATAACAAGATGGTTACTCTCCTCTTTCATAAAAATAATTAGTAGCTTTTACAAAGCCATCAACATTGCCACAGTCAAATCTAACTCCATCAAACTTATAGGCTAATACTTTTTCCTTTTTAGCTAAAGTCAGAAGAGCATCTGTTATCTGTACCTCATCGCCTTTTCCCGGTTTAGTTTTCTTTATAACATCAAATATCTCCGGTATAAAAATATATCTACCTATGATTGCTAAATTTGACGGGGCATCTTTTGGCTCTGGTTTCTCTATCATATCATTAACTAAGTAAAGATTTTTATCTATTTCTACGCCTGATATGATACCATATTTATTTGTAAACTCTTTAGGTATCCCTTCTATGGCTACTATGCACTTGTCTGGATATTTTTCATATAATGCTACCATCTGAGCAAGAACTGCTTTGTCTTTATTGTAACATAGATCATCCGCAAGTATTACTCCAAAAGGCTCATCACCTATGAGAGATTGACCTGTAAGTATAGCATGACCTAAACCTTTCATCTCTACTTGCCTGGTATAAGTAAAGGTATAATTTTCAACTATATTTCTAATACCATACATCAAAGATTCTTTTGAAGTATTGACTATTTGGTGTTCAAGCTCATAAGATTTATCAAAATGATCTTCCACTGCCCGTTTTCCTCTACCTGTTACTATCGCCATAGTATCTATTCCCGCTTCTATTGCTTCTTCAACTCCATACTGCAAAAGCGGCTTTGTAAGTATGGGAAGCATCTCTTTAGGTATAGCTTTTGTAGCAGGAAGAAATCTTGTTCCGTATCCTGCTACTGGAAATAAACATTTTGTTATTTTTTTAATCATCTTTACTTATTTTATCCTATTTTACTTCATTGTGTTGTGCTAAAAGTAAGCCGTTTGAATAAAAAAAAGTGGGGTCAGGTATTGGGAATAAACCAATCTAATGGCAAACTTAAAAGATTTATCAATTAATACATTTTCTTTCATTTTCAATTATCCATTCTCAATTATCAATTTAGTATTCTTTTGTTTATACCAAATTTTTCCAAGTTTCAACAGCTCTTCCTTGTAAAAATAATCTTCTCTCTTAAACTATTTTTGTTGGAGCTTCCAAAGAATATAATCTTATCAGACTCTAAAAGTTTTAGTCTTTCAACTATATCATTTTTTAGTTTTTCAATGTCTATCACTATTTCATTACCTCTTGTTTATTAATATCTAAAATTTTACAAACTCTATCAAATATTTCCAATGCAAATTTATAAAACTCTTTTGCATCATCAAGTGTTGGTTTTCCATAAGGTAAAAGTCCCATATCTCCAGGATATCTTGAGTCTATATAAAGTTCATCAAGAAGTTGGATTATTTCTTCAAAATCTTTCAAATCTAACTCTGCTCTTTCTGTTAAAGTTTGAATTTTATGAATTTTTGGAACTTCTTTATTTTGATATTCTAGCAATGCTTTTATGCTTTTTTCAACTGATTGTTGTGAATGAAATGCAATAATTGGAGTTAAAAATTCATCATTTATAATTTTTTCAATATTCTTTAAGTCCAAATATGAAGCCTTAAGCCACTCTATGCAAATTTGTTTTACCATATTTGTTTACCTTTTAATATACTATGCTTATAAAAACTACTATCTAAATCAACAAATTTTTCATACATTTTTTTTGTATGAACTATTAAATCAATTGGGATTATTTTTTGTAAATCTCTTAATTTTTTTGCATATTTTAAATAAATATTAGATTTTTCCCTCCAAGTTTGTGGCATAAAATCATCATTTGTAACAATATATAAATCAATATCACTATCTTTATTTGGTGTGCCATAAGCATAACTCCCAAAAAGTATGATCTTATCAGACTCTAAAGGTTTAAATCTCTCAACTATCTCATCTTTTAGTTTTTCTATGTCTATCATCTTATTTTTTAACCATTTTTAATCTTTTTTACACTTCTACTTATTTTGGCAAAACCAAGATTAAATTCAAATTTAGTTGTTGTTTCTATAATTTCACCATCTTCTTCATCTTCCATTACATCCGGTTCTATCTCAATAATCTCTTCAAGAATTTTATTTGACTTTTGTGCTAACTCTTTTTGAATAT
>JALUNR010000129.1 GCA_027055005.1 Campylobacterales bacterium
ATTTAGTTTGCCTTTTTTGTTTAGTTTCATGGTCTTTATAAACTTAAACTCCCCATCTATCAATCTATAAAGTTTTACATCCTCATCAGCTATAACTAGTTCAACTCTTGGTCCATAAACTACATAAACTGCACTTTTTAAACTCTTTCCACTGTAATCATTTTCATAAATCCCAAAGATACTTCCAACACTAAGATTTACATCTATGAAAGATGAGCCATCTAGTGGGTCATAGCCTATGAGGTATTTTCCATCTTCATGAAGAGTTAGGGCATCATCTTTTTCTTCACTTGCTAACTCTTTTACTTCAGTTAGATTTTTAAACTCTTCTTCTATGATTTTATCACTTAGTATGTCTAGTTTTAGTTGATTATCTCCAGTTGAGTTTGTGTTATCACTGTAACCTGTGTCTTCGTTTATGATTGCATCTTTTATTTTTATAGCACTTCTTTTTATCGCTTCATAGATTTTGTTCATGATTTTACTACCTTTGCATTTTTGTTTATCCACTTTAGGATTGTTTTTGTATCGTTTAAGTTTAGCACATCAAGTTTTAAATCACTTTTTATTTTGATAGTATTATCTATCGCTATTGCATCGGAGTATGGTAGATACTCAGTTTCTATCTTTCCTCTAAAAATAGATATTCTAGGAAGTTCTATCTCTTTTAATCCCTCAACTAAAAGATAATCAAATTTTAACATATTTATTATATCTTTAACTTCTCTTTTTTGGTGTGAAAAGTAAGTAGTCCTAGTTGGAGATAGTACTACTGTATCTGCTCCAGTATTAAAAAACTTGTAACTATCTTTCCCTTTAACATCAAAATTTGCCTTATCTTTTGGATCATGTTTTATGACAAGAACTTTGTATTGTTGTGTTAAAGTTTTTGCTAATTTTTCTATCAAAGTTGTTTTACCACTACCAGAAGGTCCACTAAATGCTACTGCTTTACTTAAATATTTCATATATTTATTATAGCGATTATGTTATTATAAATCAATCAAGGAGTTTTTATGAAAGCAATATTATTTATTATAGCTGTTTTTTTATTTGTAGGATGTAGTTTGAAAGAGCCATTTTTAAGATCAGATACTTTACTTCAAGAGAGTATGACAAATACACAAAAAGGTGAAATATATAACTCTTTAGAGATAAAAGCATCTATTTTTGCAACTTATTTAAACAAAATTCAGCCCAAATATAAGGATGGAGAGTATTTTGTAGTAAGTATTTTTATAGATAATGATTTTGAAGATGCTAAAAAGTATGGACTAAATAACAGAGCTTATACTTTAACTTTAAATGGAGTTCCTTATGTTTATAAAAAAGAGTTAAAAGATGATAGTGGTTTGAAAAAATTAGTACCATTTAAAAATCAATGGTCGCACTATTATTTGGTAAAGTTTCCTAAACAAAGTGGTAAAAGATTAGATTTGATTCTTAGTCATTTTGTGTATGGAAAGACAATACTAAAGTTTTAAGTTTTACAAGCACTACTTAGAACAGTGAGATGGACTTGACGGTTGGTACAATTTCACTTTTAGTCTTTCACTAAAATAAGTTTACGGAAAGTATTTATATATCTCTTTTCTATGCTTTACTATTTCAACAATAACAGTATCGTTTTCTTTTTTTAGACCAACTCTATAGTTACCAAATCTGACTTTGAAATAGTTTTTATAACCTGTCATTTTTTCAACTTTTCCAACTTCACTTAAACTTTTATATGTTTGTAACTCTTCAAATACAAACTTTTCTATAGACTCAGAATAGTCAGTTGGTAGTTTTGAAAGTTCTTTTAAAAATTTTTTTCTGATTTCAATCGTCATTATATTTAAGAAACTTTTTCTTTTTTTAAAAAATTATAATATTCTCTTGCATCTTCTATAGATAATTTTTCACTGTTTTCATTTTCTTGCATAAACTTATATAGTGCAAAATTTTCCAATGTTTCTGTGATTTGATTATATGTATCTATATCTATTTGGACAGCAATTTTTTGATTTTTATCATCAACAATATAATTTGGACTAATACACATAATGCTCTCCTATGATTTGTTTTGTAGTATTATATCACATAAAAACAAAAAACTTTTCACTTTTAGTTTTTCACTAAAAACCCTACTCCCAAATCTTACTAAAATCAAACTTAAGTTTTTTGTCGCATTTGTCTATGCTAAACTCAAAAGTTTCATCACTAAAATCTCCAGCTTTGATGTATCTTCCATCTTTTAGTTTATAAACTTTTGCAACATCATCGTCTGGATTTATGATGAAATAAAACTT
>JALUNR010000130.1 GCA_027055005.1 Campylobacterales bacterium
ATGCTTTAAGAGATGTGATAAATGAATAAATTTTTTGAACTTTTAAGTGAAGAAGTAAGAAGTGTGATTGAGGGATTGACTGGCTATGTTGGTAAGTTTGATTTAGTTGGAGAAACTAAAGAAATAGGTTTATCATGTGCTAGAGTTGATATAGATAGTGAAAAAGGAAAATTAGCTTTTTTTATGAGTGTTGGTATAGCTACTGCTCTTGGAGATTTGATGTTAGGGGGTAGTGGTGAAGAGAAAGAAAGCTTAGATGATGATGATCTTGATGCAACAAAAGAGATAATATCAAATATTTTTGGTTCTTTAGCTACATCTCTATCAACAGATGAAGAATTACCTAATTTAGGATTTAATATAGAAAATATAAAAGAGGTAAGCAATGATTCTTTAGATGATTTTGAAAAAGTTTTTGATTTTGAATTAATAGTAGAAGAGAGTAGTGGACACTGTTATTTAGGTTTGACTAAAGAGTTTATTTCTATATTTGAATCTTCTAAAAAAGAGGAAGAAAAAGAAAAAATAGTAACAAATAATAATTGTATATCTGATGATGTAAAATTAACAGATGAAGAAATTAAAAATATTTCACTTATTATGGATGTTCAACTTCCTGTTCGTGTAAGAATAGGAACAAAAACTATACTTTTAAAAGATGTATTAAAAATGGATATAGGATCTGTTGTAGAACTTGATCAGTTAGCAAATGCACCTCTTGATATATTGGTTGGTGAGAAGATTATAGCAAAAGGTGAAGTTGTTATCGTTGATGGAAATTTTGGTGTTCAAATAGTTGATATAGGAACTCAAAGGGAGCTACTATCAAAAATTCAATAACAAAAGTTTTAGTTGCTATGAGTGGGGGAGTTGATTCTACTGTTGTTGCATATCTTTTAAAACAAAAGGGATATAAGATAGAGGGAGTTTATATGAAACTTCATAACTCTCCAGATTATCATGAAAAAAATTTACAAAATATTGAGTTAGTATCTAGCTATTTAGGGATAAAATACCATATTTTAGATTTGCAAAGTGAATTTGAAAAAGAGGTTTATATACCATTTATACAGACTTATAAAGCTGGTCAAACTCCAAATCCATGTGTAATATGCAATAGAAAGATAAAGCTAGGGAAAATGCTTGATTTTGCTTTGGAAAAAGGATTTGATTTTCTTGCAACTGGGCATTATGCAAAGATAGAAAATGGTAAAATTATCTCTCCAAAAGATAAGAACAAAGATCAAAGTTACTTTTTATCAAATGTAAAAAAAGAAACATTGAAAAATATTATGTTTCCATTGGGTGATATGTTTAAAGATGAAGTCAAAAAAATAGCAAGTGAGATAGAAATATTAAAATCAATAGCAAAGCAAAAAGAGAGTAGTGAAATCTGCTTTGTACCTAATACATATCTCGATATCTTAAAAGAGCATTATGATGTAAAAAAAGAGGGCGAAGTCCTAAATAGTAGTGGTGAAGTTATAGGATATCACTTTGGATATATGAATTATACAATAGGACAAAGAAAAGGTTTTCGTTTAAAAGTAGCTCATGAACCTCATTATGTATTAAAAATCATTCCTGAAAAAAATCAAATAATAGTTGGGAAAAAAGATGAACTTTTAAAAAATGATTTTTTTGTAAAAGATTTAAATCTTTTTATTGATATAGATAAAGAGTTTGAGTGTGAAGTAAAGATAAGATACCGATCTCCAAAAGTTAAATGTACAATATTTAAACTCGAAAATAATAATGCAAAAGTAGTTTTTAACTCTCCACAATCTGGAATTACTCCATCACAAGTGGCAGCGTTTTATGATAAAGATATAGTTATAGGTTCAGCTATAATATTATGATTGATAATAAATATCATCACTACACCATTTAGCTAAATCCCTATCATGAGTGATAAGGAGTATTCCAACTCTATCTAAAAATTGTATTAAAAGCTTCATAACATTTAATGCAGTGATATTATCTAAAGCACTAGTTGGTTCATCTGCTAGTATTAAGTCTGGTTTTTGTAAAAGACTTCTTAAAATTGAGCATCTTTGAAGTTGTCCACCACTAAGCTTATGAGGTTTTTTGTAAAGTATTTTTTTTTCAAGATTTAGTCTTTTTAAATATCCATCTAAATCATCTAGTTTAGCTACATCTTTTATTTGATTTAAGATGGAATATGATGGATGGAAAGAGGAGTACGGGTCTTGAAAAATTTGAACTGCTTTTTTTACTTTTATTTTGCCTTTTATTGGTATAAGCTCTCCTGTGATAAGCTCATATAGTGTACTTTTGCCACTTCCACTTTCTCCAACTATTGCTTTAAGCTCTCCTCTTTTTAAACTAAATGTAAAATCTTTATATAAAAGTTTGTTTTTGTTATATCCAAAAGTCAAATCTTTGATGGATAATACAAGGTTACTTTCTTGTATTTCCATTGCCATATATTTTATATTTGTATGTTGTTAAATCATTGATTCCCATCGGACCTCTTGAGTGAAGTTTGTTTGTACTTATTCCGACTTCAGCACCAAATCCAAATTCTCCTCCATCAGTAAACTGGGTAGAAGCATTAAGATAAACACAAGCTGCATCGACTTTGTTTAAGAATTCTTCGCTAGCACTAACAGAGTTTGTGATGATTGCTTCAGAATGACCAGAACCATATTTTGATATATGTTCTATTGCTTCTTTAACTCCATCTACAATTTTTATGCTAAGTATATTAGCTAAATATTCAGTATCAAAATCTTTTTCATTTGCTACATTTGTAGAGATTATAGATTTTGTAGCTTTGCATCCTCTAAGTTCAGTATCAAACTTTTCAAACTCTTTTTTCAAAAGTGGTAAAACTTTAGGAGCTATATTTTTATCAACTAGGAGAGTTTCCATTGCATTGCATATACCAACTCTTCTGCATTTTGCATTTATAGCAACTTTTACTGCCATATCTATATCTGCATCGGTGTCTATATAAGTATGACAAAGTCCTTTATCATGTTTTACAACTGGAATAGTAGAATTTTCACTAACATATTTTATAAGTCCTTCGCCTCCTCTAGGAATAATAAGATCAACAAATTTATCCATTTTTATCATTTTATCAACACCAGCTCTACTAGAATCAGGTAAAAGTGATATTATCTCTTCTGGGAGTGAATTGTTTTTTAGTACTTTTTGTAATAGTGAAGCTATTATTCTGTTAGAGTGATAAGCTTCTTTTCCTCCTTTTAGTATGGCTACATTTCCACTTTTAAAACAAAGTGATGCTGTATCACTCGTAACATTTGGACGAGATTCATAAATGATACCTATAACTCCTATTGGAACTGATACTTTATGTATAGTGATACCACTCTCAACACTCCAACCTTCCAAAACTCTTCCAACAGGTTCTTTTAGTGAAGCTATTTCTTTTATAGATTTTGCCATTGCAAGTATTCGAGTTTTATTTAACAATAATCTATCGACCATAGCATTGCTTAGATTATTTTCTTTTGCATACTCCAAATCTTTTTTGTTTTCATCTTTTATAACACTTATGTTACTCTCAAGTATATTCGCAAATTCATTTAAAATCCTACTTTTATCTGCTGGAGATATAGTAGAAATAGTAGAACTTGCTAATTTTGCTTTTTGAAAGTAATTATCCATTGTATTATCCTTTTAACTTTTTTAAAGACTCTTCCCTTAAGCTATCAAAAACTTTTTTAGCACTTTTTAACTCTTCAGTTCCTTTTATCATAAATAAATCATTTGCTTTTTGAGTTAACTTGCTTATTTTTTGTTCAAACTCATCTTTCAGTTGTTTATTAAGAAGAGTTTCTTTAGACATATTATTCTGTAAAATAGCATAATCATCTTGAATTTCTAGTAAAAGAGTTTCAAGTTCTTTGATTTGCTCTTTTTTATCTTTTAAATTATTTTTGTAAATACTTATAGCTTTTTTAAGATTATTGTATTGATTTGTCTTTTTTTTCAGCACTCTTTCACTTTTTAAAAGTTGCTCTTCCAAATGAATGACTTTTCTATGTTCATCTCTTAAGTTTTGTTTTATAGAAATAAGATCATTATCTTTGTTATTCAAACTATCTCTTAAAAATTTATTTTCATTTTTAAATTTTTGTATTGATTTTGATTTAGAGTATAAATACCCTATCATATAACCAAGAGCTATTGCTCCTACTAAATCTAATGTTAAATTAATTGTACTCATCATTCTACTCCCTCAATTTTTATTATATTTTTATTGGATTTTGTGATATTTATATCATTTACCCAATTATATTTTTTTAAAATGTATTTTTTTAACAAATCTACATCCCCATCACTTTGCAATCTTAGATTTACTTTTGTTTTACCTAAAACTTTAACCTTTCTAAAGATTTTTTTTAACACTTTTTTGGTTGAAAAATCTAAATTTATTTTTTTAAAAATATTACTATTTTTATTTAATATATAATTTATATTTTGCTCAATTCCAAGAACATTTATAACTCTTAGCAAAGATGAATTATCAATTATGTCAAAATTAATGTTTTCAGATTTATAAATCTTTTTTAATCTTAAAAATTCAACCTTGTTATTTAATAAAAAATTTAACTCTATCCTTTTCCCATTTGCGATAATAGAAGCTTTTGTTAAATTAACATCACTCGAAAAATTTATTAGTTTTTTAAATAACTCTATTTCTTTTTTATTTTCTTTTGCATTAACAAAAGAAATCTTTTTTTGGCATGTAAAATTGTTACATCTATTGTTTATAAATTTTACAAAAGAACTACCTTCTAATCCTTTTGGTAACTGCGAAATAATAGTTGTATTCCCTTCACTATATAAATATAAAAATTTTATACTCTTTTTATATATGCTTTTAGTCAAATTTATTTGAAAAAACAATATCAAACATACATACAATAAACTTGCTAAAAAACCTACAAATAAGATTGCTTTACTATTCATTACACACTACCTATATGGATGACTAATTATACTTAAAAAAGAACAAAATAGTAAAAAAATTTTTTTAAAATAAAAATAAATATAAAAAATTAAGCTTAGTATAATAAATAAGACTTAAGTGTAGCTTAATGTAAAATATTTATATTATTAGTTAATAATAATTTACTTTATGTTTGATAAAATCTGATAAAAATATGAGGTTTGTATATTGATTTTAAGAAAGTTTTTACTGAAAGAGGATGCTATATCAGGGCTTATAAAAAATAGAACTTTTTTTTATGAAAATAGTTTTTACTTAGATTTATCGATGTGTAAGAGTGTAAAATATACATTTGATGAAAAGGATTATAAAAAAGTAGTATTTAAAAATAAAATAGGTAATGAAAAGTATTTTAAAGTTAGTAAAGAAGAGTACATAAAGAGTTTTAATAACAAAATAGGAAAGCTTTTAAATAAAAAGATATATGAACTTGATAAAAATAAAAGAGTAGAGATTTTTCAAAATAATCTCTCCCTTAGTTTTTTAAATGTATGCTTTAAAAATAAAGAAGAGTTTGATAAGTTTTTTGATATTAAAAAGTATCAAAAATATATAGATGAAGATGTCACTTTTGATAAAACTTATAGTGATATTTCAATAGCTAAATTTTGGAAAGCTTCATTTGGAAAAAATAATATATATGATGAATTTAAAAAAATAAACAAAAGTGTAAAGGATTATAAAATGGATGAAGTAATATATGATGAAATGAATAGTGCCAATGCTATTAGGATACAGTTATATTTTTTATATACTAAAATGGTTCAAACTAGGATGGAAATAATAAATAGCGATTTAAAGGGTGAAGATTATCTTACTAGTTTTAGAAATAATATAGAAAAAATAATAATTCTTATAAAACAATATAAAGATATTTTTAATAAAGAAATTGCAAATAAAGTTTTAGAAAATTTAAATCTTATATATTCTCATACAGATACTCAAAAAAATATATTAGCTATTAAAGAAAATTTTTCATCTTTAAAAAAATGTTTGGATGATAAAAAGTTTTATAATTTTTTACATATACATGATAAAAAAATAACGAGTGATGTTAAATTGTTTTTAGATTTTTTAAAAACTAAAGAGTATGCTATTATTATAAAACAATTAGATCTTTTAATAAAAGAGGAAATAAAAGAAGAAAATTTTGAGATACAAGAAACTATTAAAAAAAGTTTAGATGTAAAAATAGCAAAAAGAATGAAAAAGTTTAAAAAAACATTTGAAAAATATATAGATTGTGATGATATAGAAGGAATGGAGAAAATTTTAAAAAATCTTAAAAAATTAAAAGTTTTAGCTGATGAATTTAAACATATATTTGATAGAGAAGATTTTTATAAAAGAAAAGAAAAAATTGATAAATTATATAAATTATTAAATACAATTTATCTTGATCTTCTTGTTGAAAATTTATTACCTGATAGTATAAAAAATAAAAAAGATAAAAATTGTATAACCCAAAGATTAGAAAAACAGAGAATAGTTTTTATGAAAAAAGTAAAAAAATCTTTTAAAAACTTATAATCTACTTTTAGATATCATCATAGGTAAGAAATTATAATAGGAGTTTTTAATGATACTAAGAAGTCTAATCTTAACAGCTTTGATTTTTGTTTTTACAGCTTGTTCTCATTCACCTTATACTGGCAGGAAACAGTTGATATTAGTTTCACCATCCCAAGAGATGCAAATGGGATTACAGGCTGAGAGGCAAATCCTTACCCATCAGCCAATAAGTCATAATCCAAGGTTAAATGCAATGGTTAGAAATGTTGGTGCAAGGATAGCAAGGGCTGCAAATAAGCCAAATTATCACTGGGAATTTCATGTGATAAATTCAAATCAAGTAAATGCTTTTTGTTTACCAGGTGGTAAGATTTTTGTTTATACAGGACTTTTTAAAGTTGTAAAAAATGAAAATGAACTTGCTATTGTTTTAGGTCATGAAGTAGCTCATGCAATAGCTAGGCATGGAGCAGAGAGAGTTAGTATGATGGAACTTGGAGATATTGCAAAGCAAGTTGCCCAAAGAGCTGCAGGACCAAAGTATCAAAATATGATAAATCAAGCTTATGGTATTGGCGCAAATTATGGAATATTTTTACCATATAGTAGAAAATTTGAATATGAAGCCGATGAAATAGGACTTTATTTAGCAGCAAAAGCTGGATATGATCCAAGAGTTGCGATAGAGTTTTGGAATAAAATGCGACAAATGTCTCAAAGTATGAGAAAGCCACCAGAGTTTGCCTCAACTCATCCTAGTGATATTCATAGGATTCAAAGATTACAAGCTATTATGCCAAGAGCAGTAGCTATATATAATCAATCAAGAAGATAAAGGATAAGTTTGAATAAACAAGAAAAAATAGTTTCAATGTTCAATGACATTTCAAAAACTTATGATATAGCAAATAGAGTTTTAAGTTTTGGAGTTGATAGAAAATGGAGAGAGATAGCTTGTCAACAGTGTTTTGATATTTATGGGAAAAAGGATATCGAAAAGATAGTAGATGTTGCTTGTGGTACAGGTGATATGTGTGAAAATTGGGATAAATTTGCTATAAAGAACTCTATTGTTATTGAACAAATTATTGGAGCCGATCCCTCCGTAGGTATGTTGGAAGAAGCTAAGAAAAAAGATTTAAATGCTTCTTTTGTTGAAGCTGAAGCAAAGGATCTTCCTTTTAAAGATAATAGTGTTGATATACTTAGTATTTCTTATGGTCTTAGAAATGTAGTTGATAGGATTGAGGGACTTACAGAGTTTCATAGAGTTTTGAAAAAAGATGGGATACTTGTTATTTTAGAATTTACAAAACTAAAAAAACAAACCTTGTTTTCCTATGCGAGAGATTTTTATATGAAAAATATTTTGCCTATTATAGGAGGATTATTGTCAAAAAATTTTTCAGCATATAACTATCTTCCAAATTCAATAGATAGTTTTTTAACGAAAGAAGACTTAGTAGAAGAGTTAAAAGAGGTTGGATTTGAAGTTTTAGAGGCTAAAGGTTACTCTATGGATATATCAACTCTTTTTATTGCTAGAAAAAAATAGATTTTGTATGAAAGTAGGGGATAAAATATTTGCAAAAAATGCTAACTGGAAGTTTAGTGGTGATACTGTAAAAAACTTTGAAGAGCATATAAATCGTTCTATTCCTTATTATGAAGATGGACATGAACTTATATTGAATTTGAGTGATTTTTTTATAAAAGATGATTCTATAGTTTATGAGTTAGGTTCATCTACTGGAAAACTTTCCTATTTATTAGCTAAAAAACATAATTTTAGAGATGCAAAGTTTAAAGCAATAGAAATAGAAAATGATATGGTTAAAGAAGCCCAAAAAAGATATATTTTACAAAATCTTGAGTTTATTTGCGATGATATAAATACAACTGATTTAGAAAAATCGGATTTTATATCTTCTTATTATACAGTACAATTTATACATCCAAAGTTTAGACAAGAACTTATAAATAAAATATATAATGCGCTAGAATGGGGTGGAGCATTTATTATGTTTGAAAAAGTAAGAGCAAATGATGCAAGATTTCAAGATATTATTTCAACTCTGTATATGGAGTATAAATTAGAAAATAATTATACCAGTGATGAAATTATATCTAAACAAAGAAGCTTAAAAGGAGTACTAGAACCTTTTTCATCAAATGCAAATATAGATATGTTAAAAAGAGCAGGATTTGTAGATATTTTAACTATTTTTAAATATTTAAATTTTGAAGGTATTTTAGCTATAAAGTAGCCCCGATTTCCCTTACTTTTTTTACTATTGCTTCTAATTCTTCTAAAGTTACCATATTGGGCCCATCACTTAGTGCATCATCAGGTGAGATGTGAGTTTCAAAGAAAAAACCTTCCAACTTAGGACATAAAATCACCAAGAATGCCTTCATTAAGGGATTTTAATTTAAAAAAAGGCACTACATTTGGTAAATTTTAAGTTATATTAAAGTTTGATAGCTCTTTGGATTATAGGTACTTCCATAAGTTTATATA
>JALUNR010000131.1 GCA_027055005.1 Campylobacterales bacterium
ATTTGGAAAACTTAGTAGAGTACGATGCAAAGTTTTTGAGTGGATATGAGAGTCAAACATATCAAGTAGCCTTAGATAGTGGATTTAAAATAGCAAAAAAAATGATGGAGATAACTATAAGAGATGAGGTAAGAGCTGATATAGGGGGAGATTTACAAAGAATTGATTTTTTGAAAACTTATTATTTTGATACGAAATTTAAGTATATTTTACTACCTGTATATATAAGTAAGTTTAAATATAAAAATAAAGAGTACTACTTTGCAGTAAATGCAAGAAATGGAAAAGTGTCAGGAAAAAGACCATATAGCTATATAAAAATAATCACACTAATAATAACTATACTAGCTATCATCGCAATATTAATATACTACGATGATAACCAAACTATCATAAAGGAGATTATTAAATACTATCTTCAAGAATACTGATTGAGGCTACTTTTTTCTTTTTATATTTTCTATATCTTTTATGGTTTCTATATCTTTTTATAGGAAAATATTTTTTATAATCACATCTTGCATTCCATACAAGCCATCCTGAAGTTCCTAATCTATCACAAGCTCTTATTTGGTCATTTAACTGTTTTTGTCCATATTTTCTTCTATCAAAAGCATAGTCATTAAAGGCTTGAAGCCAAGGTTTAAACTGCTTAGGAGATATTTTATGTTTTCTCATAGAACTTTTTATACTATCACTTACTACTTTGTAGTTGTTGTTTAGTGGATGTCTAAGTCCTGGTATGCCATGAGTAAAACCTGATGGATATAACATAGGAGATATATAATCAACATATTTTTTGAGTCTTTTTAAATTATGTCCTATACCTACATCATAGTTTGTCCAACAAGCCGCCCCAAAAGTATCTATTGAAGTAAATACATTGTAAGGAGTTAAAGAGTATTTAGCTTTTCTTAAAAAATTTTGTATAGCTCTTACTCTTTCATTTTGATTGTTTCTATGATTATAACTTAACTGATTATGTGCAGGAAATCTTATATAATCAAACTGAATCTCATCAAAACCATAACTAGCAATTTCTTTAACAAGGTTAATATTGTAGTTTTGTACGAAAGAATTAAATGGATTGACCCATCTAAGTTTATCTCTGTCTCTGAAAACTTTTCCATGACTTTTAACTGCAAGATTTGGTCTTTTTCTGGCAAGTAAATCATCTTTAAATACAGGATATCTAGCTATAAGATAAACTCCATGAGATTTCAAAAATCTTACAAATTTTCTTGGATTTACTTTGGAAGCAAATCTATACGCCCCAAGCGCCTTTGCAAGTCCATTATTCCCTTTAAAAGTGAGATAACCTTTTGCTATTTTAACATCTACAACAAGAGTATTTATTTTGGTTCTTGCTGCTATATTTAGTATAGATCTTAACTTTTTTCTATTTTTCACTGCATCCATAGATACATAAAGAGCTTTTGTTCTAAAAGGAAGTATAGCAATATCTCCACCATTGTAGTAGATAGTTTTTCTTTTAAAACCTTTTGCTCTTATAGATAAGTAGTTATCTGGAGAGTATATTTTAAATCTACCTTTTTTATCTGTTTTTATACTATTTATCTTAGATGTAACTTTTGCATATGCAACTGGATTTCCATTTAAAGCATTTATAACTCTTCCTGTAAATACATCCCCAAACAACGACATCATAAAAAATAAAACTATAAATAAAGCTTTCATAAACAAATACTCCTTTTCAATATGTAATTGTATGATGATTTTAGTTAAATAAAAATTAACCTTTTATATAGTTCTTTACTTTAACACTACTTTAAGAAGAGTTGTAACATCTTTCGATAAAATACAAATATTATTAATATTTTAGGAGAAAAAATGGCAACAATTTCAATGGGAGATCTTAAAAAAGGTCTCAAGATAGAACTAAATGGTACACCTTATAAAATAACAGAGTATCAACATGTAAAACCAGGTAAAGGGGCGGCATTTGTAAGATGTAAGATAAAATCATATCTAAATGGAAAAGTAGTTGAAAAAACTTTCCATGCAGGGGATAAGTGTGAAAAACCAGATATGGAACAAAAAACTATGCAGTATCTATATGATGATGGAGAGAGCTTACAGTTTATGGATACAGCAACTTATGACCAGATAGGACTAAGTCATGACCAAGTTGGAGATGGTATAAAATGGCTAAAAGATGGTATGAATGTAGAGATTTTATTTCACAATGGAAATGCGATAGATGTAGAACTTCCTCAAACAGTAGAGCTTCAGATAGTAGAAACTCCACCAA
>JALUNR010000132.1 GCA_027055005.1 Campylobacterales bacterium
TCGATAGAAAAAACTTCTTCAACCAAAGAATAACTAAGCAAAAAATAAAGTCCAACACCTATCAAGATAGCAAATAAAGCAGATATAAAATCTTTTGAAAAATACCAAGAAATAGCACCAATTATAATAGCTAAAATAAAACTATTTAAAACTAAGAAGTATTTTTTATTCATAAACTTATTTCATACCCAATCTTCTTCAGATTTTTTATCTTCTCTTTTCCTACTATCTCTCGAATCCTACTTATGTAAAGCCTAATTGATCCTTCACTATACTCTTCACTACTACTCCATAACTTTTGGATTATTTCATTAGTTTTTACAACTTTTTTATTTTTTTCTATAAAAAGCTCCAACAAAAGTATGATTTTCAAGCTCAAAGCTATCTGTTTATTTCCCTCAAAAACTTGCCTTTTTTCAAAATCATAATAAATCTCTTCTCCAATATAAAACCTTCTTCTAACTCCACCAACTCTTTTAAGTACTGCATCAATCCTAAGCAAAAGTTCTTCAACATTAACAGGCTTTTTTAGAAAATCATCACAACCACTCTTAAAACACCTTTTCAAAGTATCATCATCTTTATATGAAGTTAAAAATATGGTAGGGATACTATCATTTTGTTCTCTTAAACTCTGAAGCAGACTGATACCATCAATTTTCGGAACATTTATGTCAAAAAGGTATAAATCATAACGGTTTTGAAAACTAAGCTCCAAAGCCTCCTCTCCATCACCAGCAGCATCAACTTCAAAATCATATTCACTTAAAAAATCTTCTAAAGTAGAGCTAAAAAGTTCATCATCTTCTAAAAGTAATATTTTTCTCATCTAAGTACCTCTAAGGACTATAATATAAAAAAAATGCTAATTATTCGTTAAGTATAATAGTATAAAATGCAAATAAAACTTTGAGGAATCTTTTGTGAAAAAAAAAGCTGTTGTACTTTTAGTAACTTTAGGGTTTATTGCTACTATTACTGCCATAGTACTTCAAACAGTATCTATCTCTAAAAAATCTCTTGATGATTTAATGGGAATTAAAAGACAAAATCAACTTATGCTAGTATTGAAAGATTCCACAAAAATTATAGATACTATAAATCAAAAAGGTATGTTAGAGTATTTTTTAGATCAAGATATTCCACCTTTTAGTGATAAAAAAAGTAAACTTACCTTCTCTTTTACTTGTAAAAATCTTTCAAATAGATTTGATATCAATAAACTTCTTGATTGCAAAAGTTATCAATGTAAAGAAGTTTTTTTAAATTATGCAAAGGAAAATAATTTAGATGATGAGGATTTTTTTTATAAACTTTTAAAAAATAGAAAAAAAAATATGCCACATAAAAAGTTGGTTAATTTTGTAGATATACAAAAAATAAAAGATATTTATCTCAAAGAGGTACAGGATTTTGATATAGAAAAGATAACAAAAAGTAATTTTTATGATGTATTCTACTTTTTGGATAAAGATAGTAGTGATACAAATACAACAGCTCAACCAGAATCAAAAGTATGTAAAATATTAGGTTATGAAAAAGTAGGAGATGACTGTACAAATAATTTTCATCTTATAATAAAAAATTATCCAAAACCATATAAAAAACAAAATACTAGAAAAAGTAAAAATAGTGAAAAAAATAAACTCTTTTATACAAAAAATTTGATAGAATGTAAAATAAATTTATATAATGGTGATATTGTCGATGAAGCTATTTATAAATATGATATTAAAACAAAAAAAATAGTGGGTATAGATGAGTTTTTTTAATAAATCCGTAGGGAAGATCGTTTTTTTTACTAAAAATAGTCCTAAATATTTTACGGGTGAATATTCACTTATACTTTCTCCTCAGTTTTATTGGGTAAAAAGAGTAAAACTACCAGTCAAAAGTGAATTTCGTGCAAAAAAACTAGCACCTTCTATTTTTGAAGGTTCACTTCCAGAAGGCGAAAAATTTTTTTATGATGTTAAGTTTGAAAAGGATAGAAATACTTTTATCGTTATAGCTTATTCCAAAATACATATATATGAAGAAATAAGAAAGAAAATATCTCCTACTGCAAAAATAAAAGGCATATATTTTGCTCAATACGAATTAGGAGAGCTTAAAACTTGTATAGCCATAGATGAAGAGATATCTTTGGGAAATGTAGATGGGCTTTTGATACAAGTACCAGCCCAATGTGTTCAATCCGAAGAAAATGTACGAAAGTATCTTCCAAAAGTAAGGCTTTCAAACAAAAAAGTTAAGATAGATTCTTTA
>JALUNR010000133.1 GCA_027055005.1 Campylobacterales bacterium
TATATTAAAATAAAAACCATAATAACGAGGTAATAAATAAAAATATAAAGGTGATTAATTTTTTTGTATATTTAACAACATATTTTCCACTTTTGAGGGCTGATTTTCCTAAAACTTTGAAAACTCCTATGGTATTTTGTTTATATTTTTTTGAGAGTTTTACTATCTTTGTAAGATCTTTTTCATTGTCTATATATTTTAAAAGTTTCAAAGTATCTATGGTGGATGTTTGTTTTTTTATATTGGATAGTTTTGAGAGAAGTTTTTCTAGTTTTATGAGTTCTTCTTGATTTATTGCTGAGTTTAGAGAGGCTTTTAGAGTTTTAAAATCTGTATAATCTATCTTTTTTAAAATTTTTAGATTTATAGTTTTGTCTAATTGTTTTGATATGATTTTTGAAAAACTTTTTGTTATCTTTCCTGATTTTTCAGCACTTTTTAAAATTGAAGTTTCTATCTTTAAAGGAGCAGTTCCTCCATCACTAAATATAGTTGTAGCAGTTAGGGTAACTCCTATGACTGATAATCCTAAAGTAAATTTGTTATATTGTTTGTGTTCTAAGATATTGGTTGTTTGTTTGTATATATCTCTTATATCACCAATAACTGTCATATCTGAGGTTATACTTCCTCCAAGTGATGCAGTATTTGAAGTATTTCCAGTAAAAAATCCATATGAGAAATCTTTTGTATCTCTTATGGTAGAGTTTAAAGGAGAGGTTTTTTGGTTAAGGATTTTTATCAGTATGGGATCTACCTCTATATGAAGATAGGTTGCTAGATTTTTATATATTAAAGCTTCTTCAATATTTTTATTTGATAGTGAGTTATATATTTTTTTATCAATATAATTTTTTGTTACAACCTTTTTTAGCTCTTTATCTATATTTGGTTCCATAAAAGTTTTACCATAGTTATGTTTTATACCCAAAAAAGAAATGACCATCATAATAAAAACTATAAGATTTAATTTTGTCTTCATATTGTATTATAGCATAATATGGGAATAAAACAAAAGATAAGTAAAAAAGATTTGCCAAAAGAGTTTAGAAAATATTCTCTAATAAAAACAAAAGATGGAGTTAGTGATAGTGTATATTTACTAGGTAAAACTTATGTTGTAAAGATTTATGAAAAACAAAGTGATGAAGTTTATATATTATCTTTACTTAATACTCTTTGTGTTCCAAAAGTTATAAAAGAATTTGAAGTAAAAGGGAAATATGCAGTTATTTTTACTCAAGTAGAAGGAAAAAGTTTAAAAAAATATCCATTTGAGATAGTTAGATTTTTAAAAAAAATGCATAATATAACAATAAGAAAAGATACAAAAAATCCGCAATTATTTGGTAGAAATAGATTAGAAAGCTTGATTGACAAAACAAAGCATAAAGAATTTAAAAAAATATTTAATACTTTAGAGTTAAAACTAAATGATGATGGAATAATTCATGGGGATTTATTTCCAGACAATGCTAAGTTTATAGGGAAAAAGCTTAGTGGTGTTTATGATTTTAGTGAAGCTTGTGTTGGGGATTTTTATTTTGATTTGGCAGTAGTGACTTTTTCATTTGGTATAGATCATAAAAAGGTTTTAAAAGTTTATCAAGCTAGTATAAGTGAGGAAGAGTTTTTAGAGTATATTAGGTATGCAAAGCTTTATTATGCAGTTTATAGATATTTAGATAAAAGAGAGTATAAGTCAATTTTGCTATAATTTTTTTACTTTTTAGATAAGGAGAAGTGTATGAAAAATAAAATTTTAACTTTTATTGTGCCAGTTTTTGCTACTTTTTTTGTTGGTTGTGGTAGTTCTAGTGATCCTTCAGGGTTTTCAAAGGTTACATTCCCAAAGACTACTAAAGAAGCAAGTCCTACTTTAGATAATGCAAAAGAGGTTAAAGAAGTTGTCACAGATGATCAATCTCAAAGTATTTCAGCACTAAATAGTGTATATAGTCCAAATGAAAATATTATACATGTTGCAAAAGAAATATTAAAAAATAAGAATTTTTTAAATGAAGCTGTAAATGAAAATCATGATTGTCAATGGGGTGGAAAAGAAAAAATAGTTGGTAATTTAGATCAAAGTAGTGGTGGTTCATTGCTTATAACATTACAAGAGTGTGATAATGGTGATGGATTATTTGATGGAAAATTATTAGTAACTGCTAAAGATTATGATAGTAATATGGATGATTATAAAAAACTTAATATAAAAATTTTAAATGATTTTGAATCAAAAAATTTACCTTCAGGTGA
>JALUNR010000134.1 GCA_027055005.1 Campylobacterales bacterium
TAACTTTTTCAAGGCGTTGATGAATATCATCTACATCTGCTTTAATATGCGTAACTCCTGAAATACTAAATGTATTTTTATCAAACTGTATAGCACCTTTAACAAATTTTGAAAAATCATCAACCACGACTACCAAAGGAACTTTCCAACTATCATTACTTATACTATTATCAACAACACAAATTCCTTTCGAAACTACCAACCCTTTTTTAGTTAGCAAATCAACAAGTTGTTGTAATTCATTTTGTGATGAAAAAGTTCCTGAAATAGTAACTTTATTGCCATCTTTAGAAATAGAAAGTTTACTAATATGCTCTACTTCCTTTATTTTTGGTTTAGGTTCTTGTACTACAATATTTGAATCTATCGTCATATCTTTAATATTCAACAACATAGAAGATATAAAATCTTTATCTTTGCTAGAAGTAACAACGCCATCAATAGTCAAAACTTTATCAGCATACTCTAAGTATCCATTTTTAAACTTTGAAAATGCATCTTTTAAATATATCACAAGAGGTAGAAGTTTTTTATTTTTAACATCTTCACTAAACTTCAGATTTCCAACTTGAGTATCACCAAAACTTTCTTGAAGTTTTTTTAATTCATCTTTATTATTTAATAAGCCAGTAATAAGTATAGCCTTACCATTTTTTGTAACTTTTAAAAGTTCATCTTTATACACTTTTTCTTTCTTCACAACTGGTTTAGCTTCGACTGGTTCTTTAACTATCTTTTCTATTGGTTTTATAGCTGGTTTAGCTACTAACTTGGGTGTTAGCATATCTTTATGTGTAAAAATACATGCAAAAAACAGTAGTAACAAAGCAATCAACCAAAAAATAAGCCACTTCTTTCTTGTCATACTCTTCTCCTAAAATACTTATTTTTAAATAATATCATAAAATATAATTGACTTAATTAAAAAAAACTAACTAATTATCTTGTTTTAGTTAGTATTAATAATAACTTGGTGATAATACAATAAAAAGAGCAAAAGGTCAATATAGTGAAAAAAAATATAGTAGTCGCACACTCTCCTGATGCTGATGATATTTTTATGTATTATGCCATCAAATTTGGATGGGTAGGGAAAAGTGATATAGAGTTTAAAAATTTAGCCCTTGATATAGAAACTTTAAATCAAGAAGCGATAAAGAATACTTATGATGTAACTGCGATAAGTTTCGCTTTATATCCATTTATAAAAGATGAATATGCATTACTAAAGACTGCTGTTAGTTTTGGTGAAGGATATGGACCTAAACTTATCAAGATAAAAGGAAAAAAATTAAAACCAAACTTTAAAGTAGCCCTTAGTGGGGAATACACCACAAATGCTTTGATATTTAAACTTGCATATCCTAAAGCTAAAATAATTTATAAAAACTTTTTAGATATAGAAGAAGCTGTTTTAAACGGAGAGGTCGATGCAGGAGTTCTTATCCATGAAAGTATATTAACTTACAATAATAATCTTGAAGTTGAAAGAGAAATTTGGGATATTTGGGAAGAGTTTAGTGGAGGTGGCCTTCCTCTTCCTTTAGGTGGTATGGCAATACGAAGAAGTCTTCCAATAACTAGAGCTATTGAGGTAGAAAATATTTTAACCGATGCAGTTAGAGTTGGAGATAAAAATAGAAAAGTTTTATCAAAAATGCTAATGCAGAGAAATTTGATAAGAGTGGATGAAGAAAAACTAGACAAATACTTAGATCTATATGCAAACAAAGACTCAGTTAGTCTAAATCCTTTACAAATAAAAGCAATAGATAAACTTTATGAGCTTGGATTTGAAAATGGCTTTTTCAGTGAAAAAATCGAATGTGAATCTTACTTTGTACCTAGCGAATATATGGATTTTAGATATTCATAAATATTTTGGCAAGATATTTATACCACTGATATGTTGAAGCTTTAGTAAAAGTTTTAGGATATCAGTTCTTGTAAGCCATATTTGTTGCGTTTTTTGACTGATTTTTATCTTTTCTTTGTATATTTTCACTATAAAATCATCCTTTTGTTTTGGTAGTGGATATTTTAGTTTTATATAGTAATTATTTATATTGTTAAAAGCTAGTACTATATCACTTTTCAAAGATTTTATCTTATATTGATGTAGTTTTATCTTTTGGAAAATATCATTTATATTATTTTGTATTAATCTTTTTTTATACTCTATATTTAAGCTTTTAAGTTGAGTTTGGATATTTGCATCGTCTTCTTTATTATCAGCTTTATTGTTAAAATCAATAGGCATATTTAATGAAACTCCAACTACTGAGTTACTTCTATCTTTCAAATAATTATATTTTTTATTTTGTACAAATAGATTAACTTTTAAGTCATCCTTCCAACTTTTTTGTGATTGAATTGAGTTAAAATAGTTTTTATAACTGTTTAAATCAAAGTTATTTTTATAAGCATTTTCTAAAATAGTATTTTTGTTTGTTAGATTAAAATTTTCTATATTTTTCATAAAAGTTTTTAAAGATTTATCATATTGTTTAAAATCAAGTTTTTTATAATAGTTATATTGATTTACTCCCCTAATTAGTTGATTTTTATAAAATTTTAATTGTTCTTGGGAAACTAAAGAAGAATTAAATCTTTTTTTTATTCTTTTGTATATTTTTATTAAAATCCATACCTGTTCTTTAGAGTATAAATAATTTATATAATTTAAAATTTTATCTATTTCATATATGGTACTTTTAAAATAGTTTGTTTTATATCTATCTAAAAATTGCTCATACTCATACTCTTTTTTTAAATAATCATTTTTGAACTTATTATTTTGTAAATTTTTGTTACCATTATATATATTGTACTCAAGTTTGATATCATATCCTGTTATATTTTCAGTTAAATTTTTACTACTTTTTGCCCTAAGATATAGGGGACTTTTTTTATCTTTTTTTACTATTTTTCTTAAGTATAAATCTTTCTTATTTTCAAACTCTTTTTGTGTTGTTTTATGTTCATTGTAAATAATTTGCATAAGAAATTTATTTGTACCAAAAAGTTTGTCACTAACACTTTTTTCATAAGAAAAAAGGTTTAAAGATATAAACAAAAATAATAAAAATCTTACCACTATTTATTCCTTATATAATTCTGACCATCTGGTGGAGCCCATTTTGCATCTTGTGGAGTATGTGTTATAGCTTTCCAATGATGAGGTTTTGGTATATTAAAGTTGATACTGCTTATAAGATTATCATGAGAATATCCGCCATGAAGATTTATATCAA
Source organism: Campylobacterales bacterium (assembly GCA_027055005.1). Taxonomy (GTDB): domain Bacteria; phylum Campylobacterota; class Campylobacteria; order Campylobacterales; family QNZT01; genus SZUA-1377. The sequence continues at coordinate 3,255 of JALUNR010000134.1, forward strand.
CTCCCATATTTAAGTTATGAATATAATTTCCAGCACTACTCCACTGCAAAGTTAAATGCCTAATATTTTTAATAACACTATTTTTTACTTCACAAAAATAACTTCTTGCTATACGAAAATATCCACTTCCACCCTTTCCTTTATTCCAAGCTCCATTTATGTATAGATTATTTGCCAAAATCTCATAACTATTTTCAAATACTATTGAGTGTCTTCCTGCATTTAAAAGTTTAACTTTTTCGATAAAAGACTTCGATGCAAAATCAAATCTAACTAAATCAACTTGATATTTTGGCAATCTATTTTCATAAACAAACTGATACCTTTTAATATCGTCATTTGGAACGATTTGTTTAATAGTAAAGTTTTTTAAGTGAACATTTGTAACCATTTTTAATGAAAATAGTTTAGCTTCTTTCCTATCAAACTTTAGAGTTATCGGTTTTTTTATGTAAAGTAGATTTTCATCTTTTTTAAATTGAAGTTTTTTTACTATTTGTTGCCTTAGATATGGATATTTTTTATTCCATCTTTTACTTTTTAAATATTTTAAAAATTTTTTATCATTTGGTTGTTTTATCAAAATATAGTTTGAGAGTTTTTTACCTCTATGAAGTTTTATAGTTAGGATTGTACTTTTTTTAGAAATATTTTCTTTTATGAAGCCAATCTCTTTTCCTATTTTCCCTTCTATCATAATTGCCCCAATATATGGCTTTTCAATATGTGAAATTATCACTGTTTTATCTCTATCTCCCATAAAAGTAATATTACTTTTATTTATAATTATCGGCTTATAAATATCTATATTTTTTGGTGGAAGTTTTAAGGTAAATGGTGGTTTTGTATTTTTTATTATGTTATTTATTATTTTTGCATTATCTACCCCCTTTTCACCTACTCCTTTGCTTTTTAAGTCTATAATATTTGATACTTTTTTGATATTTTTTTCTTTTTTAAAGTTATATGCTGTTAAATCTGGAATTTTCAATAAACCTTGAAATAAGATAAGGGAAAAAATAAAGAGTAAAAAAAAACTATATTTATAAATCCTAGGAATAATCTTTATAAGTGGATGTTTTATCATATCTATATTTTTGTCATTTTTTTGAACTTCTCCATTTTTTGACCAATTTTGATTTGCCAAATCATAGTAAGCATTTATCTTTACAAAAGAACCATACCACTGTGAATAAAGCATAAGAGGTATGGTATAAAAAGATACTTTATGTCCACCCAAAGAGATAACAAAAAGAGATAATACCTTTATAAAAATTACCCAAATGATATAAAAAAATAGATAAAAAATCGATTTAGCAAAACTCAAGATTATTGCACTTGTAATACCCACTAAAGAGGTCCACATAGTAAGTCTTTGATCTAGTATCACAAACCATATAAATATACCTGTTGTTTTCATACCAAGATTTAAAGCTCTTGCATTGTTTCTTAGGGTATTTCCGTTCCATCTAAAAGTAAGTGAGCGACTAATCGAAAAAAAATCTCCATCTCTACTTTCCAAAGAATAACATAGAATATCTGGGATATAGAGCATATTGTATTTATGTTTTAAAAGATAAAACCAACTACTTTTATCATCTCCCATCAAAAATCTAAATTTTCCAAAAAGTGGGTGTATGAGAATATCATTTTCTATCAATCTAATAAAATCTTCTTTTATTATAATATTTGTTTTATATGCTGATAATCGTCCTGTGAGAGTCATAACTTTTTTTGATAGAGAGTGAGATTGGAAGAGTATATGTCTTTGTCCAAACTTTAGATTAAACCACTCTTTATATAGTTTTGATTTACTGTTTATATATGCTATTTCATTTGTAGTTAAAGCCCCTAATTTTTTATCTATGGCAAAAAATGGTAAAAGATTTTTCAAAAAATCATTTTCCATATAACTATCACCATCCATAAAAATAGTAACACTATCATCATCTTCACTAAGACTTCGATGCAAGCGAGAGATAGCTCTTAATGCATGTCCCATAGCTACTCTTTTACCATATTTTTGATGCTGAAAAATAAGATTTATCTTTTTATCTGTTCTATTTGCCTTAAAGATTTGGGCTATTATTTCATCTTCTTGTTTTGTTGCAGTAGATACAATAACTGTAATATTTGAAGGTATTTTTTCTACTTCTCGTATAAGTGCTTTAAAAGTTTCTTTGCTAACCCAAGGCTCTTCTTTATACGAGGGAATCATAAAATATAAATCTTTAGGATATTTTTTATCCAAAGGTAGTTGTGAAATCTGTTTTTTTAACTTTGGATATAAATGATATCTATAAATAAATGCTCTTATATAGTTTAGTATCATCCAACTATATCTCCAAATACCAAAGAAAGTCAAAGCTATGACAATTTCACCTTTTAACAGATGAATCCTTGGATATAAAAAATAAAAAGTAGTAAAGACTATAAAAAGATAAAAAGATGCTACTTTTAAAAAGCTTTGTAATGCTAAAACTTTATCGTGTCTATAATTTAAAACCATAATTTTCTTTTAAACACAACTTTTATTGCGGAAAATGGGATAAAGTACTTTGTATTTTTATATGGTTTTACCTCTATAAAAACTTGCTTTGGTTTTTTGTTGAGATTTATATCATTATCAAAAATCTTATTTGTAATTTGCTTTACTTTGGCTTCTGTTATAAACTTTCCACTTGGTGTATATAGCTTTACTTTTGTATTTTTTGTGATATTTGAGATATATTTTATTGGAAGAGTAACCAAGATAGTTGGTATTTTATTATTTTGAATAATAAATATTGGTTTTTTTGGTGAAACTGCTGAGCTTTGTTTTTGTAATACTTTAAATATTTTACCCTTTATCGTAGCAGTAACTCTGTATAGTTCTAACTCTTTTTTTTTATTTTTTTTTTTATTTTTTATCATTTGTTTTATTTGCGTAAGATTTTGCACAGAAAAAATTAAATCTTTACTTTTTGTAGTATTTGATATTTTTTGTTTATAGCTTATATAGTTTTCTTTAGCTTTTAAAAGTAAATTTTGAAAATATAAAAAGTCTGCTTTTGTAATCAAATGTTTCTTTAACTGTATTTTAGCATTGTTGTAGTTTTTATATGCAGTATTTAGTAACTCTTTTTTTATTTTTAAAGTTGCATCGTCTTCTTGGTTTAATTTATTTTTATCTATATTTAAAAGTTTTTTAGGTACTTTATTTTGTAGTTTTTGCTTTAAAAGATTTATTTGATTTAATACTCTTTGACTATCTAAATCAGCTAAAACATCACCTTTTTGAACCCTTTCTCCTACTTTTACATAGATTTTTTCTATTTTTGAATTAACTTGAGGATATACTTTCTGATAATTTCCTCTAACAATTCCAAAGTTTTGATAAAGATTTTGAAAATTGTAAAAAGATATAACTCCTATAAAAATCACTAAGAAAATCATAAATATCAATACCATAAAACTTTTTTGGAAAAAATTTCTTCTTAAACTTATCTCTTCATCTTCACTTAACTTAACTGGCTCTATTATAGGTGTATCTATATCTACTTCATGATAAATATTTATAATCTCATCAAAATTTTCTAATCTTCCATCCAAATAAAGATCTAAATATTTTCTTAGTATTTTTCTATTTTTATGTGAGAGTTCAAAAAAATCAAATCCAACTATATCCTTGGTGGTATGTATGTATCTTAGTTTTACTTTCAAAGAGATAGATGCATCTAAAAAATCTAATATTAAAGTAGCATCATAAAAATTATTTTTAGAGAAATCTATGTCATCTTTTTGTACTTTTATACTAAGTCCTGTCATAGACCAGTTAACAGTGTGATATAATTTTTCTAATATAAAAACTTTTAAAGGAAGATTTATCCGATTAGCTTTCCTTTTTGAGTTTTTTTCATATTTTATTGATGACATCTCTTTCCTTAGTTTAAAGAGCTTATAGCTTTTGATAATATCGACTAATAAATAATTTTTTTTATGCTAAAATACAACAAAAATCTAAAGGTAGCTAAATGGAAGCAAAACTTATAGGGCTTGGTGTTGAGACTTTTAAACTAGCTCTTTATTTATCTCTGCCTATGTTACTTGCTGGTCTTATAATGGGTCTTGCTATATCAATTTTTCAAGCTACTACACAAATAAATGAGATGACTCTATCTTTTGTTCCAAAAATCTTACTTGTAGTTGTTGTTATCATTTTTACAATGCCTTGGATGATGAATATGATGATAGAGTTTTCCTCAAGAGTTATAAATCTAATACCTGAGTTTATACGATGAGTAGGGTTATTGATTTTTCTGTATTTAGTTCTATAAAGATTGGAACTCCTATAAAAGTTAATGTTATGAGAGAAAAAGAACCACTAGAAAAAAGATTTTTAGTTGGTGGAGCAAACAATATTTTACTCTCCCCTACCCCTCCACCTTTGGTTATTTTAGGTAAAGAGTTTGATTATATAAAAGAAGAAGATGGGATTTTAAAAATAGGAGGAGCTACTAAAAGTGGAAGGATATTTTCTTATTGCAAAAAAAATAATATTGGAGGATTAGAGTTTTTAGGGAAACTCCCAGGAACTTTGGGTGGTCTTGTAAAAATGAATGCAGGTATGAAAAGTTATGAAATATTTAACTCTTTAGTTGATATAACTTTGTTTAGTGGTATTTATACAAAACAGACAATAGAGTTTGGATACAGATTTACTGATATTACTGAGCCTATATTTGAAGCTACATTTGAGATAAAAAGAGGATTTGATTATAGGCTTTTGGAAGAGTTTACAAAGATGAGAAAAAAACAACCAAAAGAACCAAGTGCTGGAAGTATTTTTAAAAATCCTGACGGAGATTATGCAGGAAGACTTATAGAAGCTGTTGGACTCAAAGGAGAAAAAGTTGGTGGTGCTATGTGGAGTAAAGTTCATGCCAACTTTTTAGTAAATATAGGCAATGCCTCATTTACTGATGCTTATAGTTTAATAAAAGAGGCAAAAAAAAGAGTTTTTGAAGAATTTGGGATAAATATGAAAGAAGAGATCATCATCCTTGATAATTAATAAGACGAGAAACTTTCTTTATCTCTTCACTATCCCCGATATTTTCTCTTATAAAACCTATTAAATTACTAACCTTTACATCTATATCTGTTTTTTGTCTTAATATTTCATTTATAAATTCAGAATTTTTTATATATTTTTCAATAGAAATTTTTAAATCTTTTAAATTTTGAGCTTGATTTGGACTTAAAGAAGTTTTCATTTCCAAAAGTTTTTCAAAGTCTGTAATCTCTCCTTTTACTGATGCTCCTTCATTCATAAAAGAGTTTACATAAATATTACCTTTTACATAAGCACTCTCTTTTAATAAAAGTGTATCAACTGAAAGTTCACCCACTATCGAACCATAAGCAGTTAATCTATTTGATTGTACAACTGAACCCAAATATGCTCCATCTTCAAGAGTTAAATCATAAGCTATAATCTCACCTTGCAGTTTTCCACTTACTTTTATCTCCCTTGCTTCCACATTTGCTAAAACAGTAGCTTCTGGTTTTATTTCAAGAAAATCACACTCTATTCTTCCTTTGACTTTTCCCTCTACTATCACATGATTTGCTTGAATTTTTCCTTTTACCTCTGCATCTTCTCCTATAACAACTATATTATTTACTAT
>JALUNR010000135.1 GCA_027055005.1 Campylobacterales bacterium
AAAAACTCTTTATCTAAGCGGATATTTTTACTATCAATAGGTACAAGTTCATTACCACTTGTATAATACTCCGAATCGTTAGAAAATAGAGCAAATGTTAAAGCAAAAATCAGTAACAGTATTCTCATAATCAAGTCCCTTTTTTTAAGTGTCCTCTAATTCTGTTAAGATTTAAAGGATTTTTAAGACAGAACATTCTGAGTGAAGCGAAGAATCTAACTTGAAAAGACTAGATAAACTCTTAGCTTTACAGCCGTTTAAACTAGATTCTTCACATCAACTCAGAATGACGACAATAGTAAACATTCAAATCAATAGGAGATTATATCGTAACAAATTTTATTATTATTCATAAACCAACAATGTGACATCTATTTAACTGATTATCAATTTAAGATGTTAAAATATATTCTAACCTTAACCGTATCGATAAACAGTTTTTGTATATTAAAATAGGAAGTAATATAAATGCAACATAAGTTAAATAGCATAAGCCTCTTACCCACAACTATAAAAGTAAGAAAAATATCCCAAAGTTTAGCAATGTTAGATACGATTATCATGCCTGAATGGGAAGATAGGTGTTTTTATTTTGATGCCCATTGGGACGATGATAACGAAGAGATGATGGCATCTATGAAAACAGGTGGGGGAGATGAATACTACATACTCTTTTGTCCTAGAAATGCATTGGGAAAAGTCTACTCTTCTGATGCAATACAAATGTCTAAAAGTGAAATTGAAAAACTCGAAGATGAAGTTCCATATATGCTCGCAAGTTTTATGGACGAAGAGGCATTTGAGGTAGAAAATGCTTCATTTTTCTTTTGGCATGCACATAAAGATAAACAGTGGATATCTACCAAAGAAAGTGATTTGGAATATTTGAAATTTCTTGAAGGAAATGCTACATTTTATAAGGAATGGGCAGAAGAGTACTATGAAAAAAGTATAGATGCGGATGTTGTAAAAAAAATTATGAACCATAGCCCATTAACAAGTGCTATGGTTGAGAAACTTAATCCTAATGTAACACTAAAAGAGTTAATAGAAGATATAGAAGAGATAGGATATCCCTTATGGAAGAAAAAAGGGAAAAGAAAAACCCTTCCTAGTGATTTTGAAGAGCTTCTTAAAGAGGGAGATTTAGAGAAATTAAAAAAAGTCTTTGAGGTTTGTGAATTGGATGCCTATGGAGGGGGTAGCTATTGTAAACAAGTTGCAATTGCGTATAGTCTTTGTCCAGATGAACTTGTTAAATGGCTTGTAGAAAAAGGTGCAGATTTAAATAAAGAGAACTATTATGGTAATACACCTTTGCAACAAAGAGCAGATAAGAGAGAAGGGAGTATTCAAGTTCTTTTAGAGTTGGGTGCAGATGTAAATAGAAGTGATAGTGATAAAAATACACCTCTGCATACTGCTGCAAGTAGTTATAACAATGTAAATATTAAGCTACTGCTACAATATGGTGCAAATATTAATGCAAAAAACTCTGAAGATATGACACCTTTAGAATTTGCATTAAAAATATGTGGCAATACAGATATAAAATACATGGTAGAGACTTCCAAGGTTTTACTTGATAATGGTGCGAAAATAACACCAAAAATAAAAAAATATGTTAAAGATATTGGAGAAAAATTTGAATTTTATCGAAGTGCTTATAATAAAGAATATATAGATAGTGCGAGTAATGAACTAGATAGATTATACAAGTTATTCCATGTAGAGCCTGTGCAAAAAAGAGTTATGCACGATGGAAAATCTGAAATCATTATAAAAGAAAAGAAGTGGCAAAAACAGTTTAATGAGCTTTGGGATATGTTGGTTCCATCATCAGGTCATGCCGATACAGTACAGGGGGAAGTCATACGTATAGCAGGTCGTATAGCTGATGAAGTAGAAAGAAATGGTGGAGCCAACTGGGATAGTGAGTACAAAAAGATGGGTAATGCATATTTAAAATATGTAGTTACAGGAGAACCTTTATCCGAAAGTGAGATAGCAAAACTAAGCTCCATACTCAAAGGTTTAGAAAGTCTATATGATCAAACAGATAACTTAGCCAAATATGCAGTAAAATGGGTAGGTCAAAATACTATGCCTATAGGATTGGGAAAGCTTGATTATGATAGGTAAAAATAGTTATAACTTCAACACAGAAAAAGAGAACAAACTACAAGAGGCTAGTTTTAAAACCAACTACCCTGAATATATGCACCATCTCATCAGTGGTATTGCTTCAT
>JALUNR010000136.1 GCA_027055005.1 Campylobacterales bacterium
AAAATGTATCAACTGAGTTTATTACCCCTATAATCTCTTTTGAAATAGGAATATGTAAAAAGTATAGCATAGTGTCTAATTATGTTTTTTAGAAATTTTATTAAAATAGGCTTTTAATGGGGTTTAAATATAATTTTAATGACATTTTGAAATCTAAAAAATTTTAGACTTTTTTAGATTTTTCTCTACTAGACCATCTGTTATTAACCCCTCTTTCCAAGCATTTTTATTGCAATGCCCATCACCAAAAAGTTTGTCTATAAACTTTTCTAATGCTTTATAAAATCTATTTCCTTTATAACTCTTATATCCTGTTATAGCACTCACAGTATATTTAGAACCAAATATTAAACTACCTGTTAAATCATCAAAGCTAACTGCAAGTTCGTGCATATTGTTAGCCTTAACAACTCCTGTAAGTCCATCTCGTATTTGCTTAAAGTAGTACCCAAGTGTATATCTGCTTTCAAAACTGCCCAAAGATAACCATTTAAGAACCACCAAGCATAGCCTAAAAAACACTTGCAAAACACTAAAAGGAATACCAATAAGAACTAAGAGTATAGCTCCTATTGTTAAAAAAAACCACTTCATCAATTTACTCCCACTTTATATCTTCAACTTCTTCTAAAGTAGTTGCATCTCTTACTTGTTGTTTAAGAGTTTGCAACTTGACAAAGTTTCCTTGACCTCTTATAAGTAAAGCTCTTGAAAAGCCTTGCACATCTTCGTAAGTCATAGGGATATTATTGTTATGTATATCCCTCCAAAAAAACCCGTCTGGTACTGTTCCTGCACTTAATACTTTAACAAGTGTATCTTGGGTGTATTGGTCGCCTTTAAAAGTTGTATTCATATACTCTATAGGTTGAATATTAGCATCTTGATATTTTTCTTCTAATTCAGTTATTTTGTCAAGCTTAAGTTCTTCTAAAGAAGGTTTTAAAGCATCTATTTCCTCTTGTGTTAGGGGTATTTTTTGACCATTAACAATTTTATACATATTTAACTCCTTTAATACTATACCAACCCTCATTTGTAGCATTTGTAAAATCAATTTTTATTTTATTTAAAGTGGAAATATCCACCTTTCCATAGGCTCTTTCCATGTAACCATGGTCACTACTATTAGGAAAACTTATTTTTGCTTCATACTCTCCATTTTTAGTAAACTTTAATGTTAGGTAAGAGTAACCATCGGTTGTTGCATTACTATATAAATCAACTTTAAAGTAACTCTGATTAGTTTTTTTTAAAAAATAGTACTCTGGGACAAAAATTTCAGTGTCATACCCAGAAGTTAAATCATTTACAGCTGGTTTTACTATTTCCCTACCACTCCCGTTTATTAAGACAACTATATTTACTATAACTTCATCATATTCACTTAAAGAGTCATATATGATACTTGCTAAATTTGTAAAATCTGTTTTTGGTGTTATTAAGGTTATTTGTTTAGCCTCTTTTTTTTGTAATTCCCAACTGTTAGTATTAGTAGGGGTATCTGTATTATTATCTTTTAAAGATAAATATTTTTCATTGTTGTATAATACAGTAACCCCAACAGCATAAGGGTAATAAGTGCTATTTGTATCCCATTCCCCTTTGAAATTAACAACTTCTAATGCAGTAGAACAAACATTACTAGCTATTTCAATGTTTTCAACAACATCATTTATATCATCTATTGTATTATTTAATTCGTGGATAAATATATTACCTACATATTCTAAATAACGTCCTACAGCATTACCAAAAGTAACATTATCTTGTGTAGCTTGGTTAGGTATCGTTCCATTATATATTGTTATATTATTCATTTATATCACTCCTATTATATTAGTTTCTGTTTCATAACTTGTTGGGTTTTCAATAGGGATTAATAAGTTATCAAAATATCCTAATGTTATAAGAGGAGAAAATAAATCATCATCACTAGGAATAAACACTATATTCCTATCAATCATATTAATTGCATTATTATTTAATTTTTTAAATTCATTTTTTTTGTAAGCCACTTTTACATTAAGTATTTTTACACTTCCATATCTATTTACTTTTCTAGTTTTAGTTATAGGGTCAATTTCTATATCACTCTCACTTTTATAATGGATGGCAGTTCCAAACAAAGCACATCCTAATTCCTCTAGTTGCCCCATAACTAAACTTCCTATTTTTACATTTCCTGTAAAGTTTAATTTAACTTCCCCATTTAATCTAAATTTTACTGGTATTTGTATAGTGTTAATTTTAGTTTTATAAAAATACCAGTAATCGCTCCAGTTAGAAGCACTAATTATAGAGCCATCATATTCTTTTTGCAAAATTACTACATTATTGTTATCTGTTTGGGTAACTGTAAGATGTTCAAATTCAATATTCAACAAAGATATATAGTTGAATTTATTGTTATCAAAAGTTATTTCAACATTTGTACCTGTGGTGCATTCCCCTATAAATTCATCCAAATTAAACATTTTATACTCATTTATACTCCCCCAGTCTTTCCATTTTACTTCAGAAGGTGGAAAATTTCCTTGATTGTTGTTTTCCAAACTCATATATACCCTTTTTAGTTCAGGTATATATGCTTTCTCTCCTATACTATAAGATTTGCTTGAGTCATAATCAGGAGGAATAGTATTAGTTACTCCTGTTATACTTTTATGTGTTTGATAATATTTAGTAGTATATGTTTTATTATTATCAGTAGTGCTAAAAGTTTCTTCTAAAGGTATATAAAATCTCATTAAGCACTCCTTTTATATAAATCTTTTTCAGTATTTTTAGCTGTTTTTGCATTTGTTTCTTTAATTTGTTGCAACTCTTTTTTAACAGCTTTCAATTCATCTACCATTTCTTTAAAAATTCTATTGTCTTCTTTTTTGATTGGTTGTGTTAATAAATTTCTTGTTAAACCTCTAATTTCATTTTGCAACACTATATCACGACTATATGTTCCATTATGTCCACTATACCAATCTCTTCTAATTTGTTGTTCTATATTCCCTAAATGACTATATTCTTTTCTTTTTTGTTCTTTAAATTTATCTGGTATATTTGTTAAATTAAAAGATTTTGTATTTATAGATTTATATAGAACATCAAAAACACCTTTTGTTTTATCACTAAGTTCTACTCCAAAATCTTTCATAGCTTTTTGTATAGCAATTCTTTTTGCATTACCTGTAAAATCAAAAGCACCAGTACCCATTTGCACCTTTAGAGGATTGTTTAACCTATCTATTAAATTTTTATTAAGTTTATCAATAGCACTTACAACAGGGTCTTTTTTACTTAAAATTTCAAGTCTATTAGCAGTTTTAGCTAATTGTAAAACATACTCTCTTCTGTCTTTTGCAGTATGTAGTAAAGCATTTTTATAAGTTTTTGAAGATGAATTAATTTTATCAATTAAACTTTCGTCTAAAATACCTCTGCTGTTGTTAAATTCGAGCTGATTCAATAAAGAATTAAAATAATTTATACTTGATTCACTACTACTAGTGTATATTTGTTGTCTAAAATCGTCAGCAACCTTTTTTAATGTGTTTAATTTTTTAGTATAACTATCTAATAATTTTTTATTTAAATCTATTTCAGATTTTATTTGTGCTTCTCTATTCTCTTTAAGTCTTTTGTCAGCTTCAATTTGCCTATCTATATCTTTTTGCCACTGTTCTTTTTCTCTGTTTTTTATCCTATTATAAGCTCTTTGCTTGGTTGTTAAATCAGATAAAATTTTACCTAATTCACTCCACTTTTTAGCAAGTTCGTCTGTTAATCCTTTTTCTCTAGCTACTCTTAATTTTCTAAGATAATTTTCCCAAGTAATACCAGTTACACCAAGTTCTTTAGTCAATTTTTTAAATTTATTTTCAAGTTGATTTACACCTAATTCTATTGGGTTTTCCCATCCTGTAAAACTAGCTTTCCATCTTCTAAAATTATCTCTTGTTGTGTCAAGTATATTATTAACTGCTTTTAAAGCATCTTCATAAGCCTTTTGTGCATTTGCACTTTTTCTTAAAGCATCTCCAAGTTGTTCCCAGCTATTTATCATTTGAGGGGTTAAGTCGTCTTGATTCTTCATAGCCTCATTTAGCTTTTGAAGATAATTTTCAGATGTTATAGAGCTATCTCCAACTTTTTTAAGAGCTAAGGCTAAATCAGCTTCAGCAAATTTCTTTTGGGCTTTTAAAGCTCCTAATTTATTACCTTTGAAATTATCAAGCCATATCTCAAAACTTCTTTTCTTTTGTATAAGCTCACTGAAAGTTGAGGTTAAAACTTCTGTTATACTTTTGTCGATTGACTTAGCATAATCTTTCCAAACTTTTAATAACTCTTCATTAACTTTAACTGTTTTTTGAGTTATAACTTGTTTCAACTCTAAGCCGTTATCTCCCCAAATGAACTTTTTAGAAATAACATCTTTTATAGTGTCGTTAAGTCCTGTCATTTTGTTTAAAAAGATACGAGCTATCTCGTCTTGATACTTATCTTTAGAGTATTTTCCTGCTTTAATAGATACTTTCCCGTGAAAATCTACCAAATTAGTAAGCAGATAATCGTAAGTTCCAAAAACATTATTTATTTGAGATTTTATGTTTTTATCTAAGTCTTTGAAATTATCCCAACTACTAGAACTAAACCAAGACTTTTTATGTTTATGTTCGTAACTTTGAGCATTTATGTTGCCAAAGTAAGCATTATCTTTGAAGTATAGTCCTGTATCGGTAGTTTTAGTTGAACCAAAAAGTCCACCTATGATACTTCCACCGATAGCCCCGATAGCTGTACCAATTCCCGGAGCGATCGCAGTTCCTATTCCTGCACCAATAGCACCATAATCGGCTGCCTTAGTATCAGCACCAAAGAGTTTATCTCCTAAACTCCCTACAAGATAACCAGCACCTGCACCTGTAACTATCTGACCAGCACCTGCACTAGCACCTGCGATTGTTCCCCAACCACCTTGAGAAGCAACTATATTAGCATTAAAAGGGTTTGCTAGCCCAACTCCAAAAGAAGTTACTCCACTTCCTAAAGTAGTATAACCATGCTGAGCTAACCAAGTACCAGATGTGTAAAAAGGCTTCATAACAGCATTTTGAAGTCCTATTTTATATGCTTCATAACCACTTTTTAAAGTTGATAAATCACTTAAAATATTTTTAGATACTTTTTCTTGACCTTGTAAAACTTTTCCAGTTTTATCAATAACAACTTTTGTATCACCTATCCATTTTACGAACTGACCACCTATTTCCTTAAAGCCCTCTTTACCTAAGTATGCTCCAAGTGTAGCTCCTCCGATAGTAGGTATTCCTAGTTTTGCTAAAGTAGCTCCACTTAGATTTTTAGCTAAACCATGTTTCATAGGGTTTAAAAAGATGTCATTTGCAAATGACTTAAACATATCTTTTAAAGAGTGAAATTTCCCGTCCAAAGCATCAAAGAAGTTTTTTTCTAAACTATTGTAAAGGTATTTTGTAGTTTTATCCCACTCTGTTTCTACATATTTAGAGTAAGATTGCCATTGTTTTTTTTGTTTATCAAGTACTTTTTTATATTCTTTGGCACCTTTTTTATCTAATTTTGTTTTAGTTGAGCTATATTGCCCATACTTTGCACCAAGTTTTTTAAGTAGTTGTAGAGCTTTTTCTTTCTCTTTGTTTGAGTTTTGAACTGCTTTTTTCTCTTTTTCCCAAGCAATTTTTACTTTATTTATAAACTCTTGTGCATTTTTACTTGCACTATCTTTTCCCCATTCCTCACTTCTTTTTTTGATACTATTCCAAATATTATTTATCTCATTTTGTGTCCATGTAGTATCTATAACAAATGGATTTAAAAGTTTTACTTTATCTTTGTGAAAATACTTAGCAACTTTATTATAAACCCTTAAAGCCTGATTTAATGTTGTTATAAATGGCATTAAAGCTAAGTTTATCATATCCATAATAGCTTTTGATAAACCAAGTATTGCTAGTTCAGCCATTTCAAATACTTCCACAACTACATCAAACCCCTTTTTTACATAAAAAAATGCCTTTATAACCCCCTCAATATATGATATAGTTGTAGTACTCCACTCTTTTGCTTTTGTTTTGCCAAAATCCAAACTATCATCTATAACTGTTATCACAGTCTTTCCAAGAGCTTTAAAGTATCCAAAAAGACCTGCATCATAAAAGCTAAGTTTTAACTCTTCCCACTTAGTTTTCATCCCCTGTACATATCCAGCCCAACTATTTTTATATAGTTCCATTTGTCCTGCATACTTTTCATTAAAGATAGCAGTTAAAGTACTCTCAATAATCTTACGATTATTTTTAATAACTACATGCATAGCTTTACCACTTGAGTTACTCCAACTGTAAGCTATCTTTTCACCTATAACATTAGCCTTGACACCAAACTCTTTTAATCTTTCATTTTCACCAGTAAAAGCATCTGCCATAGCTTCTACAAACTGATCTAAACTCTTACCACTACCAATGGCTGTATTGGTAAAAGTTTTAAGTGCTTTGTTTGAAGCATCTATACCATAAACTTTCATTTTGATAAATGCTTCTAAAGTATCTTCTATGGAGCGATTATATTTATCTGCAAACTCTCTGGCTCTTTTTAGCTCATTTGTTACCTCTTTAGTAGAAGAGTAAAAAGATTTCAATCTGTTTGTATATTGTTCATATTGGCTTGAAGTGTTAATAAACTCTTTAACTGTTCCATTTACAGCATCAAAAGCACTCTTTATAGCTAAAACTCCAACTGCTAAACCAGCCATAGCTTTTATTTTAGAGCTAAACTCTTCAAGAGTTGTATTTGTAGTTTTTGTAACAGTAGAGAGCTTTTCAAACTCATTTTTAGTTACTATAAGCTCTCCAGTATCTGCATCTACTTTTATTTTTATTTTTAATTCTTTATCCATCACTATTTATCTCATTACTCCAAATTATGCCCATTTGATAAATAACAGGTGTCCACATCTTTACTTCAAGCTCATTCCATCTAAGATAATCTTTTATTGCCTCATACTTTTTACCCATAACTCCACTCATCCCCACTTCATTTGGAATAGTTAAAAAAAGATTTGCTATAGCTATCTCATCCTCTTTTAAAACTACTCTTTTTGAGTAGGGATTGGAGCCTATCTCTTTTAAATCTTCATCATCCAAAGATATATCTTCATTTTTAGCTATCTGTTCAGCCCAACGATATAATCTTTCTATCTTTTCTTTTTTAGCTTTCCCACTGCCTCATCAAGCTCACCTTTAAAATCATATAGATTTCCATCTTCATAAAGCTCTTCTATCATTCTCTCTTTTTTTTCGCTATCTCCTACTAAACACTCTTGCAATGTATTTTTTATATAGTCAAGTTGCTCTTTTGTCTCTTTTTTATCTATTCCCTCATCTATCATCTTTGTAGTAGGTTCTAAGTATTTAAACTTTGCTACTTCACCATCCTCAAACTCATACTCAAACTCTATAAAGTTTCTATTTTTTCTAAATCTTTTCATCTAATTTCCACCTTTTATATATGTTATTTTAAAATTATCATTTCCATTTAGGTTCTCGCATCTATAAACTCTACTTATACCTACTTTGCCATCACTATCCTCTTCACTTAAGTCTTTTAAACTACATTTATTTGCTTCAAAGATAAACTTATCTCCGACTGTGTTTGTCAAAGTCACAACCACTGCTTTTAATTCTCCATTTTTTATAGCTTCCCAATGATCATTGTTACCTTTGTTTTTGTTGTCTTTTATAGTTAAAGTAGGATCTATATCAGTTATTTTAAACTTTTTACTACCTATACACATCTCTTTTTTAATATCAACCCCCATATCAAAGTCTAAGTTAGTCAAACATATAGTAACACCACCAACAGTAGCACCATCTATGCTTTTAACTACAAAGATTTTATTTGTATCTCGTGTTACAGAGGGATTGGCTTCAAGGGTTGGAACTGCATCAGTAAAACCTTGTATATCAAAATTGAGATTTACTATATCTCCAACTGTGAAACTCATCTTTAAGTTTCCTGATACACCTGTAAAAGCTCTTTTTTCTCCATCTATATAGCTAACTATCTCACCATTATTTGGGAAGTTACTTGTAGGGGTATAAAAGACTTTTTCACTTCCACTTGTGTTATCTATGTTTTCTTCAAGTCCACATATTTTAAACATTTCATTAAGAGACGGTGGAGTTGTTTTATCACTTATAGTTCTTGCTACTGCTGATATAGTTGCACTTATAGTAGTGTCATCTGCAACTGAGTAAGTTTTTTTACTGCCAACCTTACCTGTAAGTTCATTTATCTCTCCAGTTTTTACTTTTGGAGAAAAAATAACCCCTTTTGATATGGTAACAACATTAGAAGTTGTTGGAGTAGCTCCATATTTTGCTAAGATTACTTGCTTATTTACCAACTGTCTTGCCATCTTTTTTCTCCTTGTCTTTTGTTATAGGTAAAACTTTTACACCTATATCTTTATATGCTTTTTTTATAGCTTCATCATTACTGTAAACCTCTGTTGCCCCACTAAGTGGCTCTTCAAAATACTTTGGGCTTTTGTGTACACCCTTTATATTTGTTATTGTTTCACTGTAAACTACAACCATATTTCTCCCTTTTTTTGATGTTTTATAAATTTATCAAAATTTTTAACAATCATTTTCAATATAACCGTTATATGGAATTTTTGTCCTTAAAAAAAGGATAAAATCGAAAAAGTTTTTTAAAAGGAGCAATAATGCCAAAAGCAAAAGAGTTAAAAGATATAGAGGTTACTTATATTTCTTTGGTAGAAGCTGGAGCAAATCGCAAAAACATTATATATAAA
>JALUNR010000137.1 GCA_027055005.1 Campylobacterales bacterium
TGGGTATTGAATTTGGTATGGAAGTACAAGTAACGCCAACAATAAAAATTACAGGAGTTGCTTCAATTGCAGATTTTAGATATAGTGATAATGCAGACCATTTATTTGTTTCTGAAGACGAAGATAATTCTTCAAAAGGATATATTGATTTTGGAAAAGTGTATCTTAAAAATTATAAAACAGGCGGTACAGCGCAACAAGCATATTCTTTAGGTTTTGAATATAGAGACCCTAAGTATTGGTGGTTTGGTGTAAATGGAAACTATATTGCTGATAATTATATAAATTTAACACGATTTACAAGGACTGATTATTTTTATAAAAGTGGATATTATTTAATGGATGACGGTAATTTATCATCAGGCTCTGTGTCTATTAATCCTGAAACAGGAAATGCTGTAAATCAGCAAGATGTTGATAGTTTATTAACACAAGAAAAATTTGACTCTGCATTTTTATTAAATGCGGTTGGTGGTAAGTCTTGGAAATTAGGTAAAAAATATGTTGGTTTCTTTGCGAGTATTAGTAATATTCTTGGTAGAGATTATAAAACAGGAGGATTTGAACAAGCAAGAAAAGGAGATTTTGTAGCTTTACAAGCAGATAAACATAGAGAAACTCCTGTATTTGGTAATAAGTATTGGTATGGTAATAAAGCAACATATTACTTAAATTTATATATACGATTCTAACTAAAACAACATTAAAAATATAAAATTATGAAACAAATTATTAAAATAACATTAAGTCTGCTTTTTATTGCAGCAAGTTTTTCATCTTGTGTAGATGATAAAGACTTTGATACACCACAGATTGTTGAAATTGACAATGACATTTCAACAGTAGATTTTAATTCTATTAGAAATAATATTTTGAATCAATATGATTCAAATAACCCTGCACCAAGTCAATTAATTTATACTTATCCTGATGATAGTCCTGCCATAGTAGCTGGTTATGTTATTAGTGATGATTCTAATGGTAATTATTATAAAAAACTGATAATTCAAGACAAACCTGAAAATCCAACAATGGGTTATGAAATTAGTATTGATCAAGGTAATTTACATGGTATTTATAACCCAGGCAGAAAAATATATATAAAAATGGCTGGTTTAAGCGTTGGTTATTTTGATGGACAACAAGGAAATGCATCAACAGGTTATGAAAATCAAAGTAATCCTACAGATGGTAAACCAGGTATTTATAGAATTGGTGTAGATAATGATGGGGTAATTGGTAGAATTGATCATACTTTATTTGCAAAAAGTATTAAAAAATCATCAGTAACTGAAACAATAGTACCTAAATTAATTACAGATAGTGATTTTTCTGATGCAACTATGAATACTTTTGTAACAATGGATAATATTCAAATTGCTTTTGGTGATTTAGATAAAACTTTTGCCGGTGAACTAGGTGATGCTTATGATGCAACACGATTTTTATTTAGTTGTGATTCTGAAAATAACTGTGGTTTGATGACTAGTACTTTTTCTAGTTTTAAAGATTTAAAATTTAGTTTAAATGAATCTTTATCAGGTAAAGGAAGTTTACAAGGTATTTTAATGAAAAATTACAGAGAACACGATCCTGTTATTGTATTGAATACTTATGAAGATATCGATTTTACAGGAACAGACAGATGCGATCCAGATTTCTTAGATTGTGGAGATAATCCAGTTGGAGGTTCTGTAGTAATTTTTGAAGAAGATTTTGAATCATTTTCAGATAATACAACCAATTTACCAGGATGGACAAATGTTAATGTAAGTGGTGGAAATGCTGTTTATAAAGTTGGTTCGTACAATAATAATAGTTACATGGGTGGAAGCGCTTATAATACTGGAGAAAATCCATTAGAAATGTGGTTAGTAACACCTGCTATTAATTTAGATTCTACTACAGATGAAGAATTAACATTTAATACACAAGCACACCACGATGATGGTGTTGTTTTATCAACCTATGTTTCTACAGATTTTACTGGTGATGTAACTACAGCTACTTGGAAATTACTTAATGCACATATTGGAACATCTCCTAATTCTACATATGGTGATTTTGAAAGTTCAGGTTCCATTAATTTATCTTGTTTAGACGGAGATGTTTATGTTGCATTTAAATTCTCAGGTGGAGATGGACTTTACGCAACAGGTATGAATATTGATGATGTTAAGGTAACAGGTAATTAATATTAAATAACCATCAGAAATGATG
>JALUNR010000138.1 GCA_027055005.1 Campylobacterales bacterium
CTATATACAATCCTATCTAAAAGATTTTTAAAATCCAGCTAAAAAGGTGAAACACTCTTTATTATTTTAGTACCCCATCCTTCATTTGTATTTCTATGTATATCACCTTCGGTTTCATATAAAATTTTTGCATCAGCTATATATTTTGAATTTATAGTGTTAAATTGATCTATATCATAAGGTCTAATAACTCCTGTTATTTTTATAATTTGTTTTTCACCATTTATCAAAAGTTCTCTACTCCCTACTATAAAATAATTTCCATTATTTAAAACTTTTGCTATTCTTGCACTTATAGTTGTTGAAAATTTTTCATTTCTACTATTTGTACCACTACCTGCATAAGTATTTTTAGAATCTGTACTAAACCCAACTTTTGTTAAGCCATTTAAAACTTTTGCATTTCCTGTAAATACTCCTCCACCTGTTTGATATGTTGTAGCTGAAGATAATTTTTTGTTTCCTTGAGATAGTTGGATAGTTTTTTCATCTATAATAACTGTAACTATATCATTTTGTTTCATCGCTTTTTTATCTGAAAAGAGAGGATTTGTGCCTTTGCCAAAAAGACTACCTTCATGCTGTTGTATAGTTTTTTTAGTATTTTTTTCTAAAGAATTTACATAAACAGGTGGTTTCATAGATATCTTAGGGTCAACGGGAGTTGTGCAGCCTGATATTGTTACTAAAAGTAAACTTAAAGATAATAGTAATTTTTTCAAATATTTTCCTTGTTATTAAATATATTTAATTATATCAAGCAATAAGTATACCAATAATATTAATAACCAAAATATAAAGCTTAATTTTTAATTAATATAGAAAAGTAATATATATTTTTATTACTAAGTAATATTTTTTATACCATAATGTTAATAAAGGAATCTTTCAAATAGGAGTATTAGATGAAAAGAAATGTAAGTAAGAGCTTTTGGATCATAGGAGTAGTAGCAACTGTTTTGATAAGTGGTTGCTCGCAAAGAACAAGTTGTGAAGTTGATGATGCTATAAGCAAGCAATCAGTGAAAGATATAGAAGTTGCAAAACTTCAAACTAAGATTGCATCAAAAAATGATGTTATTATAAAAAAAAGTTATGAAATGTTTCCACCAAATGCTGAAGCTGGTGAATGTTATACAAGGGTTATGATACCTGAGAAGTATAAAATAGTAAAACAAAAAGTTTTAGTAAAAGAAGCTTCTACTAAGCTGATAAAAATACCAGCTAAGTTTAAAGTTGTTTATAAAAACTTGTTAGTAAAAGAAGCTTCTACTAAATTAGTAACTACAAAACCTATATATAAAAGTGTTGTAAATAAAGTTTTGGTAAAAGAAGCAGATACTAAAGTTATAACTAAAAAGCCTATTTATGGATATGAAAAAGAAAAAATCTTAGTAACCCCTACTCATACAGAGTGGAAAGTTGGAAAAAGATTTTTATGTAATGCCATAAAACATAAGTCAAATGCTACTGGTGAAGTAATATGTTTAGTAAAAGTTCCAGCTTGTTATAAAATAGTCAATAAAAGAGTAGTTTTAAAACCAGCTTGTACAATAACTAAACAAATTCCAGCTCAATATAAATTAGTAACAAAAAAAGTACTTCTAAAACCAGCTTGTACAATAACTAAAACTATACCTGCTGTATATAAAAAAGTGGCTACAAAAGAATTAGTAACTCCAGCAACTACAAAAACAATAGTTGTACCAGCACAATATAAATATATAAATAAAAAAGTTAAAGTTAAAGATAGTGAATTAAAATGGATGCCAATATTATGTGAGACAAACTTTACAATGCCTAGAATCATGATGGTTCAAAGGGCTTTGATGGAAGCTGGTTTTAACCCTGGTCCAATAGATGGTGTATTTGGTGACAAAACTAAAATTGCTTTAAGAGATTTTCAAAAGTCAAAATGTTTAGCAACTGGTGCTTTGACTATATCTACACTACGAGCTTTAGGTGTATATAAATAAGATTATTTTAGAAGATCCCTTAGACTATCTTTGGGATCTTTTCCATCTATGATTTTATAAACTTCATAAGCAATTGGTGTATATATATCTTTTTCTTTGCTAATCTTATATATGGCTTTTGAAGTAAAAACACCTTCTGCTACTTCGCCAAGCTCTATAAGTATTTCTTCTAAACTTTTTCCAAGAGATAGTCCAAAGCCAACTCTATAATTTCTGGACAATTTACTTGAAGCAGTTAAAA
>JALUNR010000139.1 GCA_027055005.1 Campylobacterales bacterium
ATTATAACAATGATATACGCAGATTTAGATATGATGTTTATAAGAGGTAAAAATGCGAGTGTAAAAACCAAAAGAGCAGTAGAGACTTTCCGTAAAGCATATAAGATGTTGTGCTCTGTTGCTAATAGGAGTATGGGAAAAATTATTCAATTGCATCATGTCTTACCTGTTGGAATTAGTGGTCTTTCAAGAACAAGAGGAGAGTTTGTCGGTTTAAAAATGTTAGATAGTGTTCATCAAGTATTTCATAATTTATTGAATAGTGCCTTAAGATTAAAAGGATACAACAGTATTGGAAAGAAACTATATTATTCTTTAGATTCAGCAAAATCATATAAAGAAATATTTAATATACTAATGGATTCAGCTGGTTACTTTGATAAGGTATGTGAACCAAAAGAGAGTATGCGAAGTAAAATATGGAAGGAGCTGTATGAAGGAAATAACTAGTTACAGTAAGGAGTTTTTACAGTTACATAGTATAATAAAAAATATTCAAAAATCTTATATCAATCAATCTGCATTTTTGATAGCTTTTACTTCTTATGACAACAGAAAGAAAGAAAAATTTATAAAGCTTCTTATTGAAAATTCAATTGAAGGGTATATAAAATACTCTTCCAATGAAAAACAAATAAATGGATTAAAAAGTATTATTAAAAAAGAGGATAGATTTAAAAAACAAATTTTGGATATTGAAAAAATGAAAAATCATAAAAAGATTACAGTTAATTATTTGATTGAATTTTTTTTAGAGAAAAAACGAAAAAATGAATGCGTAATCTATCTTAATTTTGAAAAGAAAGTTTTTAAAGAATTGGCAAAGTTATTATCACAACCTGAAATAATTACTGGTATCAATTTAGATAATGTTACTAGAAAAGTTAAAAACAAAACAAATCTTGTGGCATTTATTTTAGGTGGTTTAAATGATGAAAATGAAATCTATATTCAAAGTACACAAGAGATTAAAAATAAAATATACGACTTACTAGTAAATTATGGAGATATTTATAATAAAGGTTACAAAGAACTTTCTTTACTCCCTAATGGATTACTATGGGGGTGCCACCACTGCCAAATATTGAACAGGCACAAAGAAAAATTGAATATTTAAAATCAGGTATAGGGGTCTGAGTTGAATATCCGCCTCTAACCAAATACCACTACTCAAAAAAGTAACCCTACCAAACAATGTAAGTATAACCTACATTTACAATAAAAACAACCAACTAATACAAAAAGGCAACATAAGCTACACAAACAGTAGAGTATAGTTACGATGCAAATGATAATAGAATTGCTAAAACAACAAGCAGTGGCACTACTACATATCTTGTAGATACAAATACCCCTTATGCTAAAGTAATCACCGAAACAAAAGCGAATGGCACAAGCATAGAGTACACCTACGGTAATGACCTCATAAGTGATGGAACACATAACTTCTTAACTGATGCCCTTGGAAGTATTCCACCCCAAAAGTCAAGACAACCTCCAATATTTTTTAATTCCCTTTGCATTATGATGCTTTTTGTAACATCGTACCAGAGTTGTTTAGAATATTTGTTTATGTTTAGGGGTCAGACGTTGAATATCCACTATTTTCTACATTAAAAAAGGTGTATTTTCAACGTCTGACCCCTCTTATATGACGCTATGGGTAACTTACTTAGCCAAACAAACCAAGAGGGTGAAACTACAAGTTACGAATACGATAAAGCCGATAGACTCATTAAAACCACCTACCCAGATGGCACCACAACTCAAAATATCTACGATAAAGCCGGCAGAGTAGTAAAAACAATAGACCAAAGAGGCAATGAAACAAGCTACGAATACGATGCAGTAGGCAATAAGATAAAAACAGTAGATGCTTTAGGTAATGAAACACGCTATGAGTATGATGCAAATGGAAATCTTATAAGCGTAACAGATGCACTAAATTATACAACAAGTTATGAGTATAATGCACTAAACCAAAGAGTTAAAACTGTATATCCTGATGGTACAAGCACAGAGCAGACAATGAATAAATCAGGCTTGCCAATAAGTAAAACCAATGAAGCAGGCAATCAAACAAGCTTTGAGTATGATACCTCAAACCAAATACCACTACTAAACAAAGTAACCCTACCAAACAATGCAAGCACAAAATACACTTACAACGCAAAAGCACAAAAGCTAAGCCAAAGCGATGC
>JALUNR010000140.1 GCA_027055005.1 Campylobacterales bacterium
ACCGAGACTCCTCGGTATATAAAAAGAGTGGGTAAATAATTAATATATCCGGGCGCTTAGCTCAGTTGGCTAGAGCATCTCGTTTACACCGAGGAGGCCAGGGGTTCGAGTCCCTTAGCGCCCACCAACAAAAAAACACTTTGTAATAAAGTGTTTTTTTACAATCCAATAACTGCCAGAACTAACCCAAAGATCCCAAAGATAATTGAAATAATTCAATAACGCATTACAATTTGTGATGTTTCTCACCCTAAGGCTTCAAAGTGATGATGAAGTGGTGCGATTTTTAATAATCTTTTTTTGAAAATTCTAATCGAAATAACTTGTAAAATTGTTGTTACTAAAGTTATAAATAGTGGAAAAGCTATTATTGGTAAAAGCAAAACTGTATGAGTCATAAAAGCAATTACAACTAAAGTAAAAGATAGTGCGTTATATCCAACCTCTGTCATATAAAATTTTGCCGGTGGAACATTAAACCAAAGAAAGGCTAAAATTCCTCCTGTAATTACAAAAGACAAAGCTGAAATATCTAATTTATCTTGATGTAAAGCAATAAATCCCATTACAGCATAAACCACTGCCATAATTCCTCCCGACAAACCATCTAAACCATCAATGTTTGAAGTTGCAAAAACTGAAGTAAAAACAATTATAAAAAATATAATAAAGAACGAACCCAAAAATATTTTTCCATAAAATGGAACAAGAACTGAATCAAAACCTAGTTTAACCTGAAACCATCAACCAGCAAAAGTTGCAAAAGCCGCTACAAAAACCAATCTATATTTTAACGGTAATCCTTTTTTAAATTTACCCGTATTTCTAATTGTAAATAAATCATCAAAAAGCCCCATAAAGGCTCCAGCCACGAAAGCAGCCATTGGAAGCCAGGTTTCAGACCTAGACAAAATATCTAATTTACCCGACGGATTTCCTATAATTCCAAATGATACTAGCCAAAAAAGAGCAACGGTAAACAAAACTGAAAATACTATAACCAAACCACCCATTCTTGGAGTCTTCAAATCTTTATCATTTTTATTAATAATTTCGGCAATTTTTCCATCTTCATCATTAATTGCCTCTTTAGAATTCACATCTCTCCTTCAAGCTCTGTATTTATAAAGTTGAACTAAAACTATTGGTGTAATTAAAAGACCACTAAAAAACGACACCAACCAAGGAATTAACACCTTAACAATATTTATCTCTAACATTTCTAAATTATAACTTTATTCCAAAAATAAAACAATATTTTTATATAAAAAAAGACTAGTCATCTTTTCTAGTAGCTTCATCAACATTGATTTCTCTACCTTTTAATTCAAAACCTTGCATTTCTGCTTTAGCAGTTTCTGCTGCAGATTCTTCTGTAAAAGTAACGAATCCAAAACCTCTTGATCTTCCAGAGTATTTATCAGTTGCAACAAATGCATCTGAAACTTCTCCAAATTTTCCAAAAGCTTCCTTTAAATCTTCAGCTCCAACTTCTCAAGCTAGATTTCCTACAAATAATTTATTTGACATAATATATTTTAATTAATTTTATAAAATTAACTTCATCCTCTGATTCACCCTACAAATAGTTAGAAACAACCTCAAAAGTTAAGCTTATTATACTCTTTTTATTTTTAAATGCAACAAAAATTAAAAGTTACCTTTCAAAACTTTTTGTCTTTTTTCTTCGGGCATTTTTTCAATGGCGTAGCGTAAAGTGGTTCGAGGAATTTTTTGGTAGTTTTGGCGCAAAAATGCTTCTACCTGTGCGTTACCGTACGCAGACAGGTCACATTTTTGCGCCCCTTCTTCATTCTTCTTCCAAACCTCCCTCAACATTCAACCCACAGCCTTGTGCATCAAATCTTCTTTATCTTCCAGCAAAATTTTTGCTAACTTTAAGGTCTCAGAAAATTTTCCTTGACGAATAAAAGCCCAGCTTGAAATTATAGCAATTCTTCTTTCCCAAAGATTTTTTGATTTTGCAAATTTCTCTAAAATTTTTTTTTTTCTAAACCATCTAAAATCGCCTGGCCTAAAATGTAATGAGCTGAAATATCAACCAAATCTCAATTATTTACAGATTTTCTATTTTTTAAATAAAATTTCAAAATCTTTTTTTGCTCTTCTCCAAACTTAGAAGTTATCCGGCATTCTGCAGAATGACGGATAACTTTTTTTATTTTTACCTTCTCTTTTTC
>JALUNR010000141.1 GCA_027055005.1 Campylobacterales bacterium
CTCCAGTATGTCCAAAACAAGGAACTTTTACACCATACTTTTTAGAAACTTTGTTTATCTCACTTAAAAGTTTAGGCAACACACTTCTAGGAACTGTTATGTCTTCATTTAGTTTTTTGCTTCCATATATAGTTATAGACTGCGATGCATTTTTTCTAGCAAACCAAAGTTCACTAGATTCTTTATCGTCTTTTGCTAGTTTAAACTCACTACAACCGTTTTCTTTAAAAACTCTCTGAATAGTTTGAAGTTGAGTTTCAAGCTCAATTTCTAAATCTCCATCCACATCAGTTATAAGTATGGCTCCTGCTTCAACTGGTAAACCTTTGTGAAACTTCTCTTCAACAGCTTGGATACTTAAGTTGTCTAAAAATTCCATAGCCACTGGAGTTACACCACTTGCCATAGTTTTGAAAACTGCATTCATAGCATCTTCAACAGTTGGGAAAACTCCCATAGCAGTTCTATTAAGTTTTGGTTTTGAGAGAAGTTTCAGAGTTATCTCAGTGATAATTGCTAAAGTTCCTTCACTTCCAACCAAGATGCCGGGGATGTTATATCCTGCAACATCTTTTATAGTTCTTTTTCCTGCCTTTATAATCTCTCCATTTGGTAAAACTGCTCTTAGAGCCATTACAAAGTCTTTAGTGATTCCATACTTTGCAGCTCTCATACCACCTGCATTTTCACTTACATTTCCACCTATGGTTGAGTAATTTTCACTTGCTGGGTCTGGTGGGTAAAAAAGCCCTACCTCTTCTACTGCTTTTTGAAGGTGCATATTTACAACTCCAGGTTGTACAACTGCTACCATATTTTCCATATCTATTTCAAGGATTTTATTCATATATTTTTCAAATCCTAAGATTATCCCACCATTTGCAGGTAATGCACCACCTGTAAATCCACTTCCAGCTCCTCTTGGGACTATTACTATTTTTTCTTGATTACAATACTTTAGTATTTGACTAACATCTTCTTCATCTCTTGGAAAAACTACTGCATCGGGTTCATACTTTGTTCTTGTAGCATCATAAGAGTATGCTATTAAGTGAGCTTTATCACTAAAAATATTTTCTTCGCCTACTATTTTTGCTATATTTTTAAAATGCTTTTTTGAAAACACTATTTTAATCCTAAAAGTTTTTTGTAATATGTATCAAAATTTTTGATATCATCACTTCCTAATCCAAAAAATTTTGATTTTATATCTTTTATTCTTGTATAAAAAGGAGTTTGCTTTTTCCCTTCAGTTGGGAAATCTAATCTACCTACTACTTTGAATGAAGTACAATCAACAAAGTAACCTTTATCACTTAATGCAAAAAATAAAAGTCCAAAATCATCTGCATTACACTCTTTTCTAAAATCACTTAATTTTGGTGCTGGATTATTGTCTTTTGCTAATTCATAAGCAAATAAATCAGGATGAACTATATCAAGATTTGGGAATCTTTGCTTAAAAGAGTTGAAAGAGCTTTGATTTGGTACTATCGGTAAAACTCTTTTATATAGGTAGTTAAATATAACACTATCTCCAACTTTAGGTATGATTTTATAAGAAGGTAAAGCATCCATATTTAAATCTTTATAATAATAGAGCTTTAAGTACATATTCCCAGCTTCTTTTTTCACAACAACAGCTTTTGCTATTATTGTTCTATGTTCGCTATCATAGTTATGAATAATTATTCCACTTGAACCAATCTCAACAGTTGGACTATCCGTAACTATTGCTTGATTTCCTACTATCTTAGTAATCTGTGTTTGATAAGGCTCTAAAGAAAAAGAAAAAACAACCGAAGCTAAAAAAACAATAGAAAATAATATTTTTTTTACCATTTTACCACCTTTAAATATAAAATTTATAAATTATACAAAAACATTGTTAATAAAGTGTGATTGTTTATCTTTTTGATATATAATCGATAATTCATTAAAGGGTAACCTAAAATTTATCAGATTGGAAACAAAATTGAAAAACATTAGATTGATTTTATTATTTATATTTTTATTAGCTACTTTTAGCAATGCTTTTACATTAAGAACAAATTCAATAGAACATAAAACTTGGAATGATTCTGAAACACTTTTGAAATTTTTGGAACAAAATTCTCTACCTTTAAAATTATATTATAATTTAGATGGTGAAGATAAGAAAATAATGCATGATATAAATGTTGGAACAACATACTATATAGCTAAAGATTGTTCAGGAGGGGTATATCAAGCAGTTATACCTTTAAATGAAGAGTTAGAAATACATATATATAAAAGTATAGAAAATAAATATAAACTTGAGATTATTCCTATAAATTATATTCAAAAAACTCTAAAAGTAAAAATAAAAATTGATTCTTCATTTATAGAATCTGTTAAAAAGGCAACTAATAATTATCCATTGGCACTTAATCTTCATAAAATTTTAAAAGATAAAGTAAATTTTAAAAGACTTTCAAAAGGTGATGAAGTAGGTATAATATACAAAGAGAAAACTTGGATGAATCAAAAGTTTGGGACTCAAAGAGTACTTGCGACTTATTTTAAACATAAAAAAAATAAAGTTTATAAATTTTTCTATAAAGGTAGATATTATGATAAAAGAGCTCACTTAAGAATAAAAACTTCTTCTTTTATTGTTCCTTGTAGATATAGACGAATAAGCTCTCGTTTTACAAGAAAAAGATGGCATCCTATACTACATATATATAGACCTCATCACGGAATAGACTATGCAAATAGAGTTGGAACTCCTATCTGGGCAACTTATAATGGAGTAGTAACTTATGCGGGATGGGTTAGAGGATATGGAAGATATATAGAGATAAAACATCCAAACGGATACCGTTCAGTTTATGGACACTTGAGTCGTATAAAGGTTAAAAGTGGTCAAAGAGTTAAAACTCATCAAGTTATAGGACTTATGGGAAGTTCTGGTATGAGTACTGGACCACATTTACACTTTGGTATAAAAGTAAATGGCAAATGGATAAATCCTGCAAATAAAATTGTAGTTGTGAAAAATACTCAAAGTAAGCTTAGAAGAAAGATTTTAAAAGAAGTTAAGAAGTATAAAAGAATTTTAGATAGACTATAAATTATTAAGTTGTAATGGAGGTTTATCATGAGTGTTGCATCACATACATCTATAATAGATGAGTTTTTAAAAGATCCTGAGCACTCAAATATATCTTTTTCTGATTTAGCAAGGACACTAAAGAGTATTTCAAAAAGGGATCATAAACTTTTTGAAAAGTATATTGAAGAGATACCAAATGAATTTTTAGGTGATATTGCTCTTGAACTTCCTGAAAAATACTTAAAAAAAATACTTTCCAAACTTCAAAAAGAAGATTTAGTAGAAATAGTAGAAGAACTTGATAGTGATGATGCAACTGACTTAATTCAAGATATAGAAGATATAGATAAAAGTAAAGCAAATGAAATCTTATCTTCGCTTGATAAAGAAGATCAGGAGGAGATTAAAAAGCTTAGAAGATATGAAGAGAGCCAAGCTGGTGCTCATATGCAAATGGAGCTTTTTGAAGCAAACATAGATGAAAAAGTTATAGATGCTATTGAAAATCTTAAAAGATTAAAAAAAACTGGAGAATTAGATAATATTCACCAACTTTTTATAACAGGAACTTTTAAAAAACTTATGTTTGTTGTTCCGTTGGAAGAACTTATACTTTTTGATTTTAATAAAACTTTTAAAGAACAGATAAAGGGTCGTGAAGAAGACTTTAAGCCTATATTTGTAAGAGATATTGATGATATAGAAGAAGTTGCTCAACTTTTTAAAGAACATGACTTATCAGTTACAGCAGTTGTAAATGAACAAAATGAACTAGTTGGTAGGATAACTTCTGATGATATATATGATATTTTAGAAGAGAGTGCAACTGAGCAGATATATAACCTAGCTGGAGTTGATGATGAGGCGGAGGAAGATGAAGATATATTTGAAGCTGGGAAAAAGAGGGGAACTTGGCTTTTTATAAATCTAATAACAGCAATAATAGCTTCTTTGGTAGTTCAACTTTTTGACTCAACCATATCTTCTTATGTAGCACTTGCAGTTTTGATGCCGATAGTTGCTTCTATGGGAGGAAATGCTGGTACTCAAACCCTAACAGTTACAGTTAGAAAACTAGCTCTTGGAGATATAGATCTGCATGATGCAAAAGCTACTATCAAAAGAGAAGTCCTTTTATCTTTAGGAAATGGTCTTTTGTTTGCTCTTGTTATGGGAGTAATTGCTTATTTTTGGTTTAGTGATAGTAAGCTTGGTTTGGTTATAGGTGCTTCTATGATTATAAATCTTTTGTTTGCAGGATTTTTTGGAGCTATGATACCTTTACTTTTAAAGAGATTAAATATCGACCCAGCAGTAGGAAGTACAGTTATACTAACAACTATCACTGATGTTATGGGTTTTTTTAGCTTTTTAGGACTTGCAAAAATATTTTTGGTGAACTCATGATAAAGATAGAAAATATAACAGAAAATTTTAAACCTAAGTTTGTAAAACCTAAACTTTTAAAGTTTACTATAGATGATAAAAGAAGAACTTGGGAAGTTTTAGAAGTATATGATAGTGTGGCAATCCTCATATATCATGAAAGTAAAGATGCTTTTATCTTAGTAAAACAGTTTCGACCAGCAGTATATCTCAAAAATCAAGATGGATATACTTATGAACTTTGTGCAGGTATAGTTGATAAAGAAGCCTCTTTAAAACAAATAGCAAAAGAGGAGATTTTTGAAGAGTGCGGGTATGAGGTCGAACTTAGCCAAATAGAAAGAATCACAGAGTTTTATACTTCAGTTGGATTTGCTGGTGGAAAACAGACTTTATATTATGTAAAAGTAGATCAACATCAAAAAGTAAATAGTGGTGGTGGAATAGATGACGAAAATATAGAGGTTATTTATCTATCAGTAAATGAAGCGGAAAAGTTTATGTTTGATGAGACAAAGGCAAAAACTCCCGGACTTATGTTTGCTTTTGAATGGTGGTTTAATAAACTTTAAGTAGAAGTTTAACTAGATGTAAAGCTCTCACTCTATGAGAAAACTGAGCTTTGATCTTCTCATCAAGTTCACCTAAAGTCTTTTCATAATTTAAAGGAATAAACATAGGGTCATAACCAAATCCATTATTTCCTCTAGTTTCATCTATTACATTTCCATACATCCAGCCGTGGACTGTACTTTCTCCGTTTTTTGAAACTATTGCCATACAAGCTGTATAGTAAGCTGAAGTGATTTTTAAATTGTTTACTTTTAACTCATTTATAAGTTTATACAGATTATCTTTATCACTTGCATCCTCTCCCGCAAATCTTGCACTATAAATTCCAGGAATATTTCCCAAAGCTGGGACACTTATACCACTATCATCTGCTAAGACTATGGAGTTTTGTTTATCTTCTGGATTTAGTTTTTCATATATAGCTTTTGCTTTTATGATAGCATTTTCTTTGAAAGTATTTCCATCTTCTATTATCTCAAACTTGGGCATTACCTCACTAAAAGCCACTACTTCAAAGTCTTGACAAAACTCTTTTATCTCTCTTACTTTCCCTTTATTTGATGATGCTAAGATAATTTTTTTCATGATATTTTCCATTTAACAATTATTTAATGCTATAATAATATCATAAACTAAAAAGTAGGAAACTTTTGTGCAAACTTTAAACTTAGTAACTATTATAACAATAGCATTTTTAGGATCATTTGGGCATTGTATTGGTATGTGTGGAGGGATAGTTTTGGCTTACACCTCTACAAAAGTAGATGAAAGCTTTTCAAAAGCAAAACAAGCCTTTGCTCACTTAGCATACTCTTTTGGTCGGATTACAACATATACTATTATGGGTGCTATATTTGGTTATCTTGGAAGTGTGGTTACTTTTAATCATATAGCAAATGGAGTTTTACTTTTAGTAGCTGGAATTTTTATGTTTTTTGCTGGATTATCTATTTTAGGAAAAGTGAAATTTTTGAATTTACTAGAATATTCAACTACAAAAAGCAGTTGGTATCAAAGAACTTTTAGAAAACTAATCCACTCAAAATCTATGCTTAGCTTTTACTCTTTAGGACTTTTAAATGGGCTTTTGCCTTGTGGATTTGTTTACTTTTTTGCTGTAACTGCAGCTAGTACTGCAAGTCCTTTTTGGGGAGCAATAGTTATGTTTATATTTGGACTTAGTACTATTCCAGCTCTTTTTTCACTTGGCTTTTTTGCTAGTATCTTTTCAAAAACATCTTTTAGAGATATCATGATAAAACTTGCATCTTTAGCAGTTATTGGTTATGGACTTTTGACTATATACTATGGTTACTTATATATAAAAGACCCAAATCAAAAGGTTTATAATTGTCCCGCTTGTAAGACTAAAAAATAATCTCTTTAAGTTTATATTTTAGAACTCGTCCATTGTCATCAGCAAAAAATATTTTATTTTTATGGATAGTTATACCTTCTTGTGCGAATTTTGGAACTTTTATCTTTTTTAGTATTTTTTCTTTTGAAATATCAAATATATAAAGTTTATCTTTTGTATCACTTAGGATATAGAGTAATCCATTATGGTACTCCATACCAGACATATCAATAATACCAGTTTGTATTGCTTTTATTATTTTCCCATTTTGATAGATTAATATTTTAGCTCTTTTTTTCTTTTTTGTTTGTAAGGCTAAATATATTTTATTTCCAATTTCAGTTATTGCTTCTATACCAGCATTTTTTTTATGAAAGTGAAGTTCTAATTTTTTATATTTTATTTTATGGTTTTTCCTATCAACAAAGACTATACCACCATTTTCATCGGCAAAAATAAATTTTTTATTTTTACAAATAACACCTTCTAAATCATAGTTTTTAGATATTTTTGTTTTGTTTATTATTTTACCTTTAGGGGTTATCTCATATAAACTTCCTTCATCATTTGCAACAACTAAAGTATTTGTATTATTACAATATGATATACCTGATGCTTCTGGTATTTTTGATATAACATGTGAGTTTTTTTGACAACCTATAAAAATTATACTTAGCATACTTAGTAAAAATATTTTTATATTCATATTTACACCCTTATATCCAATATATGAGGAAGAGTATTATCATCTTCATCATTTTTGTTTTTTTTTGCCATATTTATTACAGCTTTTTCTTCTTGTTCTTTTTCTCCACTACTTTCATCACTGTTTTGGCGATAGTGTTCAAGATCTTCTTTTATCATTACATCTTCGTTTAAATCAACTAAGTCTTCTATTTCTTTTTCTTTATTATTTGTTGAGGCAGCTGCAACAAGATTTTGAAAATCTACTCTACCTTGAAAATCTAATTGTTTAGATGCTGCAATTTGCATATTTTGATTAACAAATATCATATTTTCTATTCCTGAAATAGCCATAACTTAATCCTTTGAAACTCCTATCGTTTTATAATCAACATAGTTGACAAAAGCACCTTCTCTTATTTTTACATTTCTTCTTTGTGTATAATCAACCAGATAATTACCTTTGTTTAAGTTTGTTAAGTTTACACAAAGTTTTGCTCCAAATTCTAGGACATCTTTTGGAGCTTGTTGTTTGTTTGAATGTATTATAACATGAGAAGATGTGATATCCTTAATATGTAACCAAAAATCACTAGCTTTTGCACTTTTTAATAGAGTTATATTTCCTTTCTCGTTCTTTCCTACTTCTATTTTATAGTTTTTATAAAAAAATATTTCGATATTTGAGTCGATTTTTTTTCGTTTTTCATTTTTTTTAGGTTTTGGTAGATATAGATTTAACTCATCTAAACTTTGTATGGATTTGATCATATTTTGTAAATTCTCATAAAATATGATTTTTGAAGTTAAATTTTCTTTTTCTATATAAGAGTGATTTAATTTTTGTTTTAATTTTTTTGCTTGTTTATAGAGTATTTCACTAGCATGGGATGGAGTTTTTGCTTCTTTTGGTAAAGTTATAATAACTTCATTTCCTTCAAAATTTTTTAACTTAAACTTTTTTTCATAAGGTTTTATCTTATAAATATTTGCCATCACAATATCTGCATCCATATATGATTTTTGCATCTGTTTCTCAAGTTCTTTGATAGTTGGTATTTTTTGTAAGAGTTGTTTAAATTTATCTATCTTTTTTTGAATTTGATTTAACTTTTGAGTTTTTATAAGCTTTAGTTTTATCTCTTCTCTTTTTAAATACTCATTTTTTAAAAACTCTTCTATTGATTTTATATCATCTTCTTTTGATTTAAAATCTCTTGGAGGTATGGGTTTTAGTTTTACTCCAACTTTTATTTCTCTACTTGAAGTGGAACTATCTATATGCCGTAAAGCTTCTAAAACTTTTTTTTCTTCATCTAATATTATTATATTTGTATTTCTTCCTGTAAATTCTAGTTGAAGAATAGTTTTTTGCTCCTTATAACCTGAACTTCGTTTAGTAAAAAACTTTAGTATTCTGTTCCCATTTTCTACTTCGATATTTTGTATAAATGTATTTGAAAATCTTTTTTTTAAAACTATATCAAAAGGTGCAGTATAGTTTTTTGTGGTTTTAAAATTACTTTTTAAAAAAGCAAAACTATCTCCCTTTTTCATATCAAAAAAAATAGATTCATTTTTGCCAAATTCTACTTTTATAATAGTATCTTCAACTCTATAAA
>JALUNR010000142.1 GCA_027055005.1 Campylobacterales bacterium
CTAACTTCACTTCATAAACTTCATTACAAAAACTAGCCACTTTCTGCCCTACTATCCCACTAAGATCTACATACTTTCTACTCAGTTTTTCTATTGGTATCACACCACTTGAGACATCATTTAAAACAAAAATTATATTTGCATCGACCTCTTCTAATTTTTCAAGTTCACTAAATATAAACTCTTCATCTTCTAAGCAGTTTAAAATCCACATAGAAAGGCAATCCACAAGATAAACTTCGCCACTTTTTATAACTGATGAGAGATTTTTACTCTCTTCGATAGTGAAAAATCTATCTTCTCTTTGTTTTTTGTGTTTTGCTATCCTATCATACATTTCATCATCACAAAAAGAGTTATCATAAGTTGCTATATAGTTCGGTTTTTTAGATAGCATTAAAGTCCTTTTCTCAGCTAACCTGCTTTTACCACTCTTTTGCCCACCAAAGTAAAGTATCTTCAAACTAAAAAACTCTCTACTTTTTTTGTAATCTCTTCTTTTAAAACTCCATTTAAAAGCCCATAAACTAAAGCTCCACCAGCTCCAACTCCCTCTTTTGCCTCTCCCTCATCATATAGTTTCAAAGCTGGATGAGAAGAGAGTGAAAAATCAAAATCACTATAATAAGCATTGATAGGAAAATCCAAAAGCTCTAAAAGTGATTTGATGTTACTGTTTTTATCCTCTGCTACCCATTTTGTAGTACAAAGAGCTATGTTTTTTGAGTCAAACTTTAGTTTGGAGTTTTTTAAAATCGCATCAACTACCAGTAAAACTGCTCCCATCTGAGTTCCACCAGCCAAAATAACTTTTGTATCTTTTATCCCAAGTAAAAATCCAGCTAAAAAAACTATCATGTTATCACTGACTTTTCCAAGCCTTTTAAAAAATTCATCACTTCTTTTTAGCTTTTTTAGAGCTTTTTGGATAACTTTTTCCCTTATATCATTTGGGACATTTTTAAAACTACTACTAAAAAAATCTTTCGCTTCATACCCTAAAGCAAGAGCTGTCGCCTTTGCTGTTGTAGTGCCAGATGGAGTTGATTCGCCTATTATCAAATACTCCTCTTTTGTTTTATAGTTTTTACCAAACTTATAACCCTTTTTAAAAACCTTTTTAGCATCAAAAGTTTTCTCTTTTGCTATATTAACCGATGGCTTTATCCCAAACTCAAAAATATCAAAATACTCAATCTCAGGCTTTACTTTAAGCCCTAAATCCAAAAAAGAGATATTTGAAAATGGTTTTAAAAGATGCACTCCACGAGTCAAAAGTGCAGGAGTTGGGACTCCCTTTGGTGTTTGTGCAACATCCCCTAGACTTCTAACCTCCCCCACTGCCAAAAACTCACTATCAAGTGTAGGAGTTAGATAGATTTTTCCAGGAATCCCAGCTTGAGTGATACCCTTTATATTTGCCGTTTTAGAGTTACAAAGAGCTAAAATAAACTCAGCCCTTTTCCCTCTCAAACTCTCTATAAAATCTTTTTTGCCTGTTATTGTTTTTATCATTTATTTACATTTCCACCTTATATTCAAGTTCTTTTAAACTGATTAAATTATTTTTTAAAAACAAAAAGATGCTCATGCATTATAAGCAAAAAGTTATACTCTTTGCTTTTATTTACCCAAAAGCCTGTTGCTTTACAATTATGCTGATGTTTTATAATATCCTCTTTTAAACTAAATCCAACTTTTAAAAATCTCTCCATAACTTTATAAGCTAATGGTTGGTACATTTTATTTCGCCTTGTATCTCCTATCAAAACAGCACAATAACAATCATCTTTTAAAACCCTATAAAACTCATTTGCCACTTTTTCCATCTCATCACAAAATTCATCTAAATCATGAATATTTGATAAATCCTCTTCTATCTGCTTATCTGAGTATTTTATAATATCCACATATGGTGGATGATTTAGTATAAAATCTATACTTTTATCCTTTAGCATATCTAGTTTTCTACTATCATTTAGTTCTACTTTTATTTTAGGATTATATTCACTTTCAAAATCAATAGCTTTTTTAGTTAAATCTATAGCATTTGCATTTATATCAAAAGCTAAAAGATTTCTGTTAAGTAACTTACACTCAACAGCAGTTGTTCCACCTCCCACCATAGGATCAAGTAAGAAATCTCCCTCTTTTGAGTATCTTAAAACCAAGTT
>JALUNR010000143.1 GCA_027055005.1 Campylobacterales bacterium
ACTTTACAAGAGTATTGGTGGTTTTTAGTTGCTCTTCTTGGAGGGTTGTTTGTTTTTATGACATTTGTTCAAGGTGGACAAACTCTTTTATACACTTTAGGAAAGAGTGAAGAAAAACGAGATTTGATAGTAAATACATTGGGAAGAAAATGGGAGCTTAGCTTTACTATGCTTGTTATGTTTGGTGGAGCTTTATTTGCTGCTTTTCCTCTCTTTTATGCTACAAGTTTTGGAGGGGCTTACTATGTATGGATGGCTATCTTATTTTGTTTCATACTTCAAGCTGTAGCTTATGAATATAGAAAAAAACCTGACAATGTTTTTGGAGAAAGAACTTACGAGATTTTTCTCTTTATAAATGGAAGTTTAGGAATAATCTTGATAGGTACAGCTTTGGGAACACTTTTTACAGGTGGAAATTTTATAGTTAATGATTCTCATTTATCACACTGGACAAAAACTACCTATGGTCTAGAAGCTGTTTTAAATTTTTTCAATGTAGCTTTTGGTTTTATGCTCTTTTTTCTATCAAGACTTTTAGGGGCAATGTATTTTATTAATGCAATAGATGATGAAGATATAGTAAACAGAGCAAGAATAGTTTTAAAATATGAAACTATTATATTTTTAGTTTTGTTTGTATATGTTGTAGTTGATATACTTTTTATGAAAGGTTACAATTATGATCCTACTACAAAAATAGTTAATTTAGAAAGCATGAAATACTTACATAATTTTATATCTATGCCACTTGTTGCTATAAGTGCTGTTGTTGGTGCTTTGTTTTTACTTTGTGGAATATGTCTTGATGTAGTTAAAAAAATAGATAAGGGCATATGGCCTGCTGGAGTTGGTGTAGTTTTGGTTGTTATATCACTATTTTTAATTTTGGGATACAATCACACAGCTTACTATCCATCTTTGGCAGATTTACAAAGTTCTTTGACTATTGAAAATAGTTCAGGAAGTAAATACACCTTAACTGCTATGTCATATGTATCATTGATGGTGCCATTTGTTTTAGGTTATATCATAGTTGTTTGGAGAGCTATGAATAAGAAAAAAGTAACAGTAGATGAGATAAAAAATGACCCTCATCACTACTAAAAGGAGTTAGATATGGATTTTACAGAAGGTATTTTATGGTTTTGTTCTTGGCCTATACTAATATTTGTAGCATATAAGTTTGTGATGATAAACTTAAAGCATCATGCAAAGATGGAAGGATTAGAAATACTTGAAAAAAAATTTGGTAAAGAGTGCAGATATAATGATCCTCTTTTAGAAAAAGGTTAAAATGAAAAAAAAGATAGACCCTAAGGACTTAATGGCTGTTGAAAGAACTGTTACAGCACTGATTGGTACTTCTATATCACTTATAGTCTTAGGGTTTATTGTTGAAAAATTTGAACTTTTTTTAGATCTTTTAGAAGTTGAGTTAAAAGATAAAAGTTCAAATATTCCTGAATTAAAAAATGCTATTTTTTACAATTATCTGGGGATTGCCATAGTTATAGGCGGAATTTTACTATCTCTTTACACATATAGATACTATATAAAATGGATAAATAACTTAGAAAGAGGACATTATAATACAGATAAGAATATATACTTTTTTTTATCTATTTTTATAGCTATAATAGGCTTTATACTACTTGTAAGTATGATAATAATATAGGGAAAATACTATGAAATTATCTTTTCTTCTTAGCATGGTTTTATTTTCTTCAATTTTGTCTGCACAAGATTTAAATACTACTATTATAAATGGAAATAAACAGGTATATACTTCACTATATAAAGATATAACAAGAAAAGATACTAATATTTCTACAGATGAGATAAATTTAGAAAAAACTCTTTTAAAAAAACTTATAAATTTTAAAGACAGTAAAAATATTAAAACAGATAGAAAAATCGCTCAACCGACAAATCAAGATGAGTACATAAAAGTCTTTGATGGTTATATCAGTTCATTTTTGCAACTAAACAAAACTAAAGAAGCTTTAAATAACACAGATGATAAACTTTCGACCATAAATGAAGAGATAAAAGATAAAAACATAACCTCTCTTACACCTCAACTTTTTTATGCTTTATATAGCAAAGAAAAATCACTCTATCAAAATCAACTTCTTTCTTTAACGAAAAATGTAAACAAATATAAAGATT
>JALUNR010000144.1 GCA_027055005.1 Campylobacterales bacterium
TAAATAAAGATGACTATCTTTTGGCTATGGAGAGAAGTCCTATAAAAGATACTGAGATAAAGTTGCTTTTAAAAGATGCTTTAAGTGATAAGTTTGATGATAAGACTCTTTACTTTAAAGGTATAGATTCTAGTTATAGATTTGAGGGGTATGATATTTATAGAGTAGAGGATTTGTGATTTTGATATTTGCAAAGGGTTTTTATCTAAGATTTTTGAAATATATTCTTTAGACATAGATAGCTCTGTTTATGATAAATTTTTTAGCAGTTTTACTCATCCCACTACTATCTGCCAAATCAACAGGTAAACCAAACTTTGAACTTAGTTCTGACTCTATCTCTTTAAGTCTTCTAATAGCCCTAAATCCATAAGTAGAAGCAAATTTAGGAGTAGCTTCAATCAAAATATCAATATCCGAGTTCTCACTAGCTTCATCTCGTGAATATGAACCAAAAAGAGCCTTTATATAAAGCCCCTCTTTTGCATACTTACTTTTAACACTTCTAAGATAATCAATAATCTCTTCTTTTTTCATCATGATATAATTATACAAAAAAACACTTTATAGCAAAAAACAGACATAAAGTTGTCGATAATATCTACTATACTTTGAAAAAAGAGGTATAGAGATGACAAATAGTTGGATGATTACAACACTTTCAAATGATAGGAAAGAGATAATATGTTAAATAAAGCAATAGGAAGTATGATAGGCTGTGCAGTAGGTGATGCATTAGGAGTTGCAGTTGAATTTTGTCCAAGAGATAGTTATGATTTTTTAGAGTATTATCGAAAAAGTGTTAAGTTTAACTTGCCAGTTGGTGCATATACGGATGATACTTCTCAAATGCTATGTTTAGCTCAAAGTTTTTTGGATAAAAAAACTGATGATCCGATAGATCAGTTGGAAAAATATTTAAAATGGCTAAATAAAGGATATATGAGTGCTGCAGGAAAAGCTGTTGGTTGTGGACTACAAACTCATAGAGCTTTAACAAGATTTCAATCAAAAAGAGAATCTATTTGTAACATAAAAAGAAAAAAAGGTGCAGGAAATGGATCACTTATGAGAGTTGCACCTATCGCAATCTTTTATCAAAATGATTTACTTTTAGCTATAAATTCTGCAAAAATTAGTTCATATACAACCCATGGATTAAAAATTTGTGCTGATGCTTGTATGTTATTTGTAGCAATGATAGTACTTATATATCAAGGTCTTTCAAAAGAAGAGGTATTAAGCGAAGAGGTAGCAAAATATTTGCTAAATTTACTTCCAAACTATCAATATGATGATGAAATAACTAAAGTGATTTTAGGAAGTTATAAAGAAAAATCAAGAGATGAAATAAGTTCATCTGGATATGTAGTAAGCTCTCTTGAAGCTACACTTTGGGCTTTCTATAACTCTAAAGATTTTAAAGATGGACTTTTAAAAGCTGTAAATCTAGGTGATGATAGTGATACTGTTGGAGCTATTTATGGAACAATAGCAGGAGCTTATTATGGAGTTCAAAATATAGAACAAAGATATATTGACGAGCTTATAAATCATAAACTTATAATAACAAAAGCAAAAGAATTATATGAAAATAGGTATGATAAATAAAAAATTGAATAGAATTTAATCTTTCAGTTTTTGTGCTAAATAGGTTAAGGATATAACAAATATTCCTTACGATAATTGTTAATTAAATTTTAGGAGGAAATAATGAAAAGTATAGCAAAAAGAGAAAATATTATTTTTGATAACTGGAGTAATCTTATTGTCAAGGATGGTGTTGTTGATGAAGATTGCTTTTTATCAACAAAAATAAAGATTATAGTTATCATGAAAGAAACTAATGACTATGTTAATAGCGAACAAGATTTAAGAATATTTTTAAAACAAGGAGCAAGAGGAGCAACTTGGAATAATATTGTTAGATGGGTGTATGGATTACAAAATTTAAATTCTGATGTAAATGAGTTATGGAAAAGTATCGCTTATGTTGATAACAATACAAGAATTAAATATCTTTCAACAATTAGCTCTATAAACTTAAAGAAAAGACCCGGTGGAGCAAGTACAAATTTAGATGAACTAAAAAGTGAAAGTAAAAAAGATATTGAACATTTAAAAAAACAAATATCTCTTTATAAAAATTTAAA
>JALUNR010000145.1 GCA_027055005.1 Campylobacterales bacterium
CTACTCCTATCAGAATAACAAAGACACCATACTTCATAAGAAAGCATGATGAACTAAGAGCAAATATGATAAAGCAAAAAGAGGTTGGCTCCCTCAGCAACTGCATAGCCTGCCACACAACGGCAAATAAGGGTATATATAGCGAAAGAGCCATAAATATACCAAACTATGGACGCTGGGAATGAAAAAAAGTTACATTTGGCCTTTTGCAAACCGTATATCACATTTGTTGATGATGCTGTTTTTTGCAGTTGCATATATTTTAGGAGATTTCAAGGATCTTCTTAATTATCATGTGGCGTTTGGTTTGGCATTGGGTGTACTCTTTGTCTTTAGGACAGTTTGGGGATTTATAGGGCCAAAATATTCAAGATTTAAGGATTTTAACTTTAATCTTTATGATCTTAAAGATTACCTGCTGTCTGTTTTTTCAAAAAGCAAAGAGTATGTTGGACACAATCCGGCTTCTAGCTACGCGATAGTTGCCATGATACTGCTTGCCTTTTTATCTATCATCACAGGGCTCTTGGCTTACGGTATAGAGGAAAATCATGGAATCTTGTCATTTTTACACTCAACATACTTTAAAAAAATGGAGGTTTTCAAAGATATTCACGAATTTTTTTCAAACCTTTTTTTAGCGATAGTTGGTATCCATATGACAGGTGCACTTATAGACAAGTTTATCAAAAAGAGTGATGCTGTTGATTCTATGGTGAGTGGATATAAAAAATTGGCACAGAGTGTACATGTAAAGGTAAATATATTTCAAAGCTTCTATACCTTAGTTTGGATTGTGCTTTCAGTTTTTTCTCTATATTACCTAATATTTACAAAGAATAATATCTTTACAGCCAACGCAAATATAAAGCAAAACTATGCCTTGATACATAAAGATTTTGCAAATGAGTGCGGTAGTTGTCACATCACATATCCGCCATTTTTGCTACCTAAAAAATCATGGACTTTGATGATGAGTGACTTGGAGAATCATTTTGGAGATGACGCTTCTATAGACAAGGCAACAAATCACTCTATTTTGGCATTTTTGAAACAAAATAGTGCTGAAAATTCTACTCATCAAGCCGCTTTGGGTATATTAAAAAGTTTAAAAGATGATAATGGTACAATAGCAATAACAAAAACACCTTTTTGGAAAGAGAGACATGAAAAAGTCTCAAAAGATCTATTTGCAAGCAAAGAGGTAAAAAGTAGAGCAAACTGTAAAGCTTGCCATACGGATATACAAAACGGTCTTATCGAAAATGACTTGATAAAAGTACCAAAAGGAGTATAGATGAGATACCTGCTTATTTTACTGATCTTTTTCACTCTTGCTGTTGCAGATGGAGACAAAAAGTTTGAACACGAACATTTTTACAGTAAAGATTTAACATATTTAAAACTAAACATAGAGCAAAAAAAGCAAATAAAGAAGATTTTAAAAGAGTATAGAAAAGATATAAAAAAGTTTAGAAGCTATAAAGATAGGTTGACCAAAAAAAAAGAGAAGCTCTTTTTAAATAACAAATTTCAGAAGCAAAAACTAAAGAGTATAAATGCAGATATAAACAATCTCTCTTCCGATATAGAGATAAAACTCCTTGAAAAGATACATAAAATACTCTCAAAAGAACAAAGAAAAAGATTTGTTGCGTATATGGATGAATGGGAGATAGAATGAAGATTATGCTTATTGAAGATGATTTAGATATGCAAGAGTTACTTAGAGATTATCTTGGAAACTATGGCTTTGAGGTTGAAGCCTTTGAAAAACCACTTGTTGCTTTGGAGTACTTAAAGGGTTGCACAGATTGCTCTTTGGTTGTTTTAGATTTGATGCTTCCGCAGATGGATGGTTTTGATGTTTGCAAAAAGATAAGAGAGAAAAGCTCCATTCCTATCATCATCTCAAGCGCAAGAGGCAATCTAGGGGATAAAGTTGTAGCTTATGAGTATGGAGCAGACGATTATCTTGCCAAACCGTATGAACCAAAAGAGTTGGTGATGAAAGTAAATGCGATTTTAAGAAGAGTCAATAGCACCCTAAACACAAAGAGGGTTGGAGAGTTTGAGATAGATGAAGATAAGATGCAGATACTCCAAGATGGACATGAGTTAGGTCTCACTATGGTTGAGT
>JALUNR010000146.1 GCA_027055005.1 Campylobacterales bacterium
GCGATGTGATAGGGTGGAAAAAATAACCAAAACTCCAGCTCCAACTAAAATAATACTAGCCCCACTAGTTATATCGAAACTATAAGATATATACAGTCCAACTACAGTAAATATAGTTGAAAGTATAGAGGAGATTATCATCATAGAAGCAAGAGAAGAGGATAAACTGTTTGCTATAAAAGTAGGAATTGTAAGTAGTGCTATTACTAAGATAAGTCCTACTACTTTTATAGCTATAACGATAGTAAGAGAGGATAAAACAAGTATTAAAGTATAAAAAAACTTGGTGTTTATCCCTAAAAGTTTTGCATACTCTATATCAAAAGATACTGCTAAAAGTTTTCTATAAAAAAAAACAACAACTAAAATAATCAATCCTAAAATTATACTCATATAGTATATATCACTTTTTGAAACTGCTAAAATTGAGCCAAAAAGGTAACTCATAAGATTTACTTTATAGCCACTAGTTTTATCTATAAAAACTATACCGATAGCCATACCAACTGCCCAGATAAGTCCGATGATAGAGTCAATTTGTTCTTTATTATTTAAAGTTATGATTGCTATTAACACTGCAATTCCTACACTAAAAACAGTTGCTCCAAAAAAGATAGGAAGAGAGAAAAACAAAGCTATTCCTATTCCTCCATAACTAGCATGAGCTATTCCTCCAGCTAAAAAAACCATTCTATTAACTACTATTAGACTGCCTATTATTCCACTTGCACAACTTACAAGTATTCCTGCGATTAGGGCATGTTGTAAAAAGGAGTAAGTTAAGAATTCTTGCATGAACATTCCTCTAACATACTCATAAGTTCTACTTCACAAAAATGCTCTTTATCATCCAAAGATTTTAGTTCGGGAACTCGATGCATAAATATATTTTTATTTATATAAGCAACTTTTGAGGCATATTTTAATATTACTGATATATCATGACTAACTACAATTATTGTTTTATCTCTGTTTAAGTCTTTTAAAAGTTTATATATATTTTCCTGTCCTTTTACATCTATGCTAGCAGTTGGTTCATCTAAGATTAAAAGTGGAGGATTATTAAATAAAGCTCTTGCTATAAATATTCTTTGTCGCTGTCCTCCACTAAGATTTGCTATTTTTGTATCTGCAAAATCTAGCATATTTACTTTTTCTAAAGCATCTTCTATTTTTTCTTGATTTTTTAAGTTATTTTTAAAGCCCAAAGATACAACATCTTTAACTTTTATGGGGAAATTAATATTTATATTAGTATTTTGAGGAACATAACCTATATTTTTTTCAAATAATTTAACTTCTCCTTTTGTAGGCTTTAGTAAAGAGGTTATTAGTTTTAAAATAGTACTTTTACCTCCACCATTTGGACCAATAATCGCTAAAAAATCTCCCTTATCAACATCAAGATTTATATTTTCCAAAGCTATTTGATTTTGGTAGCTAAAAGATAGATTTTTAATTTCTAAGATTTTCATAAACTATGAGCTACTTCTTTTAAACTTTGGCAAATATTTGGATTTAGTGGAGAAATTTTTATCACTTTTATGCCAAGTTCATGTGAAATTATTTTTGCACTTTTATCTGAAAATTCAGGGCTTGTTATGATAGAATGTATTCCATCTTTTTTAGCTTCTTTTATGATTTTTAAAAGTTCTCTTAAGCTAGGTTCTTTACCATTTTTTTCTATGGTAAGTTGAGTTAAGTTGTAGTCATTTGCAAAGTAAGTGAAAGCTGGATGAAAAGTCATAAAAGTTTTATTGCTTTTTGTTTTTAAAATATCTTTTATATCTTCATCACAAATATCTAACTTCTTTTTATAACTTTTTAGATTGTTTTTTAAACTTTTATCATCAAAAATTTGATATACCTTTTTTGATAAAACTTTTAAGTTTTTGATACTTAACCATATATGAGGATTGTTATTGATTTTTGTGATATTGTTATCAAGATGGATTATCTTTAAATTTGGATTTTGG
Source organism: Campylobacterales bacterium (assembly GCA_027055005.1). Lineage (GTDB taxonomy): Bacteria > Campylobacterota > Campylobacteria > Campylobacterales > QNZT01 > SZUA-1377. The sequence goes on from JALUNR010000146.1 coordinate 1,977, forward strand.
TTTTTAAACTTTTCTAGCCAACTTTTTTCAAACTCTACACCAATAGCAAAATAAATATTAGCTTTGGCTATCTTTTTCATAATAGATGGCTTTGGCTCAAATGTATGAGGTTCACTTCCAATAGGAACAACAACATCTATATCAGCTCTTGGATCTATTT
>JALUNR010000147.1 GCA_027055005.1 Campylobacterales bacterium
AAAATGGCAATGTCATAAAGATAGCAAGACCTGCTTCAAGCGAAGTTCTAGCAGATGAGAGTTTTTGGGTAAAGCTTAGACAAAATAATTTTCATGCACTTATTTTAGATGATGTGGATCATATCTTACAAAAAAGAAATGAAAGCATAGCCTCTTCTGAAGAAAAAATTCACAATGATATAATCAGAAAAATTCTAACTTTTACAGATGGACTCACTTCATAAAAAACAAAAATACTTATCTCAACAAACCTTGAATATCACAAGATAGATAAAGCACTTGTTAGAGATCTCAGACTTTTTGATTCTATTGAATTAAGAGCTTTGAAAATAAATGAAGCAAAAAATATATGGGTAAATACTTATAAGCTAGATAAAGATATGTTTGATTCTATTTTTGAAGAGATGAGTGAAATAACTGCTGCTAAACTCTCAAAAGAGATAGAAAGTATCAAAAATGACAATATATCAGATACTTCAAAAACAAGAAAAAGCTATCTAAAAGAAGAAGGTATAAGTAAAGTTCATGCTATACGATCCCAAAATAGTCGCATAGGGTTGGTGTGAAAAGAGTTGCTTTTTGAACCTCTATTTTTTTTGTTTAAGTTATAATGTCAAATACATTGTAAATATAACTCAAAAAGAGTAGAATATAAAATAAAATAGACAAAATAAGTCCATAAGAAGATATATACTTTTACCAAATTTAAATAAAAAGTAAATATATGAAAAAGATAAAACTAAAAATCCCAAAACAAAAGCAAAGAGTAACATGGGGATTTAACCCAGTGACAAGAGTAGTAAAAAACAAAAAAGCATACTCAAGAAAAAACTATAAGGTAGATTTACCATGACAAATCAAACAATAAGAGTTCTAGAACTACTAAAAAGATTCAATGACGGTCAAACTGTATGTATAGATGCTTTAGCAGCCCAAGACCTATGGTATGGCAAAAGTGAAAAAACTATAAGAAGAGATTTAGATGCTATAAAAGAAGTATTTCCAGATGCTTTCAGCCGAATAAATGGAAAAAAAGGATGCTATAAGGCTGTTACCAAAAAAGCTTTTGAAAACTTTCTAAATCCTAAAAATCTTTCCTTGATGGTACAAGTATTTAATATAGCACAACAGAGTAATTTATATGATAGATTAGATATAGAGCCAAGTGACAAGAAAATCATCAATAGCAAAATAGCCGAACAAAAAAATATCTATGAATTTAAAAACAAACCATTTGAAAATGCTTTTAGTAACTTCAGTCTCTTCAAGAGCTTAGAAAATGTAATAAAAATAAAAAAATGCATAGTAATAGAGTACGAGACAGACAAAGGAATACTAAATCAAGAGGTTCAGCCATATAAGATAATATTTATGAATGAAAACTTCTACCTTGCTTGTGAGATAAAAAATAAAGAGTATGAATTTTCATTATTTAGAGTTTCAAAAATAAAAAGCGTATCAAGCACCAAAAAAACATTTCACAAGAACTACGATATTGACGACTTTATAAAATCTATGCAAACCCCATTTTCTAGATATTCACAAGATTTTAGAAAACATCTCATAGATGTCGTTTTAGAAGTGGATAGCTCCAAAGCAGCATTCTTTAAAATGAAGAAACATCTCAAATCTCAAAAAATAGTAGAAAAACTAAAAAATGGTAATTTAATACTCTCATTTAAAGTTACACAAGAAAGAGAACTAGAAGAGCTTATCATGAAGTGGATTCCTTTTATAAAAGTTATAGAGCCTGCATCACTACAAGAGGCAATAGCAAAAAAACTAAATTTTTATATGGAAAAAATGAGTTAGTGGTTAAGTGAGATAAATACACCTCTTTATATTCTTAACTTTAACTTAAATTATACCATATTCTAGTAAAATTTAGATAGAATGGTATAATTTAAGATTAAATTTATATATAAAGCGAGTATCATAAATACTCAAGATTAGTTATAAGCTCTCTTTTATCTCTATGCTCTCTATCTTATCGCCTTGTTGTATGGCGTCAAGCACTTTCATGCTCTCTTCGTCGCCATCTTCTATGCCGCCAAATACTGTGTGAACGCCATCTAGGTGAGGTAAATTATCATAGCAGATGAAAAACTGGCTTCCGCCTGTGTCTCTTCCTGCGT
>JALUNR010000148.1 GCA_027055005.1 Campylobacterales bacterium
GCCAAATGATAGGCAGAAACTTTATGATAAATTTAGGGATTAGTTCTTAATTTTTTTTATTTATTCATTTAATTTTGACTCAAAGCCGGCTCCTTGGCTTTGGTAGAATGTTATATCTTTTTATAAATATTTTTGCTCTAGGAATTTATGATTCAGATAAGTATGCCTGGGGTGAAGATACTGGGTGGTTTAATTTTAAGGCTGATACTGGAAATGTTGATATTAAGGATACTGAACTTTCTGGAAAAGTATGGTCTGATAATTACGGTTGAGTTAATTTAAAACCAACTAATGGTGGTGTTTTAAATACAATTAATGGCAATGAAGGAAAATTATCTGGTAATGCTTGAGGTGAAAATTTAGGCTGGGTTAATTTCTCAAATGTGAAGATAGATTCAGCTGGTTATTTTCATGGAACTGCGTCCACAGATAATAATGGAGATATAAATTTTGATGGTGATAATATTTCTGTTAGAACTTATTGAAGACCAAATAAGACCCCAACAGATATTACTTTATCAAACGACGTCGTAAACGATGGTGACCCTAGTAATTCGGTTGTTGGTATTTTAGATGTAGAAGATAATAATGAAACAAATACTTATACCTATTCTCTTGTTTTTGGTTATGGTGATAACTCTCATTTTGATATAAATAATGATGAATTGATTTTAAAAGATGCACCAAATCATGAGTCAAAGTCAAATTATAATATAAAAGTTAATGTAAATGATACTGTTAATAATTTTCAAAAAACTTTTAATATTAAGGTGAATTATATAGGTAGAGATGATAGGTGTTTAGAACATAGCATACATGGATATGCTTGGTCTGATGGTATAGGTTGAATATCTATGGATTGTAAATCTGCAGGATCTAATGTGGATTATGGTGTTGATGTTGATAGGGATGGTAATTTGTCTGGGTTTGCATGATCTGATGATGTTGGTTGAATTGATTTTGGTTATTACGGTGAAGATGATAGAGCAAGGTTTAATAGTAATACAAAAAAATTAGAAGGAAAGGTGAAAATTTTGAGTGGAGTTGATAATGTTAATGACGGATGGACAGGAACTGTTAGTTTAGCTGGTATTACAAATAGTGGTAACTCTTATGCACCAGTTTATAACCCTGCAACTAAAGAGTTTGATGAATATGCTTGAGGTGATGGATTTGTGGGTTGAATAGATTTTAAAACAGAAGATAATGATGGTAATATCTTAGGTGTAGTTACAAAAGATCCATTTTATTTCACTTTTACTAAAAATAGAGGAACTGTAGATGATCCAGTTCCAGCAGGTGGTTCAGTGGTTTTATATTGGGCTACAGATGGAGCAAAAAGTTGTATGGCTTCTGATGGAAAAGACACTACTTGAACAAATAATTCAAATAAAGCAACAGGTGACCCAAATACGGCTTCTGAAACAATAGATAATCTACAGCAAGATACTAAATTTAGTTTAACCTGTGAAGATAATTTTCACAATATATTAAAAAAGTCAGTTAATGTAAAAGTTGCACCTCCAGCACCACAAATCGATTTATATGTTGATGATGACAATATTGCCTCAAATACATCAACTGGAATCCATTGGAATATTGAGAATGTTAAAAATTGTAAAGCAACTTCAAGTTCTGGGACTTGAAATAAAGATTTAGATTCAACTAATGGTACCCATGATGACAGTACTGGTAATCTAACAGAATCTGCTAACTGATTTAAAATAAGTTGTGATAGTAAGGATAGTAGTTATTATCCTGGAAAAGCAGAGAGAATGGTATGAGTCAATGTTGAGAAATTAGTTGTTTATTTTTACCCAGAGGAAAATCCAATTAAGTTTAATGATAAGGTTAGATTATATTGACAAACAGAATTTGCTAATTCTTGTGAATCATTCGGTGATTTTGATGATTTTAATTCTTGACCTAAAGATTTAAGACCAGGAATTCATCATTGAGATTCCCAAAAGATAGATCAGGAAGGAAAAATTTATCATGTTGAATTTGAATGTGAAGGAAGAGATAATGCAAAAATAAAAAAAGTGCTTGATATTAGAGTTGGAAATAATCCAAGATATCAAGAAATTTAAAAGAAAGATTTGAGTGATGCCTACGGCACCACTCTTCTTT
>JALUNR010000149.1 GCA_027055005.1 Campylobacterales bacterium
CAATTCACCACTCTCTATCTTTGAAAAATCTAAAATATCATTTACAACATTAAGAAGTGTTTGACCGCTTTTGTGAATAATATCAATATACTTTTTACTATCTTTATCCAAATCTCTTTTTGTAAGGACATCTGTAAAACCTAGAATACCATTTAAAGGTGTTCTTATCTCATGAGACATATTCGCTAAAAAGATAGACTTTGCTTGTTCTGATGAAAAAGCTTTTAATAAAGCAGCCTCAAGAGTAGTTATATCAGATAAATTAATAATATATTCATTTCCCACTTTTGTAACTCTTATATTAAAAGTATGAACTTCACTATCTTTTGCAAGTATCTTAGCTTTAAAATCTGTTTTTTCACTCGAAGAGATTGTGTCCAGCCAATTTTTATCTTTATCTGGGTGTACATACCCCTCTTCATCTATAAACAGATCGCAAATACAGTTATATTTTGATTTAAAATCGTCAAAATTTTTAAAATCAAGATAGTCAAACAATTTTTTATTTGTACTTTGCATACCATCTGTTATAGATGTATAGATAACAATATTGTCTTGGTTATCAAAAATCGCTTTTATAAATTGCTCTTTCTCTTTAAGTCTATTATTGGCTGTAATTTGTTTAGTAATATCTTGTCTAATCGCTATAAACTCACTAATATTACCATCTTCACCAAGTATAGGCATTATCGTTGCATCTATATAATAGATAGAACCATCTTTAGCTCTATTGGAAAATTTACCACTCCATACCTTTGCACTTTTAATCGTATTCCACATTTTTTTAAATATGAAATCAGACACATTTTTATCTCTTACAATATTGTGATTTTTACCAATCAACTCATCTCTTGAGTATTGACTTACTTTACAAAAATTATCATTGACATAGGTAATATTTCCTTTGGCATCTGTTTTTGACACCAAAGATGATTCATCAACTACACTTTTATACTGATTTAACAACTTTACATTCGAGCTAAGTTCTAGTGATGTTTGTTCTACAAAATGGACAAGTGCATTAAAAGTACTATTATCAAATGAATCATACTCTGATTTATTCTCTATTTGCTTTGATTTGTTTTTTTTAGATCTCTCTGCCATAACCAAAATTGTACTAGTGCAATTTAAAAGAGCATTATTTGAACTAGTACTATAGTATTCACCATACGTAAAAAAGCCTGAAGTGGGTGCAATACTCTCAAAAGATGCAAACTCATTCTTAAGTATATCCCCTAAAAGCGTTTTTCTCGCAATACATGAATATATAAATATAGCTTCAAATGAGTTTTTAGAAAGTTCTTTTCTTATTTGGTTTGAACCACTAATAACAACAGAAGCATTTGAAAATCCAAACTGAACTCTTTGCCCCTCTTTAAGTGGAGCTGCAAAAACTATAGAACTCTCATCTGCTTGCATTGGAGTTCTAGCAACAAGCGTTGAACCATCTTTATATAGAAGTTGAAAATTAGAAATAGAAGCGGCACTGTTTTGGGAAACTTCAGTTCCTAAATATCGTTTAAATACAGAAATAATATTTTCGCCATCTATCTCATAAACTCTGTTCTTCTTAGAAGATGTGATTGTAAACTCTTTACCTATTGGGGTCCATTTTAGATTGTACCTATTATCAGCAAAAAGATTTTTACCATAAAAAGAGACTGCTACAGAACCCTCTGAGTATATTTGATTATTTAAAAAAACAAAAGTCTGTTTTAGTTTAAAATTGTCCCCTCCAAGACCACCTGCAATAATTACATCAGAGTTTTCATCTCTAAATCCTCCAATAAAACCCTCATAATCTTCACCACTTAAACCTTCACTAAGGATAATTGCAGCTTTTATATTTTTATGTGCTAGATTTTTATAGAGTATTTTTCCAGCTTTTTTATCTATGTTCTTAACATAAGAACTTTTAAGTTTTGTCTCTTTAAACAACGAGATACTAACAACCACCTCATCAGCATACATTTTTCCATGTGAAATCTCTCCAGCTGTTGTTGTACCGATGATGATTGCATTTGGGAACGATACTGACAAATCATCGAGTATCTTCTGAATCTTTTTTGCATCCAAAATACCACTAAAGA
>JALUNR010000150.1 GCA_027055005.1 Campylobacterales bacterium
ATGAAAAATAAAAAGATATTAGTTACAGGTGGTGCAGGGTTTGTTGGTAGTCATTTGTGTGAAAGATTGATAAAAATGGGAGCTAATGTAACCTCTTTGGATAATTATTTTACAGGAAGTGAAAAAAATCATATAGATGGAGTAAGATACATCAAGGGTGAAACAAAAGATATAAAAAAACTTATCACATTTTCTCCAGATATGATATATCACTTAGGTGAGTATAGCAGAGTAGAGCAAAGCTTTGAAGATATGCAAAAAGTATGGAAATACAACAAAGAGGGTACTTTTGCAGTTTTAGAGTTTACAAGAGAGGTTGGTTGTAAAATACTCTATGCAGGGAGTAGTACTAAGTTTGGAGATGGTGGACTTGGTAGAAGTGCTAGTCCATATGCTTGGACAAAAGCTAGCAATACTGAACTTGTTAAAAATTATGGTAGATGGTTCAATATTCCCTATGTTATAACATATTTTTATAATGTATATGGCGAAAGAGAGATAGAGAGTGGAAAATATGCAACACTTATAGCTCTTTTTAAAAATAAAATAAAAAAGGGTGAGCCTCTAACAGTTGTAAGTCCAGGTACTCAAAAAAGAAATTTTACCCATATAAATGATATTATAGATGGATTAGTGCTAGTTGGAGAAGAGGGTTATGGAGATGAGTTTGGAATAGGTAGTGATGAGTCATATACTATTTTAGAAATAGCAAAAATGTTTGGTGGAGAGATAAAAATGCTACCACCTCGTGCAGGAAACAGAATGAGTGCTGAAGTAATGGTTGAAAAAACAAAATCACTTGGTTGGAGTGCAAAAAAAAGTATAAAAGATTATATTCAAGATATAGTAAATGATAAAAAATAAGATAAATTTTGAAAAACTCTATTTTTATATCATAGTTGTTTTTGCATTTTTATTGCCACTCTCAAGAGCAGCAGTTTCTCTTTTTACTATACTTTTACCTATTATTTGGTTTTTTGAAGGAGATTTTAAAAGAAAAATTTTAAAGATAAAAAAATCACCAGTTTTAAAGTATCTTTTAGTATTTTTACTCTTTTGTTTTATCTCTATTTTGTGGACTCAAAACTTAGATGATGCAAAAAGACCGATAAGACTACTTTTTTATTTTTTGACAACTTTTGTTATAGCTACTTCTTTAAAACCAAAATATATAAATACTATTGTTAGCACCTTTTTATTAGGTATGCTTTTAAGTGAAATTATAGCTTATGGTGTTTTTTTTAATCTTTGGCAATTCAATGTAGCAACACCTCAAAATCCTACTCCTTTTATGCATCATATAGATTATAGTGTATTTTTGGCTTTCACATCTATACTTCTTTTATATCGTATATTTTCAAAAGAGTACTCTTTGAAACAAAAAACTATATATTTGATTTTCTTTTCTACTGTAACTGGAAATCTCTTTTTAACATTTGGACGAACAGGAGAAGTGGCTTTTTTGGTAGCTTTGATGGTTCTTGTTTTTCTAAGGTATCATTTTAATTTTAAAGCATTTTTTATATTTTTAGCTACTGCATTTATACTTCTTTTTACTGCATACAATATAAGCCATACTTTTCAAAAAAGAATAACCCAAGCAAAAGAGGATTTTCAAAATATAACAAAACAAAACTATAACTCTTCGTTAGGTATTAGAACAGCTTACTATATTCTTTCAGCTAAAGCTATAAAAAAATCTCCTATCATAGGGTATGGAATAGGTGATTTTAAAGATGCAATAAGGGAGCAGTTAAAAAAACAAGATCCTAATTTTGTAGATAATGTAACAAAAAAGTTTATAAAAAATCATACACCACACAACCAATACTTAACTATACTTTTGCAAACAGGTTTTTTTGGTTTTAGTTTATTTATTTTATTTGCATATAACTTTTTTAAACTTCCTATTAAAAACAAACAATTAAAAGATTATTCTATTCTTTTCATGACTATACTACTTGTAAGTTTTATGGCAGATACTCTTTTGATGAAACAGTTTGTATTAACACTTTTTGCATTTTTTACAGGTATATTTGTATCAGCATCAAAAATTCAAGATTCCCAATAAATCTTATTTTTTACTATACTCGCAGGATTTCCAACTGCAATAGAGTTTTTATCTATATCTTTTGTAACAGTAGAGTTTATTCCTATTACACTTCCACTTCCAACTGTTATACCTTTTAAAATAGTTACATTATCAGCTATCCATACTTTTTTTTCTATTATAATATCTTTTGCATAATTTATTCTTTTTTTATCTTTATATATAGGATGACCATCGCTAGTCATAACCTTTATATTTCTTGAAAATCCACACATATCTTCTATGATAAGTTTAGTTTCCTCTTTTACAGATAGATAACAACCATCTCCTATCATACAATTATTGCCTATAAAAAGCTTGCATCTATCTCCAATTATCTCTATATTTACACCTCTTAAAATACTATTTTTACCTATACTAAGAGTATTATTTGAACCTTTTATAATTATTTTGCATCCTACTATTTTGCTATTTTTTGAGATATTTATATTATTGTTTTTGCCTTTTATTCTTATTTTATTTCTAAATCTATCTATCCAAGAAAATCTACTCATAGCTTTTTTATCCCATTTTTACAAATATATCTTTTTTCTAGTTTATTTTTTTTCATCTGTTTTTGAGCTATATTATAGCTTTCTTCTCTAGGACTTCTATCATGGTATAGGTGAAAAAGATTTGCACAAAATTTAACAGATTTTAGTTTGCAACCACTCATCAAAAATCTCCACTCCAAATCAACATCATCACGACTTCCACCTTCTATATCTTCATCAAAACCATTTATATACTCTAAATCATCCCTAAAACATGAAAAATTTGAACCTAATATATGAAGATTTTTATCAAAATAATGGAAAAACTTTAAAATAAAATTATTAGGTGAAAAAGATACTCCTTGTTCATAATGTCTAGTTCCATTTTTAGTCAAATATTTAAAAGTTTTAATACTACGATATGAACTCTCTATTTCATTTACTTGTATTTTATCATCTCTGATATCTTCAGAAATTTTTTTTCCAAGATTTACTCGTCTTCCACATAAAATATACTTTTTTTGAGCTAACTCTACATGAGATTCTACAAATCTTTTAAATGCAATGGTATCACCATCTATAAAGATAAGATAATCACTTTTTATCTCTTTTAAAGCTTTATTTAAAATAAAAGCTTTTCTATTGCCTTTATCTTCTTGAGTAAAATGGTATATTTTATGCATTGATTTATATTTATTTAAGAACTCTTTTGTTTTTGCAGAGTCATCATCTTCGGCTATTATTATATCAAACTCTTTATAACTTTGCTTATCCAAGGAATCAAGTATAAGTTTCAATGCAACTAAATCTTTATAAGTAGGTACTATTACACTAACTTTCACATAAAGCTCCATATAAAGTATTTAAATTTTTCTCTTTATTAAATTTTTCTCTTACCTTTGTATAGCCATTTTCACTTAAAACTTTTAAAAACTCTCTATCTTGATAAACTCTATCTATCTTTTTAGCTAAGTCCTCACTATTTCTTTCATATAGTAGTCCATCAATTTCATCTTCTATTATCTCCAATGGACCACCACTGTTTGTAGCTATAACAGGAGTTTTATTTGCCATTGACTCTATAACAACAAGTCCAAAAGTTTCTTTTTTTGTTGCTAGGACACTACATTTACAAAGATGTAAATGTTCATTTACATCTTTAGTAAAACCTGTAAATATCACTCTATCCTCTAAATCTAAACTTTTAACTTTTTGTTTTAAACTATTTAAATACTTTTTATCCATAGTATGCCCAACTATTAAAGCTTTTATCTTTTTTAACTTACTAAGAGCTTCTATAAGTAGATATTGTCCTTTTGCATCTTCTATTCGACCAATTATTCCAACTAAAAAATCATCATTTTTTATATGATATTTTTCTTTTAAACTTTCTATCTTTTTTATATTTACTTTTGGTTTATCCACTCCCATATAGATAGTTTTTATTTTAGGTCTTATATCTTTTGGAATATATTTTTTTAATTGCTTTTCAACTTCAAATGTAACAGAGTGCATCAACTCAATATTTTTATAAATCCATCTATGATAAAAGTCATCTTTAAACCTTGTCATACTCATATTTCTAGTTTGTACAACTTTTGGTTTTTTATGGCTTAAAAGTTTTGCTAAAACAACAGTTATCATATCCTTTGTCCAGTGAAAGTGAACTATATCAATATCATTTTTATCTATAAATTTAGCAAATTTTATAGCTGGAAGAAAAGGAAAAAACTTGCTTCTTGTTAGATAAAACTTATTTGCATCGGTATGTTTATCTAACTTTTTATCCATATCTACTACTAAAAAAGTTTGTTCTCTTTGTTTAAAATTCTCATAACAATTAAGCATAAAAAGCTCCAATCCACCAAGATCAGGCGATAGACAAAACTCTACAATTTTCATTTTCTCCACTCCTTAAATTCACTTATATTGCCATCAAAAAGTAGTTTCTGAGTGATAAAAGTAAATCCTAAAGCATTTTTTTTCATTTCTCTAAAATCATCACTACAACTTGTAACTTTTTTATTAAACTTTACTATCTTGTAGCACTTATTTTTGTTTGTTGCTAGATTTATCTCTAAACAATTATCTTTTTGTATCCATCCTAAAACTCCACTATGAAAATAATCTGCAAAAAACTTACTATCACTAATCAAAGATTTTCCACTAAAGTTAGGAGCTAACTTTTTATAATTTCCAACAGCTATATCCAAAACAGTTGGGGCTATATCTCTTTGAGAAATAATTTTATCAATATATTTTGCTTTTATATCTTTGGAATAAATAGCAAAAGGTATGATATAGTTTCTTAGACTACCTTTGATTCTTCCTCCACAATGATCAGCAAATAAAACAAACAAAGTATTTGGAAATTTTTTCTTAACTTCTTTGATAAATTTACCCAAACTTTCATCTGCAAAATGAAATGCATTTAACTCTTTGTTTAAAGCTTCATCTTTGACAAATCTTATACTTTTTATCCCTTTTGGAAGTTTATTATCATGAGTAGTAGCTCCATTTATACCTATTACAAAAGGCTCTTTTAACTCTCCATTTAACTTTTGTAAAGCAAAATTGTAAAGATCTGCATCATGAACACCCCAATAATTTTCCTCATAAATTCTTTTTTTTACATCTCTTTTACCATAGCTTTTTCTAAATCCTAAACTTTGAGCTAAACTACCAGTACCACTAGTTTCCTTACTTGTACCTTGAAAAAAAGCACTACTATAACCCTTCTCATCTAATATATCTATAATGCTTTTATATTTAAAATCTTGAAGTTGAGTTTTAGCTACACTTTTACCCAAAGGATTAGGATATGATACTAAAGTTGCAAACATACCTTCAGTAGTTCTATGACCACTAGCAACCATAAATTTAACTCTTAGAGATTTTTTCAAGATTTTATCAAACTGAGGAGTTGCTTCATAATTTGCACCATAAGGTTTTAAATCTACTCCACTCCAACTCTCCATAAAGAAAAATACAATATTTGGTTTACTCTTTATAATAGGCAAGTTATTGTCATTTTTTGCATCATTATACAAAGAGGTGAGATTTATATTTTTAGGATGAGAAAACTTAATCATTTTTAATTTTTTTGCGGTGTTTGCAATTGCATAAATAGCACTATAAAAACCATTTATTGCATAAGGAGTTAGTTTTGTATCTCCTATTTGATTTGCTTGCCAAGGAGTAAGTGGTATATGTTGGAACATTCCTCTTATGAAAAATACACTTAAAATTAATATAAAAATTCTACTATATAAATAGCGCTTAAATTCTATTTTTTTCAAAGAGTTTTTAAAGTAAAAGTATAAAATCAAAAATAAGAGTAGAGCAAAAATCATAGAGAGAAGGAAAAACCATCCATACTTAAATATAGCCGTGTCTAATAAACTTTTAGCATCTGTAAAAACATCTAAAACTTCATATCCTATATGTCTGTTCGACTCTATAAAGTATAAAATATCACTAACTTGTACTAAAAAAACAAAAGTTATCAAAATACTACTAGCCAAAATAAAAAACTTTTTATTAAACTCAAACAGACCTGCTAAAAATGCAACTATACCACTAACAGCAAAGTCAAACTTATATCCCCAAAAAATAGCCCATAGCTTTTGAATAAACTCTCCATCTCCAACTTTAATCAAAAACAGCAATTTTCCAAAAAGTATTACCAAGTAACTAACAACAAAAACAAAAAAATAATTTTTAAATATTTTCACAATATTACCTTTGTTTTAACGATATTATAAGATTAACAAAAAGTAACTTCAAATTATGAAATATTAATAGTGTATTAATAAATTAATATTAATACAAAAACTTTGTTTTATCTTATGTCTGGTTGTTATAATAAACGGATGAAAAAATATATCTTGTACTTTATCCTTTTTTCTATTGATTCATTGATACTACTAGGATTAATGCATATATTTGATATAGGCTTATATGAGATTGTTATTATTATGCTTATATTTTTTTCATATGAGGGTATTTATACTCAAAGATATGATTTTTGGCAAGAAACAAAGAAGATTTTTAAAGCTATTTTTTATTCTTATCTTTTAGTTTTAACTATTTTATTGTTTTTTAAACATTCAGTTGATGACATAAAGTCTATCTTACTGTTTTTTATTGCTTCTATGTTTATAGTTCCTATTTCAAAAAGAGTTATTAAAAGGATTTTATATTATAGTGATTTTTTTAGACAGAAGGTACTAATAAAGGGCAATTCTCAGCAGATTAAGCAGTTTAAAAAAGAGATTAGATTAAACTGGTATTTAGGACAGATTTATAGTGAAGATGAGTATGATAGTGTTATAATTACATCAAAAGATATTGGTATAGATTTATTTAACAAAATGATATCGGAGTATTTGGATGATAAAAGTGAAGTTTATGTTGTTCCATATATTACAGATATAAATTTTGCAAGTTCTAATATTTTGGAATATTCAAATATTAGAATAAATGCTCTAAAAATTGAAAACAAACTTTTAATAGAGCAAAATATTTGGATAAAAAATAGCTTTGATTATATTTTGGGTTATACTATTTTTCCTATTCTTTTAGTACCGCATCTATTTATTTCTATACTAATAAAACTAGACTCTAAAGGAAATATTTTTTTTAAGCAAAGACGACTCGGTAAAAATTCTACTACTTTTAAATGTTATAAATATCGTACAATGTATGAAAATGGTGATGAGCTTCTAAAAGAATATTTAGCAAAAAATCCAGATGAAATCAAATATTATGAAAAGTATCATAAATACAAAAATGATCCTAGAATTACAAAAATAGGAAAAATTTTAAGAGCAACTTCTTTGGATGAACTTCCACAAATAGTAAATATTTTAAGAAGAGAGATGAGTTTTGTTGGTCCTAGACCTTATATGATTGAAGAAGGTGAAGCACTTGGTGAAAATCAAAATCTTATATTGAAAGTAAAACCTGGTATTACTGGGCTTTGGCAAGTAAGTGGTAGAAATAAGTTAACTTTTAAACAAAGAAATGATTTGGAAATTTGGTATATAAAAAACTGGTCTTTATGGTTTGATTTTGTTATAATGATAAAAACTATAAAAGTTGTATTATCAAAAGTAGGGGCTAAATAGTTGAATATAAGTTATGAAATTATAGATTATAAATATAAAGATTTTTTATTAAATATTAAAAGCAATTTTAAAAATAGTAATAATTCTATTCATAAGGCAAGAAATGAATTAAAAATAATAGATAGCAATGTTATAAAATCTTTTAAAAAACCATTGCTATTAAAATCTATATATTATACTTTTACTCCATCAAAAGCAAAAAGATCATATCTTTATTCACTAAAATTAAAAGAGTTTGCTCCTAAACCAGTAGGGTATATAGAATTTTATGAAAATGGACTTTTAACAGATAGTTACTTTGTAAGTAAAGAGTTTAAATATGATTTTACAATAAGAGAAGTATTGTTAGAAAAAAATTTTGAAGATAAAAAAGAAATTTTAAAAGAATTTGCAAAATTTACTTTTAAGCTTCATGAAGAAAATATTTTGCATCTTGATTATTCTCCTGGAAATATTTTGATAAAAAAAGTAAAAGGAGAATATATATTTAAAGTAGTTGATTTAAATAGGATGAAATTTACTACTTTATCATTAGTAGATAAGTTAAAAAATTTTAATAAGCTTTGGGCAAATGATGAGGATATAGATACGATAGTTGGTGAATATGCTAAAATAATAAACTATGATAAAAAAGAAGCTGTTATGATAGCCCAAAAATTTAACAATAAGAATAAATATATAAAAAATTTTAAAAAGAGATTAAAAGGTATTCCAGTTGTTGATTGAAAATATTTCAGTAGTAATGATAGTAAAAAATGCACAAAGTATTATTTATAAAAGTTTAAATAGTTTAAAAGATTTTAAAGAAGTGATAGTTTATGAAAATAATTCAACTGATAATACTTTGGAAATAGTAAAAAAATTTAAAAATGTAAAAGTCATTCAAGGGGATTTTTTAGGTTTTGGAAAAACAAAAAATAAAGCGGCAACTTATTCTACAAATAGTTGGATATTGTCACTAGATAGTGATGAAGTTTTAAGTAAAGAGTTTGTAAAAAACTTAAAAGTTTTAGAGCTCGATGCAAATAAAGTATATCAAATAAATAGAGTAAATTTTTATAAATCAAAAGAGATAAAATATTGCTGGGGAAATGAGAAGATTGAAAGGTTATATAATAAAAATATAACATCTTTTACAAATAAAGATGTTCATGAAAGAATTATCACAGAAGGTTTAAAATTACAAGTTTTAAAATCAAATGTTAATCATTATACTTATACAAGTATTGAAGAGTTTGTATCAAAAGCTAATAATTATTCAACTTTATATGCAAAAAACAATGTAGGTAAAAAATCTTCTCCTTTGAAAGCATTTTTAAATTCTATTTACTCATTTATCAAAACTTATCTTTTTAAAAGGGGTTTTTTAGATGGATATGTGGGGTTAGTTATCGCTTATTCACATGCAGTTACAAACTTTTATAAGTATATTAAACTTTATGAGTTAAACTTAGAGAAAAAAAAGGAGAATTGATATGAAAGTATTATTGATAAAAGATGTTAAAAGTTTAGGAAAAGTTGGTGAGATAAAAGAGGTAAAAGATGGTTATGGTCAAAACTTTTTAGTTAAAAAAGGATTTGCAAAAGTTGCTACTGATGAAGTTATTAGTGAATGGAAAAAAGAACAAGCTAAGATTCAGGCTGATTTGGAAGCTGAGATAAAAGAACTTAATAAAATAGCAAGTAAACTAAAAGATACAAAAGTTATCATAAAAAGAAAACTAGGAGATAATGGACATCTTTATGGTGCAGTTACAAAAGATGATATATCAAAAGCTTTGAGTGATGCTGGATTTGAAATAGATAAAAAAACAATTGAAATAAAAAATGCTATAAAAATGGTGGGAAGTTATGAAATATCTATAAAATTAGGGCATGGTATTCATGCAAATACAAGTCTTGAAGTAGTGGGAGAATAAATGTTTCATGCAACTACTATTTTAGCTATCAAAGGTGAGAAAAAAGCTGTTATTGGTGGAGATGGTCAGGTAACTTTTGGAAATGCTATACTTAAAAGTAATGCTACAAAGATAAGAAAGCTCTATCAGGGAAAAATATTAGCAGGATTTGCAGGAAGTACAGCAGATGCCTTTAACCTTTTTGATATGTTTGAAGGGATTTTGGAAAACAAAAAAGGGGATCTTTTAAAAAGTGTTATAGAGTTTTCTAAGCAGTGGAGAAAAGATAAGTATATGCGACAGTTAGAGGCTATGATGATAGTACTAAATACTAAAAATATTTATATTTTAAGTGGAAATGGTGATGTTGTTGAGCCAGAAGATGGAAAGATTGCTGCTATTGGAAGTGGTGGAAATTTTGCTATCAGTGCTGCAAGGGCAATGGATAGATTTGGAGATTTAGATGAAGAAAAGCTTGTGAAAGAATCTTTACAAATAGCAAGTGAGCTTTGTATTTATACGAGTGATAAAATAAAAACATTTACCTTGGAGAGTGAAAAGTGAATATGACACCAAAAGAGATAGTAAAGTATCTTGATGATTATATAATAGGGCAATTTGAAGCAAAAAAAGCGATAGCTATTGCTTTAAGAAACAGATATAGAAGGATGCAGTTACCAAAAGAGATTCAAGAAGATATTATGCCTAAAAATATTCTTATGATAGGAAGTACTGGAGTTGGTAAAACTGAGATAGCAAGAAGATTAGCAAAGATGATGGCACTACCTTTTGTAAAAGTAGAAGCTAGTAAATATACTGAAGTTGGTTTTGTAGGACGAGATGTAGAATCTATGGTAAGAGATCTTGTAAATATATCTATAAATTTAGTTAAGAGTGAGCATAAAGAGAAAAATAAAGCTGATATTGATGAGTATGTAGAAAAAATGATTATTGAAAAGTTACTTCCTCCACTTCCAAAAGGGGCTAATGAAGAGAAAAAAGAGCAGTATAAAAAAAGTTTTGAAAAAATGAAAACTCGCTTAAAAAAAGGTGAACTTGATGAACTTGAAATAGAAGTTGAAATAAATAACTCTTTAGGTGAGTTTGGTGATGCGACTATGCCACCAGAAGTAATAAAGGTACAAGAATCCATTATGAAGATTATCTCTTCCAAAACAAGTAGTATTAAAAAAGAGGTAAGAGTAAAAGAAGCAAAAGAGATACTTAAAAATGAAGCTAGTGAAAAACTACTTGACTTTGATAAGATAAAAGCTGGGGCTTTAGAGAGAGTGGAAAATGGTGGGATAATTTTTATAGATGAGATAGATAAAATAGCAGTTTCATCTAATTCTTCATCAAGACAAGATCCAAGTAAAGAGGGAGTTCAGCGAGATCTGTTACCACTTGTTGAAGGAAGTGATGTAAATACGAAGTATGGAGTAGTAAAAACAAATCACATACTTTTTATTTCTGCTGGGGCATTTCATCTTAGTAAACCTAGTGATCTTATACCTGAACTTCAAGGAAGATTTCCTTTAAGAGTAGAGCTTAATTCACTAGATGAAGATGCTTTGTATAAAATCCTAACTATTCCTAAAAACTCACTTTTGAAACAGTATAAAGCACTTTTAGGAGTAGAAAAAGTAGATTTAGAATTTGATGATGAAGCTATAAAAGCAATAGCTAAAATATCTCAAATGGCTAATGAAAAACTAGAAGATATAGGAGCTAGACGACTTCATACAGTAGTAGAAAAACTTTTAGAAGATATAAGTTTTATTGCAGATGAAAAAAAAGGTGAAAAGATAGTTGTTAGTAAAGAGTTAGTTCATGAGAAGTTAGATATTGTAGCAAATGATGAAGATGTATCAAGGTATATATTGTGAGTGAAAATAAAACTAAAAGTGGCTTTGTCGCAGTTTTAGGTCGCCCAAATGCAGGAAAGAGCTCACTTTTAAATTATCTTGTAGGTGAAGATTTGGCTATGGTTAGTTCAAAAGAAAATGCTACGAGAAAGAGGATGAATATCATCGTGATGCAAGAAAATTCTCAAATCATATTTGTTGATACTCCTGGACTACATGAAAGTGAAAAATTGTTAAATCAGTTTATGTTAGAAGAAGCTATAAAAGCTATGGGAGATAGTGACTTAGCTATTTTTTTAGCCCCTGTTACAGATAATATTTCACATTATGAAAAATTTTTAACTCTTAATGACAAAAATATTCCTCATATTTTACTTTTAACAAAAGTGGATTTAGTGTCTAATCAAAAAGTTTTAGAAAAAATTTTAGAATATCAAAAATATCAAAATAAATTTTTAGAACTTATTCCAACAACCATCAAAAAAGGAGGAAATATCAATCAAATTTTATCTGTAATTTCTAAGTATTTGCCAACTTCACCATACTACTATGATCCTGATTTTCTTACTACTTCAAAAATGAAAGATATTTACAAAGAGTATATAAGAGAAGCAATATTTGAAAAAACCGCTAAAGAAATTCCATATAATTCCGATGTAGTGATAGAGCGAGTTATAGAAGAAGATTTTATAGAAAAAATCTTTGCTCAAATTGTCGTAAATAGCAATTCCCAAAAGGGTATTATCATTGGAAAAAATGGTGAAGGTTTGCAAAGAATCGGTAAAATGGCAAGGAAAAAGATAGAAGCTCTTAGTGGGAAAAAAGCTTTTTTAAAACTATTTGTTGTAGTTAAAAAAGGTTGGAGTAAAGATAAAGAATCTCTTTCTCAGTTAGGATACGATTTCTAATCTAAAAAATCTTCTTAAAACTCCTAAATTTATTATTTAGGGTTAAAAATGTTTAAAAATTTAAACAGTAATATTGAGTTACCAAAACTAAGGTTTGGGAAGCTGAAACTTCCTAAGCTAAATGTCAAAAAAGTAAAAGTTATTAGTGGTGGTATAGTAGCTATAGATCCATATAGTATCAAAACATATAACTATAAAGATAATACTATAAGTAATGGTAATATTAATTTTTATGATAGAAAAAATTTTTATATTTCATATATATATCTAAAAGATTTTATATCTGGAACTATTGAAGTAAGTAGAGGTATTAATGATGAAGATTTAAAAGATGCTATAGAAATAGCAGCTTATGATGAATTTGGGATTGATTCATCTATCGATTATTTGATAAAATATATAGAAATTACTATAAATAATAGTGATAATAGAGTTTTTAATATATTTGCTATTCCATATTATAAAATAGATGAAATTTTTGAAGATATAACTTCTATTAAACATATTGATTATATTACTCCAGCTCCTTTATTGCACTCTGCTTTGTATAAAAAAGATATTCTTCCAAGAGGAAATGTTGATTGTTTTTTACATTTTGATTATGACGATGCATATCTTTGTATTTACAATGATGGGGAGTTTATATACTCAAAAAGTTTAACACACTCATTGAAAAAGATAAATGAAGAGTTTGAAAAATATGTAGCACAACATATAGATACAAAAGAATTTTTTAATCTTTTAAAGCTTCAAGGATTAAAGAGTAGTGATTCAACAGTTCAAAAAAATCTTATGAAGATTTTTGGAGATGTATTTAGCTATGCAAATGATATTATAGCTTTTGCAAAAAGATCAAATGGTATAGATGAAATCCATAATATTTATATAAGTTCTAAAATAGGTGAAATAAAAGGTATAGAAGAGTTTTGTGTAAACTATACATCAATACAAACAAAAAAACTCGATGTAAAATCTTCAAAAAACTCTTCAGAAGTAGAGATAGATCCCTTAGTTCACATGATGATAGTAACAGCTAAAAATTATAAAGAAAATCCAGACAGTGATAATTTTAATATATCTACTTTTCAAAAAGAACCACCATTTTTTATAACCCCAACAGGAATTTTAACAAAAGTAACTGCAGCAAGTATTTTACTAGCAGCTCTTTATCCAACTTTTGAGTATTTTCAAAAAGTGACTTATGATAAAAAATATAAAAATTTATCTGTTATAAATGTTCAGTTAGAAAATAAAGTTGTAAAGATGAAAGAAGCCTTATCAAGTATTTTAAAGGAACAAAAATCAATAGAAAAAAAACTTGAAGAAAAAAATAAAGAACTTGGTTTTAGAACAAAACTTTTAAGAGAAATATATAATAAAAAAGTAAATTATGCTATGAAAGCAAAAATTTTAAATGATCTTTTCTCAAAAGTAAATAAGCATAACTCAAAAGTAGCAGAGCTAAGAAATCATCAAAGAGAGTTTATTTTGACAGTAAGAAGTAGTAAGGATAAGTATATAACAGAACTTATGAAGGATTTATCTCAAAATAAAAACTATCAAGTTGTAACAGATTTAATAAAAAAAGATGATAACAAGTCTTTTTATGAAAGTTCTATAAAGGTTAGTATAAATGGAAGCTTTTAAAACAAAACAAGGGATAAGAAGTAAAATAGATAATTTTTTTAAACAAAAAAAGCCCAATGAGCAAAAGATAATATATTTTATGGCAGTTACAGTTATATCTTTTTTGGTATATCAGTTTATTTTTCCTATAACTACAAAATTAAGAGATGATTCATACCATAAAATGTCAAATATGCAAAATCAGGTAAATAGTAAAAAGATCTATCTTGCTTCAAATTCAGAAGCAAGGCTTATAGCTTTAAGAAAAAGTGTAGATACTAAGATAAATGAATATGATAATTCACTATATAAAATAAGTTATGTTGATAATACTCTAAGTGAACTTTCATATCTTTTATTTAATGACGAAAATTGGGCAAAATTTGTTGATAATATTGCATATTTAGCTAAAAAGTATGGATTAGAGATAAAGCAGATAAAAAATAAGTTTTTTACACCAACTTTTAAAAAAGTTTCACAAGTAGTTACTATGGAAATTAAAACAAAATCTAACTATTTATCTATGATGAAATTTTTGAATAAAATAGAAGAGAGTAAGTTGGTTGTTGATGTTAGTGATATGAATATATCAAAACCAGGTAAAAAACTTTCTAGTTATTTTAAAATCTCAGTATGGGGGATGAAGTATTGATGAAAAAGTTAATTTTATTATTAAGTATATTTTATATAAATATTTATG
Organism: Campylobacterales bacterium; assembly: GCA_027055005.1. Classification (GTDB taxonomy): domain Bacteria; phylum Campylobacterota; class Campylobacteria; order Campylobacterales; family QNZT01; genus SZUA-1377. Next base: position 14,710 of record JALUNR010000150.1, read on the forward strand.
CAAATATGGAACAAAAACAGATAGTAAATAAAAATTTTTTGATAAAGGAGTATCAAGAAATGTTTCAAAAAATAGCACAAAAAAGAATAGGCATAGATGAAGACTCTATTATGAGTGTTAAACCTCCTTTTGTAACTGTTTTAAAAAAGAAGAAAAAGAAAGATATTTTAAAAAATGATAAAAAAGTTTTTTCTAAACCAACTCTTGTATTAGAAGCTATTTTCAATAACAAAGTTATGATAAGTGGTAAGTGGTATAAATTGTATCAAAAAATAGGTGAGAATAGAATTGTAGCTATAAGAAATGATTATGTAATAATAAAATCTCCTACGAAAAAATTAAAATTAAGTTTAAGGACAAAAAATGAAAATATTAAAATTAAATAGAATAAAAATTTCTTTATTAATATTTGTTTTACTTATAAGTTTTGGAAGTAATATCTTTGCAAAAGAGTGTACAAATAGAAGTTTTAATATAAAGGTAAATTCAAAAGTTTCTACTTATGAAATACTAAATCAATTAAGTAGTGAATGTAATTTTAGTATGATTTCATTAGATAGTGTAGCTAGTAGTAAATTAAATGAGAAACTTTTTGGAATAAATATAAATCATATGAAATTAAAAGATATTTTTTCTTTGCTTATATCTTCAAAAGGATTAAGATATAAGTATGAAAATCATATTTTAAAGATTGCTGGATTGTTAACTAGAACATATAAAATTGATTATGTCAATAGTGAAAGAAAAGGTTCATCAAATACAGATATTTCTATGAATGGTGATACAGGAGAGGAAACATCTGGAGCAACAACAGAAAGTGATGATGGTAAAGCTTCTAGCAGTGGAGGAGGTGGTAGTCAAACAACTGGTGCGACTATAACTTCAAGTGATAATTTTAAATTTTGGGGTACTATACAAAAAGAGATTTCTCAAATATTAAATTCTCCACTTGATAAATTTAAAGCCCCATTGCCTATCATAAATAAAGAGGCTGGACTTATAACTGTAAGTGGGACAGCATCACAAGTAAAAAGGGTTGGTGCATATCTTGATGAAATGATGAGAAGACTCCATCGTCAAGTGATGATAGATGTGAAAATTCTTTCAGTAAGACTTGATAATTCAAAAAGTACAGGTGTTGATTGGTCACAGATTTATAAATTACAAAATGTAGCTTTAAAATATGAGAGTTTACACTCAAAAGGTGTAGTTCCTTCAACAGAAGGTATAAATGATGATGGTACTATAAAAGTTTGGAGTGCAGGTGATGAACAAAAAAATGCAAATTATATAAGAGTAAGTGGAAGTGTTTCGATTCAAAATATACTAAATTTCCTTCATACACAAGGTACTGTAAGTAGTATATCTAATCCAAAGGTAACTACTTTAAATAATCAACCAGCCATATTTAGTTCAGGTGATCAGTTATATTATAAGATTTTACAATCCGTTTCAAATGTAAGTACAGGTGGAAGTTCAACAGGTCAAAATGAAGTAGTTAGGAGTGTTTTTGCTGGTGTTTTACTTGATATTACACCAGAGATTACAGATCACAATGAAATAATACTAAAATTAAATCCTTCTATAAGTTCTGTTAGTGGAACTATAAGTGCAAACAGTGGAACTAGAAATATGCCACCAGATCTTAAAAAACAACAAATGTCAGCTGTTGTAAAAGTAAAAGATGGACAGAGAGTTATACTTGGTGGATTAATAAGTAGTGTTAAAGGTAAAACTGAAAAAAAAGTACCAATTTTAGGGAATATACCAGTTTTAGGAAAAGCTTTTAGACAAAATATTACCACGGATGTAAAAGATGAATTGGTGATAATTATAACTCCGCATATAGTAAATCCTATAAAGAGAGTTTCCTTAAAAACATTGGGTTATCAAGATAGTTTTCAAGAGTAAACGATGCAATATAAAAAAATATAAAAATAGGATAAAACTTTGATAGAAAAAAATACATCTATTATAGATTTTTTGCTACAAAATAAAATTATTAATGAACAAACCTATAAAAATATTATTACACAGTTTGAAGATAGTGATGATGATATAGGTACCATTCTTATAGATAATAATATTGTAAATGAAATTACACTTATTTTGTTACTTGTTGAAACTGTTAAAAATGGTATTTTAACCATTAGTGATATATACAAAGAATTTTCTATTGATTTAGATAACTTTTTACCACAATATGCAAAATCTACTGGTATTGAATATTTGGATTTATATAATATAGATGTAAATTATTCTATTGCTATAAGATTAGGTTATGAAAAACTTGAAAAATTAGGGGCATTGCCATATAAAGAGGATGATTTAAATATATATTTTGCTTTAAAAGATCCTACAAATCTTACAGTAAGAGATGCATTAAACCGTTTTTCAAAAAATAAACTTATAAAAATAGCTTTAGCAAATCCTGAACAAATAGAAAAACATCTTCACAATATTGAAAAGAGTGAAAGTGTAAAAGACTTAATTGCAGAAATAAGAGATGAGTTTAAAAGTGGAGTTAGTGAGAGTGTAGGTGAGAGTTCAGGAATACTAAAATTGATAGAACTTATACTTAAAAGTGCAATAGTTAGTGGAGGAAGTGATATCCATATAGAGCCAACAGAAACTAATTGTGTAGTAAGAGCTAGGATAGATGGTATGCTTAAAGAAATATTTGTATTTGATAAAGATATCTATCCTCCACTAGGATCTCGTATAAAACTTTTAGCAAATCTTGACATAGCAGAAAAAAGAAAGCCTCAAGATGGAAGATTTTCTTCTGTTATTATGGATAAAAATTATGATTTTAGAATTTCAACTCTACCTATTATGACAGGTGAGAGTATAGTTATGAGGATTTTGGATAAGTCTAAGATTATGATAAAGCTAGAAGAACTTGGGATGCATCCAATAAATTATCAAAATTTTAGATCATCTATGGATGCTCCTTATGGTATTATTTTTGTAACAGGTCCTACGGGAAGTGGAAAGACAACAACTTTATATGCAGGATTAAATGCGATAAAAAATGTAAAAACAAAAATCATAACTGTTGAAGACCCGGTAGAATATCAAATGAATCTAATACAACAAGTTCAAGTAAATGAAAAAGCAAATCTTACTTTTGCAAGTGCTTTAAGAAGTATCCTAAGACAAGATCCAGATATTATTATGATAGGTGAGGTTAGAGATAGAGAAACTTTAAAAATAGCAGTAGAAGCCTCACTTACAGGACACTTGGTTTTTTCAACTCTTCATACAAATGATGCTGTAAGTGCTATTACAAGGATAGTTGATATGGGGATAGAAGCATATCTTGTTAGTGGTGCATTAGTAGCTATACAAGCTCAAAGACTTGTTAGAAAACTTTGTCCATATTGCAAATCAAAGGTAACACTTCCTGATGCTGTGTTGGAAGATGTAAGAGCATATATACCTGATAATGGTTATCAGTTTTATAAAGCAAAAGGATGTGAAAAGTGTATGGAAAGTGGTTATATAGGAAGAGAAATGGTAAGTGAAGTCTTAGTTATTGATGAAAATATTCAAAGTATGATAGCTCGTGGAGAAAGAAAAGAAAAGATTTTAGAATATGCTCTTAAAAATGGATTTATAAATATGTTTGCAGATGCTGTTATGAGAGCAAGTCAGGGGAGAACGACAATAGAAGAAGCATATAGGGTGGCAAAATCATGATTAGTTATTATGAAGTAAATTATTTTAAAGATGGTAAAAGAGATAAGTCTTTAGTAAAAGCTATTTCAAGAAAAGATGCTATTAGCTTAGCAAAAATAAAATTTTCAGGGGCTACAATACTAAAGATAAAAGAAACGACACCTCCACTTGATGTTCAAATAAATGACTTAAAAGAGAAATATTTTGGAAAAATTTCTCAAAAAAAAGCAAATGTAGAACATCTTGTATCAGCTGTAAGACAGTTGGCAGTTATGACAAATGCAGGAATATCTATACACGATAGTATAAGAGAAGTTACAAAATCAACAGTTGATCCTCAGCTTAAAGAGATATTTAAAGTAGTTGATGAAGATTTAAACTTGGGTAAAAGTTTAACAGAATCAATGGCAAAATATCAATATCAAGTAGGTGATGTTACAGTTGCTATGATAGAGTTGGGTGAGAGTACGGGAAATATTAGTGAATCTTTAACAAAACTTGCTGATATACTTGAAGAGATGATGGAAAATTCTAAAAAGTTAAAATCAGCTCTTAGATATCCTATTACAGTTATTGTTGCAATTGCAATAGCATTTACAATTTTGATGGTGTATGTTGTACCAAAGTTTAAAGAAATATTTGAAAAATTAGGTTCAGAACTTCCAACTCCTACTAAAATACTTCTTTTTTGTGAAAGTGCTATTAATAATTATGGTATTTTTATTTTAGTTGGACTTATTGGCATAGTAGTGTCTCATAAACATATGTATAAAAATAATTATGAATATAAAGCTAAAGCTGATGAGTATTATCTAAAAATTTATCTTATTGGGAATCTTATCTTTTATGCATCGATGAGCAGATTTATGCTGATTTTTACAGAACTTGTAAGGGCTGGTATTCCGATAGCAGATGCTTTAGATACTGCAGTTTTAACAATAGATAATGAAAATATTAAAGAAAAATTATCGATTGTAAAAACTCAAGTTGAAAGAGGAGCAAACTTAACAGATGCTTTCAAAGAAACTGAACTTTTTGAAGGAATGCTAATCCAAATGATAAAAGCAGGAGAAGCAGGAGGAGCTCTCGATGCAATGCTTGAAAAAGTAAGTGATTATTACAAAGAAAAGTTTAATAATATCATAGATAATCTATCTTCATATATAGAACCAATATTGATAGGATTTATAGCGGGAATGGTGTTAATGCTAGCTCTTGGAATCTTTATGCCAATGTGGGATATGGCAAAAGCTGTAAAGGGGTGATGAAGTATTATATAAAAATAAGCTTTTTGTATGAATTATTTATCATCAAAAAGCTTATCTCTTTTAGCTCTGGATTGAAGTATAAATCCTCTTACCATAAAGATCATAAAAAAAACAAAGAGGATGGTCATAATTGTATCAAACATTATGAGTCACTATAACAAAACTTATAACCTCTTCTTCGTATCGTTTCTATACATTTTATGCCAAGGTTTTTGTCTAATTTTTGTCTTATTGCATTTATAGAAGTTTCTACTACATTTGGAGTTATAAACTCTGGTTCTTCCCATATAGCATTTAAAAGTCTATCTTTAGAAATAACTTGATTTTTATGTTCGGCAAGATAAACTAATATATCAAAAGGTTTTCCTTTTATCTCTATCTCTTTATCTTTATATGAAGTTTTTTCCTCCCCTATATCGATAGTTAGTCTGCCTATTTTTATACGGTTATCGATTGTTCTTCTTAGTTTTGCTTCTAATCTAGCAGATATTATATCTATATCAAAAGGTTCTTTTATAAAATCATCTGCACCAGCTTTTAAAAATGCAATTTCAGTTTCTTTATCATCTATAATAGAAAGTACTATAAAAGGAACTTTTAGCTCATTTGTTACTCTTGTTATAAACTTTTTTGTTTTTAAATATTCAAGATCATAATCTATTAATATAAGATCATAGTTTCTAAATCGTAGGAAGTTACTACTATCATCTAAGTCATAAGCTTCATCAACAATAACCCTAATATTTGTTGCTAATTGCTTAGATAATTCTTCATCTACTCCGACTGCTAATATTCTCATTTTAATTCCCTCTACCAAAATATACTTAAAGTTCAATAAAATATCTAAAATTTGTTTAAAAAAACTTTAAATAAAAAAATTAATTTATATAATCTACAACTTTTGTATCACTTGCTTTTATTTTTATAAAAGATATAACTTTTTTATGATAAGAATCATTGGCATAGAGGTTTAAATTATCCATACTATCTACCTCAACAATCAGAGCCAAATCATAAGCTCTATTTTCATCGGAAAAATTTATACCAACCTCTAAAGATTTAACTACTTTTATTTTTTCTTTCAAGGTTAAAAGCTTTTGCTTTACTTCTTCTTTATTTTTTAAAGAGTTATCCTTTAACTTAAAAAAAACTATATGTTTAATCATTTTATACCTTATAAAGCTCTTTTATTTGGGCATATTATTATACAAATGAGTTAACCTAGTGTAAATATTTTTTGTAGAAAGTTTATTTTTTTTATTTTTATATATGTCATTTTCTATTTCAGATATGAGTTGTTGGATTTGTTTAATATCTGAGTAAGCAAATAAATATTTTAAAACTTCTTTTGTATTTTTTGCCTTTTTAACCTTTTCCAAAAGTGATGCATCGAGGTCTAATGGTTTTTTAAATATTTTTAAAACTTTATTTAAAAATAAACCGATTATTATACCAATAAACAAAGATAGTAAAAGATAAATATAACTAAATTTTAAATTGTTTTCTTTTAAAGTTGTTTTCTTTTGTTTATTTATAATCTTTATATCTATAGGAAGAGTTTTTTTAGTTATAAGTTTATTTTTAGTGTTATTAAAATATGTTATAGAGAAGCTAGGTATAGTAAAATCTTGATTAGATAAAATAGCAAATTTTTGGATAAAACTATTATTTGAAAAAATAGGTTTATTTTGATAAATAGTTGTTTGTTTTATATTAAATTTAAAACTTTTAATATTTTCAATATTTCCTTTTCCATTAATTTTTATGGTTAAATTAACAGGAGAGTTTTTATTTAACTCTTTTTTATCAACAAATGAAGTGATATTAAAATCTCCTAAAAGTTTGGTTTTAGGAGAAAAGCTACTTACTTTTATAGTTAATTTTTTTGTTTGAAAAGTTTTAAAATCATAGTCAAAGTCATCATATTCTCCAACTTCTTTGTTTGTATTTTTTAAAATAGCAACATCTATGGAAGCTGGTTGAATAGTCGTATTTAACTCTTTTGAAGCAGTAAGTATAAAGTTTTTTTTAAGTATTGTAAAGTTTTCTTTGTTAGTACTATTTAAATCTTTTCTCTGTTTTATATAAAAATTTTTAAATTCTGGTGGGGTAAAATTTATTTCAGCTATTTTTATATTGCTTTTATATTTAAAAATATAACTAAGTTTTAACTCTTCCCCTATCAAAAGATGTGTTTTGTTTGCTTTTACTTCAAAATTAAAATCCTTTGCATCTAAAAAAGCTATCAAAAGTAAAAAAATCAAACTACCACGAAACACTATCTTTCCTTTTTGTTTTAGTTAATCTTATCATAAAACTTTTTTGCTTTATAGGTTTTATTATATCTTGTTTTTGTATGAGTTTTATAGTATAGTTTTGCATTTGTAAAAGATCTTTTTTAGATAAAAATTTTTTAGTTATATTGATATTGTATTTAACATTTTTTGTATTTTTTATCTCTTTTGCAAATTTGTAAAATTGGTAAGCTTTTTTATAGTTTTTTAGAAAAAAATAACTATTTGCCATATTGTAAAATAGTTTATATCTAAGATTTTTATTTTTTGCTATAACTTTTTTGTACTCTTTTATAGCCTCTTTGTAGTTTTTTTGTTTATAGAGTGAATTTCCAAAATCATAGTATGCTTGAGGTGATTTTTTTTCTTCTGCTATTTTTTGAAACTCTTTTGATGATTTAGAAAAATCTTTATCTTTATATGATTTAAAAGCTTTTTTTATTGATAAAAAATCAAAAAATAGTGCATTAGAGTGTGTGGGATATAGAAATAAAATAAAAGTTAAAGTAAATATTTTGAGTTTTTTGGGCAGTGAACAAGAGAGAATACAAAGAAGAAAAAAAGCAATCCATAAAGGATAATAAAATAACTCTTTTTTATCTTTAATACTAAATATTTGAGTTTTATCTCCATTTGGTAAAAGATTTTTTAAAGATTTAGTTGTTTTTAAGTTTGGATTTGGTTTGGATAAAACTATATTTTTATCTTTGTCTGTTAAATATTTTTTATCTATCATGATTGGTGTTGGTTTATCTGAAGAGGTTTGAAAAAATATTATATTTTTTTTTAAAGTATTTATTTGTTTTATATTTTTAATATCAGCATCGCTAAATACTATTATATTTTTTTCTTTTATATTTTTTAGGGCATTTAAAAGATTTGTTGAGTTTGAATATTCTTTTTTTATTTTAAAATTTTTAATAAGATATTTTAAAATATTTTTATCAGTTGTCTTTGGTGAAATCATAAACAAATCATCACTAAAAGCATATATTGATATCTTTGCATCGTAGTCTTTGTTTAAAAATTCTATTATTTTATTTTTTGCATATTCAAATCTATTTGGGTAAATATCTTGTGCCATCATTGATTTTGATATATCAAGAAGTATCGTAAAATTATATGGGATGGTTTTTAATGTGATATCTTTTTTAGGCAAAACAGGTCGTGAGAGAGCGACTATAAAAAGTGTTAAACTTAAAAACAGTAAAATATTTCTACCCACACTTCCTAAAAAATTTCTTTTTATGATAAGTTTTTGTAAAATATCTTCATCAAAAATTTTATGAATATTTTTTTTATTTGTGATTATAAAAAATGCAAGAAATATAAGAGGGATAAGCATAAATATTATAAAATTTGGATGTAGAAGTATCATAAAATAGACCTCTTATTTATCAAATATGTATAAAATAAAAGAGTCAAAAATGCGAAAAAAAGAGGCAGTTGATAATAGTAATTTATAAGCATATGGCTTTTTGCTTTTTCTTTAGTTTTATACATTTTATCAACTTTTAAAAAAGCTTTTTTTAAAGATTTGGTATCTTTTGCTAAGATTAGTTTTGAATTAAAGCTTTTAATGTATTCTTTATCTATATCTTCACCAAATCCAATAGTTATGAAATCAAATTTTTTATCTATTAGGAAGTTTTTTGTATCGTTATAACTGTTTTTTGAGCCTTTTTCTATACCATCAGTTAGCATTAGTAAAACTTTGCTTTTTGTTCTTTGTATTGATAAAAGTTTTGCTGATAAAATTATTGCATCATTTAATGCAGTATTTGTATATCCCAAATCACCTATTTTAATGCTATCAAATAACTTATTTATAAAAGATATATCAAAAGTTAAAGGAGAAGCAATAGTCGCATCATCTGCAAAAAAAACTATACCTATTTTACTATCAACTCTTTCTTTTAAAAATTTTTTTATTATTTTTTTTACACTTTTAAACTTATCTTGCATTGATGTACTTAGATCTACTGCCAGTACGATAGAAATAGAATCTTTTTTGATTTTCTTATATTTTGTTTTTTCACATGGTGATGCAAGAGCTAACAATAAAAAAACAAATGTCAATGCTTTTAAAAGTGATACCAATGATAAACTTTTATTTGCATAAGATATATTTTGTATATTTGAGAATATCAAAGAATCCTCTTTTTTAGGAAAATAAAATAGCAATAGTAAGATGATAGGAATAAAAAAAAGTATGTATGGATACTCAAAATATATATTATTCATTTGTAACAACTTCTAAAAAAAGGTTATACAATGCTATAGTTTCACTATCAAAAAGTGGAACATTTTTTTTAAATTTATATTTAGTTAACTCTTTTAAAAGCTGAGATTGTATCTCTTTTGATTTTTGATTTTTTGCTAATATATAAGAGTATTTAGATACTTTATAAGCTGCATCTTTTGAGTTTTTAAAATCTATATTTTGATATTTTTTTAGTGTAATATCATAGATAGTTTGTTTTTTAAGTTTAAGATTTTTTACTATAAAGAAAAGTATTAAAGATATTAAAATCACTATAATTGTTGTTATATATAATGAGTAATCAGGTATTTTTACTAATGGTTCTATATCTTTTATCATCTTTTACTCATAAATAGTTTTCTTAACTTTTTTATAGGATTTTCATCTGTATAAATTTTAGCAAATTTAACTCTATCTTTTTTTAGCATAGTGTATAGTTTATGAACGTCTAATTCAACTTTTTTTTTATACTTTTTGATAAAATTTTTATCTATTTTTGCATCTATGCTTTTTAAAGTAGTTGCATCAGTAAAATTTATAAAATCAATTGGTGATAACTCTTCTTCAAATCTATCTCTTACTATCAAAACTATAATTTCATGGATAGTATTTAACTTTTTTAAATCAATATATTCATAAAAATCTCCTATCAAAAATATAATAGATTTTTTCTTTACATATTTTTTTATTTCATTTTCTAAGTTTTCAGATTTTATTTTTTTACCTAAGGGTTCAAAACTTAGTATATCTTCTATTGCTTTTTGTACAAAAAAAAGTTTTTTTGATGGTTTGATAAAATGATGCATCTTATCAGTGAAAATTCCAGCTGAAAATCTATCTTGATATGATAGTGCTGAAACTCCTATGATAGAGATTATTTGTGCTAAAAGAGTACTTTTTTGGACTTTTGTACCAAAAATCATACTTCCACCAAAAAGTGAAATAGTTACTATATTTAACTCTTTTTCCTCTTTAAATACTCTAACATATGGCTTTTGTTTTTTTGCACTTGTTATATGATCTAAAAATCTACTATCATCTCCTATAACATACTCTCTCAAATCATTGAAATCTAAACCATCACCATTGAAAATAGATGGATGATTTGCTTTTATATCGTTAAATATCTCTCTTTTTGTTCTTATGATTAACTTTTTTGCTTTAGTTTTCAAGGTAGTGGAATAATCTCTAAGATTTTATCTATAACATCATCACTGCTTATATCTTCACTGATGGCATCATAACTTAAAACTATCCTATGTCTTAAAACATCTTTTGCTAAAAGTGCGATATCAACAGGGGTAACATAATCTCTTGCATTTAAAAGGGCATTTGCTTTTGAAGCAAGATATAAGGATATAGTAGCTCTAGGACTTGCACCAAACTCTATCAAATGTTTGATCTCATCTGATGGTTCTCTTGTAAAATGTACAATATCAACTATATAGTCTTTTAACTCCTCATCTATATGAATTTTTTGAACTTTATTTTTTAAAGTTTGTAAATACTTTATTGTCAAAACTTCTTTTATATGTACCTCTTTTGTAGAAGTTGCCATTTGCATAATTTTCTTTTCTTCATCTTTTGTATTATAATCAACTTTGATTTTTAACATAAATCTATCAAGCTGTGCTTCTGGAAGATTATAAGCACCTTCTTGTTCTATTGGATTTTGTGTTGCTAGAGTTAAAAATGGTGAGGAGAGTTTGTATGTAGCATCAGAAATAGTAACTTGTTTTTCTGCCATAGCTTCAAGAAGGGCTGATTGAACTTTTGCTGGAGCTCTATTTATCTCATCAGCAAGCAGGATATTTGTAAAAATAGGACCTTTTTTTACAAAAAATTCATTTGTTTTTGGATTGTATATTTCAGCACCAATGATATCTGACGGTAGTAAATCAGGTGTAAATTGCACCCTTTTAAAATCTGCCCCAATAGTCTTTGCTAAAGTTTTTATAGTTAAAGTTTTTGCTAATCCAGGTAATCCCTCTAAAAGAATATGTCCATCACAAAGCAGTGCTATCAAAAGAGAATTAACCATCTTTTCTTGCCCTACAACAACCTTTTGAATCTCTTGCTTCATCTTTTCTAGTACATTCATAAACTATCCTATTTTTGATGGTTTCCATAAGATTTTTTATATGTTGTTACATCTCAAACGGCTTTATGATGGATACTTCAAAATCAAAGATTTTGACCCTTTCGTTGCATATATTTTTGCTATAACAACATATAGAAAATCTTATAAATTCTATCATATTTTATTAAAGTTTTATGTAAAAGTGTCGATTTAATTATGTAAGTAGTAAAAACAAGGAAGTTTGATGGCAAATATAGTAACACAAAATGAAAGGGTAGAAGATATTTTAATAGAATTATCTCTTTGTGATAAAGATAATCTTAAAGAACAAAATATCGCATTATTGAGTGATAGTGAAGAATTTAAAAAACTTAATTATTTTATTTTTAGAGATGTAGAAGGTATAAACTATATGACTATTGATACTCCTTATGACAAAGATTTGTCAATATTATCTGAAATGGATTTGATAATATTTAATAAAAAAGATGAAGATTTAGAAAACTTAATATTGAAAAATATACATAAAAAGCATTTAAGAAGTAGATTTATCCATGTTGTTGAAGATAAAGGATATCGAAAAGTTGATTTTTTAAATGAATATTTAGCAGGGGTTAGTAAAATCTTAAAAATAGATAGTGAACTTGAAGAGTATATTTTTGAAATACAAAAAGAGCTTAGAAACAACTTTTATTCAAAAAGGTTGCTTAATATAAATACTCTTCCAATTTTGACAAAAAAAGAGGATTTTGAATTTAGGATAAATGAACTTATAAAAAATAGAATATTTTTTACTAAGCTCAGATTTAAATATGATAGTGATATGGATATATTAGAGTATAATATCAAAAAAACTATCAGAAAAAGAGATACTATTTATGTAGATAAAAATCTTCATGAATTGTATTTTGTACTTTTAGATGTTATGCCAAAAAAAGCGGGAGATATTGTAAAAGAGAGAATAAAAAACTTTAGCATAAGAGTAAATGAAGTTTCTCATAAAAATGTTTTTGATTT
>JALUNR010000151.1 GCA_027055005.1 Campylobacterales bacterium
TTTGTCCTATATTTGTTAGAAGTCTATATCCATCTTTGTCAAGTTCTATCTTCTTAGCTACTTCTTGTATAAAATTAGTCATTTTTGCCATTAATTCAGGCTTAATTTCTTGAAAGTTTTTTACATGGATTTTTGGGATGATCAGTAGGTGTATCGGTGCAATAGGGTTAATATCGTGGAAGGCTAAAAAGTCATCATTTTCTAACTCTATATTCGCGGGGATTTCTTTTTTTACTATTTTACAAAAAAGACACATATTATTTTCCTTATTTAAAATTTTTTTTATCATCAATTATATTTTAATCTTTCTTTTAATAAAATGATTTTTACTAATTTATTAAGGTGTTTGAATGAAAGAGTTAGAAGAGAAAATATCAAATTCTAAAAATCTTAAAGAGATTGAGGAAGTTCGTATAGAAATATTTGGTAAAAAGGGAGTTTTAGCAACCCAGTTTGCTAAGATGAAAGATATTCCAAATGAAGAGAAGAAAGATTTTGCTAAAAACTTAAATATTTTAAAAGCAAATTTGCAAAAGCTTTTTGAGTTAAAAAAAGAAGAGCTTTATCTTAAACATTTAGAACAAACTTTAAAAGAAAAAGCAGTAGATGTTAGTAGTTTTAAATACCAAGGGGAGAGTGGAGCACTTCATCCTGTTAATTTTACAATGGATAGAATAATAGATTATTTTGTAAGTATGAATTTTGAAGTAGCTGAAGGACCTTTGGTTGAAGATGATTTTCATAACTTTCAGGCACTAAATCTTCCAGAATATCATCCAGCGAGAGAGATGCAAGATACTTTTTATTTAGATAATGGATTAGTTTTAAGAACTCATACTTCACCTGTTCAAATAAGATATATGAAAAAAAATAGACCTCCTTTTAAAATGATAAGTCCAGGTGCTGTTTTTAGAAAAGATATGGATTTAACTCATACTCCTATGTTTCATCAAGTAGAAGCACTTGTTGTAGCAAAGGAGGCTGAAGTTAGTTTTGCAAATCTAAAATCGATATTAGTGGATTTTTTAAGATATATGTTTGGAGATGTTAATGTTAGATTTAGACCTAGTTTTTTCCCTTTTACTGAGCCTAGTGCTGAAGTTGATATAAGTTGTATATTTTGTAAAGGTGAAGGGTGTAGAGTTTGTTCTCATACTGGATGGTTAGAAGTATTAGGAAGTGGTATGGTAGATCCAAATGTCTTTAAAGCAGTGGAGTATGAGGGTATGAGTGGTTATGCTTTTGGTATAGGTGTTGAGAGATTTGCTATGCTCATACATAGGATAGGTGATTTGAGAAGTTTATTTGAAGGTGATATAAGATTATTGGAGCAGTTTAGATGATAGTTACAAGAGAGTGGTTAAACGAGTGGATTGATTTAAGTGATATAAGTAGTGAAGAGATTTGTAAAAAATTAAACTCTAGTGGATTGGAAGTTGATAGTTTAGTAAAACAGAGAGTTCCAGAAGGTGTTGTTGTTGGAAAAGTTATTGAGTGTGAAAAACACCCTGATGCTGATAAGTTAAATGTAACAAAGGTAGATATTGGGGATGAAGTTTTACAAATAGTTTGTGGAGCTAAAAATGTTTCCTATGGACAATTTGTAGCAGTTGCTACTATTGGGACAGTTTTAGGTGAAGGCTTTGAAATAAAAAAAGCAAAGCTTAGAGGTGTAGAGTCAAATGGTATGATTTGTTCTTCAAGTGAAATAGGACTTATAAAAACAAATGATGGGATAATGGTACTTGATGATAGTATTGGTTTACTTGAACTTGGAAAAAATCTAAGTGAGTATCCTCTCTTAAATGATGATATCATAGAAATAGAGCTCACTGCAAATAGGGGAGATTGTTTAAGTATCTTTGGTGTTGCTAGAGATTTAAGTGCTGTTCTTGATAGAGAGTTAAAAACTAAAGATTATTTAATAGCTGAAGATAGAAGAGGTATAGGAAGAGCACTTGAGCTTGATACAAAGACAAGAGTTGATTGTATTTTAAAATATTTATTTTTTGAAAAAGATATCTTAAAAACCAATTTTTTAACTTCCTTTAGGCTTTATATGGTTGGTGAAGAGTTAAGTTGTGATGTTAAAAATAGTATTAAGTATGTAACTCATGAAAGTGGAGTAATACTAAGAGTATATGATTTTGATAAATTTAATACTGATGAAAATAAAAGAGCAACTTTAGAATTAAAAAAAGATGATGATGGAGTTGACAGAGTATATAACGATGGTAAAGTTATAACAGAGATTGGTTTAAATCAAAATCCTAATTATTGTGTAAATGAAAATAGTACAAATATTTTAGTAGAGGCTAGTTTTATATTGCCTGATGTTGTATCTAAGTTAAGATTTAAAAATAAACTTAAAACGGATGAATTATACTATAAAAGTAGTCGTGGTAGTGAGAGTGATTTAAAGTTTGGATTTGAACTTTTGTGTGATAAGATTTCTTCTACTGCGATAGTATATAGTGGCTATGATGAAACATTTAATGAATTTGAAGAAGAGATTGTCCAAGTTGATGAAGGGTTTATATCATCATTTATTGGTGAAGATATAGATGATACTTTAGTTATATCAGTTTTACAAAAGTTAGGTT
This sequence comes from Campylobacterales bacterium, assembly GCA_027055005.1. Taxonomy (GTDB): domain Bacteria; phylum Campylobacterota; class Campylobacteria; order Campylobacterales; family QNZT01; genus SZUA-1377. Next base: position 2,604 of record JALUNR010000151.1, read on the forward strand.
TTGATGTTGATTTTAGAGGGGAATTTTTTGTTATAAAAGTTCCTCTTTTTAGAAGTGATGTTAAAAATAAACAAGATATAGTTGAAGAGATAGTAAGAATAATAGGTATAGATAATATAAAAGCAAAACCTTTGTGTTTCAGTGAAAGAGTTGTTTTAAATACTCAATATGAAAAAATAAAAAAGAGAAGATATTATAAAAATAAAGCTGTTGGATGTGGGTATTTTGAAAATATTTCATATGTATTTGGCAATAAAAGTGAAATGCAAGAGTATGGCTTTGATGTTGTAGATAGTGATATAGCAAATCCCATAAATATAGAGTTAAATACACTAAGAACGACTATTTGTTTAAATCTTTTAAAAGCAGCTAGTTTAAATGCAAAAAATGGAAGAAAAGAGATAAAACTTTTTGAACTAGGGTATGTTTTTAGAAAAGACTTAAAGGATATGGAAAAATTTAGTTTTATACTTAGTGGAGATAAAAGTTTTGCAGATATTGCTAAAAATCTTTTTTCCATAGTTGGTGAGTGTGATTTAAAAAGTGATACACCTGAAGTTACTCTTTTCAATCCTTATGAATATGCAAAAGTTTTTATTGATGATATAGAGGTTGGTTTTATTGGAAGAATTCATTTGGAAGTAGAGAAAAAATATTCTTTAAAAAATAGTTATATTTGTGAGTTGGATTTTAATCTTTTAAGAAGTGGGATAATACATGCAAAATCATACTCTAAGTTTCAAGCATCTACAAAAGATTTATCATTTTTAGTACCAAGTGATATGAAATATGAAGTAATAGATGATATTTTAAAAGAAATTGTACCTGAAAATATAGTATCTTTTTATCCAACTGATACTTATTCTTCTGATGATTTAGAAGGTAATAAAAGTATTACTATAAGATTTGTTTTACAGGAAATGGATAAAACATTAAGTGATGAAGACATAAAAAATGCTATGAATATAGTACAAAATGGATTAAAAGAGAAGTTAGGATTAGAACTTAGATGAGTTATATTGAAGTTAAGGCAATTACTCAAAGTTTTGAAAGAGAGATCGATGCAATAGCAAGTGATAAGTCTATCTCTCACAGATGTGCTATATTTTCACTTTTGAGTGATGAGGTATCGCATATAAAAAATTACTTACAAGCAGAGGATACTCTTAACTCTTTAAATATAGTAAAACTTTTGGGAGCCAAGATAAAAAGAGAAGGTAAAGAAGTTTGGATAACTCCACCAAAAGAGATAGTTGAGCCACCTTTTATACTTGATTGTGGAAATAGTGGTACTGCTATAAGGCTTTTTATGGGATTTTTAGCTTCTTATAAAGGTTTTTTTGTACTGCATGGTGATGAGTATTTGGCAAAAAGACCCATGCGAAGGGTAGCTGATCCACTAAGAAGTATAGGTGCAAATATAGATGGAAGAAAAAATGGAGAGTTAGCTCCTATAAGCATCAGAGGAGCTAAACTTGATGGATTTAGATATGAAAGTTCTATTGCATCGGCTCAAGTTAAAAGTGCGATGATATTAGCAGGATTAAATGCAAAAAAAACTTCTTTTTATAAAGAGAGTGAATTAAGTCGTGATCATAGTGAGAGAATGTTAACTGGTATGGGAGCTAAGTTAAAAATGCAAGAAGATGGTTTTATAAAAATAGAGCCTTTAAATTCTCCCTTGAAAGCTTTAGATATAACAGTTCCATCAGATCCTTCAAGTGGTTTTTTCTTTGCTGTTTTAGCTGCTATTACTCCTAATTCTAAGGTAACTATAAAAAATACAACTCTAAATCCAACAAGAGTAGAAGCTTATGAAATATTAAAGCAAATGGGAGCAGATGTAGAGTTTGTTCAAAAAGAAAATATATATGAGCCAATAGGAGATATTGTTATAAGGGCAAAAGAATTAAATGCAGTTACTATTAGTGAAAATATTTCATGGCTTATAGATGAACTTCCAGCACTTTCAATAGCTATGGCAGTTGCAGATGGAAAAAGTATCGTTAAAAATGCAAAAGAACTTAGAGTTAAAGAGAGTGATCGTATATCAACTGTTGTTCAAAATCTTCAAAAATGTGGTATTGAAGTTTATGAAAGAGAAGATGGGTATGAAATAGTTGGTGGAGAAATCAAAAGTGCTGTTGTGGATAGTTATGGAGATCATAGAGTAGCTATGAGTTTTTTGATAGCTGGAAGTAGATGCAATATAAGGGTAGAAGATGTGGAGTGTATAAAAACTTCATTTCCTAATTTTACTAAAATTTTGAGTGAGTTTTGTGAGGTGAAAGTTGGAGATTAGAAAGGCAAAAAGTTATGGATTTTGTTTTGGTGTAAAAAGAGCTATAAAAATAGCTGAAGAGTTAAAAAATGCAACTACGATAGGTCCTTTAATACATAACAATGAAGAGATAAATAGACTAAAAAGAGATTTTAATGTAAATACTATCAACTCTTTTGAAGAACTTGGAAGTGTAAAAAAAGCGATTATTAGAACTCATGGTATAGAAAAGCAAAATCTTGAGAAGTTAAAACAGAGTGATATAGAACTTGTTGATGCAACATGTCCATATGTTACAAGTCCTCAAAAAATAGTTGAAAGTATGAGTAATGATGGATATCAAATAGTTATTTTTGGAGATGAAAAACATCCTGAGGTGAAAGGTGTTAGAAGTTATAGTACAACTACCCCAATAGTAGTTGGTAGTGTTGAAGAATTAAAATATAAAAAGATAAAAAGAAAAGTAGCAGTTGTTGCTCAAACTACAAAAAAGGTAAGTGAATTTCAAAAAGTTATAGATTATTTAACTCCTATTTCAAGAGAGGTTAGGGTTTTTAATACTATCTGTAATGCTACTTTTGAAAATCAGGATGCAGTAAGAGAACTATCAAGTGAAGCTGATGTTATGATAATAATAGGTGGGAAAAATTCTTCAAATACAAAAGAATTATATAATATTTCTAAAACTAATTGCCTCTCAAGTTATCACATAGAAAATGAAAAAGAATTGGATAAAAAATGGTTTTTAAATAAAAATTTGTGTGGAATTAGTGCTGGTGCTTCTACTCCTGATTGGATAATAAATAGTGTCATAAGTAAAATAAAAGAAATTTGTGTATAATGCGGATAAAATTTTAAAATGATAAAGGAAAAGAATGTTGAATGAGGTGAACACTAAGGTTCTAAATAAGAGTGAGATAGAGAGTATGGATTTAGGTGATGAAGATAATTTTGCAGCGATGTTTGAGGAGTCTTTAAAGTCTGATAAAGGTGGTAGTTTAGTTACTGGTAAAATAGTAAAAATTGCTGAGGATGAAGAGAGTATTTTAGTAGATGTTGGCAAAAAGCAAGAAGGCTTATTGTATAAAAGTGAAATAACGGATAAAGATGGAAATCTTTTGTTTAATGTTGGTGATGAAATAGAAGTAGTTATAAATGGTTATAAAAATGAAAGACCATATCTTTCTCATAAAAAAGCTTTGAAAGTGAAAAAGACTGAAGAATTTTTGGCTAACTATGATGAAGATAGTAATGAAGAAATAATAGTAAATGGTGTGATTATTGGTAAAAATAAGGGTGGTTACATAGTTGAAGATGAAAATAATTTAGAATATTTTATGCCAAGAAGTCAAGCTTACTTAAAAGATTCAAATACTCTAATAGGTAAAAAAGTAAAAGCAAAAGTTATAAAAGTAGATAAAGATAGTAAATCGATAGTGATTTCAAGAAAAGTTTTAATAGAAGCTGAAAAAGAGAAAAGAAAAGAGATCGTAGAAGCATTACTTGCTAAAGATGAACCAGTAAATGGTGTAGTTAAAAAGATAACTAGTTATGGAATGTTTGTAGATATAGGTGGAATGGATGGCCTTGTTCATTATAGTGAGATAAGTTATAAAGGACCTGTAAACCCTGCTAAGCATTATGAAGAGGGTGAAGAAGTTTTAGTTAAGCCTATTAGTTATGATGAGAGTAAAAGACATCTTTCATTATCAATAAAAGCTGCGATGAGTGATCCGTGGGATGATTTAAAAGAACAGTTAGAAGTTGGAGATGCTGTTAAAGTAGAAGTTAGTAATATAGAGCCTTATGGAGTTTTTGTAGATCTAGGAAATGATATAGAGGGATTTTTACATGTAAGTGAAATTTCTTGGGACAAAAATATCAAACATCCAAAAGATTATCTTGAAGTTGGACAAGAGGTTGATGTTGATATAGTTGAGCTTGATTTTGAAAAAAGAAAACTTAGAGTTAGTATGAAAAATCTTCTTCCAAAACCATTTGACGAGTTTAAGTCAAAATATAGAGTTGGAGATGTTGTTAAAGGAGTTGTAACTACTACAACAAACTTTGGTGCATTTATAAAAATAGATCAAGTAGAAGGACTTTTACATAATGAAGATATCTCTTGGGATAGAGGAGTTAAGTGTAAAGATTTATTAAATGTTGGTGATGAGATTGAAGTTAAGATTATCAAAATTGATTCAGAAAAAGAAAATATTTCTTTAAGTAAAAAAGAACTTGAAGAATCTCCTATACAAAAATTTGCTAAAAATCATAAAAATGGTGATTTACTAAATGTAAAAGTAAGAGATAAAAAAGATTTTGGTGTTTTTGTAGAAGTAGAAGATGGAGTTGATGCACTTATAAGACTTGAAGATCTAGGTAAAAATCCTGATGAAGTAAATATTGGTGATGAGTTTGAAGCTGCGATAGTTTTCATAGATAGTGAAAAAAATAGAATAAGACTATCAGTTAGAAGAGTAGCTAGAATAAAAGAACAACAAGCTATGAATGAGTTTAATAATGATGATAAAAATACTTTAGGTGATCTTATAGAAGGTCAGTTAAAAAGATAGTATAAAAAATGAAAAAGAGTGAACTTCTTTTGCTCTTTACTACCATAATAATAAGTGTTGTGATACTTGTCATGGCACTTTTTTATTTTATAAAACCATCTAAAAATAGTATTTTGATTAATGATAAAGATAGTATAAAAAAAGAAATAAAACAAAAAAACAATGACGGATGGATTGATAAAATTTCAAAAAAAAATAAAACATTTTCATATCCAGTTGTTATATATAAGATTATTGAAGGGGAATAAATGAAAAAAAAGATAGTTGTTTGTGATGCTTTACATAATATGGCATTTAAAATACTTGGTGAACAAGATGATATAGAGTATGTTGATGCAAGTAGTGAGGATAAAACAAAATTACTAGATATCATAGCTGATGCAGATGTAGCTATAACAAGAAGTTCAACTGATGTTGATGATAAGTTTTTGGGTGCAGTTAAAAACTTAAAAGCAGTTGTTAGAGCAGGAGTTGGTGTTGATAATGTTGATATAGAAGGATGTAGTAAAAAAGGTATTATTGTTATGAATGTACCAACTGCCAATACTATTGCAGCAGTTGAAATGACAATGTGTCATCTTTTAAATGCCGCAAGAAAATATGTAAACTCTGCAAATAACCTAAAAATAGATAGAATATGGAAAAGAGAGCTTTGGTATGGAACAGAGTTAAAGGATAAAAAACTAGGTATTATTGGATTTGGTAATATTGGAAGTAGAGTTGCTAAAAGAGCTAAGGCATTTGATATGGAGATTGTTACTTATGATCCATATATAGATCCATCAAAAGCTATAGATATGGGAGTAGAATATACAAAAAACTTTGATGATATACTAGAGTGTGATTTTATAACTATTCATACTCCAAAAACTAAAGAAACAATAAATATGATTACAACTTCAGAGATAGAAAAAATGAAAGATGGAGTAAGACTCATAAATGTCGCTAGAGGTGGACTTTATAATGAAGATGATTTATATGAGGGTATAAAAAGTGGTAAAATTGCTTATTGTGGCATAGATGTTTTTAACAAGGAACCTGCAAACAATCATAAACTTTTAGAGTTAGATAACTTAACGGCAACTCCACATCTTGGTGCAAATACAGTAGAATCTCAACAAAATATAGCAGTTCAAGCAGTAGAGAGTGCTATAAATGCAGCAAGAGGTTCAAGTTTTGCAAATGCTTTAAATATGCCAGTAGATACTTCAAAAACTCCTAAAGAGTTCCAATCATATTTAGATTTGATACAAAAATTAGCATATCTAGCTTCTCAAATAAATAAAGGATTTATAAAATCAATAAAAGTTACTGCTCTTGGAAAAGTTGGAGAGTACCTTGATTCGTTAGTTACTTTTGCATTGGTTGGTGCTTTAAAAGAAGCTATTGGTGAAAATATAAATTATGTAAATGCAAAGTTTATAGCTGATGAAAAAAATATAGAGATAATAACTCAAAAAGATAAATCAAATATCTTTAAAAATAAAATAGAGATAAAATTGATTACTGAAAATGACAGTATAAAACTAGGAGGAACTGTTTTTGAATCAAATATACAAAAAATAGTTAATATAAATGATATTGCGCTTGACTTTAAGCCAAAAGGAAAGATGATTTTCTTTAAAAATGAAGATAAACCAGGGGTTATAGCAAAACTATCTCAAGAATTATATGAGGGCGGAGTAAATATAGTTGACTTTAGACTTGGTAGTGATCATAAAGGCAGTGCATTGGCAGTTGTTTTAGTTGATAATGAACTTCAAAAACAAACTATTGAAAAACTAAATAACATACAAGAGTGTAAGTGGGTTGCTTATGCCTCTTTATAATAATAACTTCTAATAAAACAAATAACTTAAATTTAAGAATAAATCCTTATAATGACCAATAGTCATTGTAAGGATTTTTTTATGCCAAAAATTGTAAATAGAGAACAAAAACGAACTGAAATTACTAATCTTTGTTATGATTTGATAGTTCAAAATGGTTTTTGTAATATTACAGTTTCTCAAGTAGCAAAAAAAGCGAATATGGCTAAAGGAAGTATATATAAGTACTTTGAATCAAAAGAAGATATACTATTTTCTATCATAAAATCAGTGCAAGAAGATTATGATATGGAAGTTAAAAAGAAGTTAAATAGTGCTAGTAGTACTAAAGAAAAAGTTTTAGCTCTTTTTCAACTTTGTATAGAAGAAGATGAAGTAAATAGTAGTAGAAGAAAGATATATAAAGAGTTTTGTTCTGTTTGTTTATCTAAAAGTATTAAAAGTATGATGGATTTTCAAAATGAAATAAAAAAAAAGTATATAATTTGGTTAAAAGAAATACTAAAAGAGGGAATAAAATCGTCTGAATTGAAAAGTGATAGTGTTAAATTAGCAGATGGTTTATTTGCAATGGCAGAGGGAGTTTTATTGCTTTCTAGTTATGAACCATCTATTTTGACAAATCATATTGATATATTGTTTAAAATGATAAAAGAGGAGAGATTATGAAAAGGATAATTGTTTTAAGTGCATTGCCAATTATATTGATGGCTAGAACTATAAGTTTTAACGAAGCTTTAAATTTGGCTGAAAATAACAATAAAGAGTTGTTGGCTAAACAAAGAGATATAGAGTTAGCTAAAGAACGTATAAAAGAGCCCGATGCATATAAAAAAGGAAAGCTAGTATTTAACGAAAACATAAGTAGAACAAATCATGCTGGATATGTTTTTGGTATGAAGTTAGCTTCAAGAGAGGCAAATTTTGGGGATTTTGGATTTAGTGATTTTTTAAATCCTTTAGGTACCGCTATATATGGAGCATCACAAGGGAATCCACCATCTGATATGAGTGGAATTTTAAATAAAGAACCAAATGATTTAAATTATCCCGATGCAAGAAATAATTTTGAGAGTAAATTTGTTTTTGAAATACCTATTTTTACTGGATATAAATTAGAAAATGCAAAAACAATGGCTCTTCTTCAACTAAAGGCTAAACAAGCAAAACTCTCTCATGATAGAAAAGCTTTAGGGTTAGAGGTTATAAAAGCATACAATGGAGCAGTTACAGCAAAAAAATTTATAGCTTTGACAAAAGAAGCTGCAAAGATAGCAAAAAGATTTCAAAATACTGCATTGGATATGTACAATAAAGGGATAAGCCGAATGGTTGATGTAAATCAGGCAGGTATGGCAGCATATAGTATTAAAACAAAAACTAAGGAAGCAAAAACTCAGTTTAGACTGGCTATTGCATATCTAAAATTTTTGACTGATGATAAAAGTATAACAGATGTAAAAGGTTTTATAAATCCAAAGATTCCATCAAAAAATCTTAAAACTTTACAAGAAAATGCAATGGTAAATAGAGATGATTTAAAATGGATGAAGAAAAATGTAGAGACTATGAAAACAAAAATAGCATATGATAGTGCTGATGAGTATCCTAGTATAGGGGCTCATGTTGAATATGGTATGAATGATAATAAATTTACAGTTAATACTAAAAAAGATTATTATTTAGTAGCATTTGGTTTGAAAAAAACTCTTTATAATGCAGGTCTAACGAAAATAGCTAAACAAAAAGCAAAGATAGAGCATTTGAAAGCACTTCAGTATGAAGAGTATATGAGAGATGGTATAAAACTTCAAGTTGAGAAAAATTATCTTGAATATAAAACTCAGTTAAAAACTTTAGTTGAAAAGAAAAAAACTGTAAAAATGGCTAAAAGTATTTTAGATGAAACTGAGGATATATTTAAAAATAATCTTCAATATAGAACAAATATGATGTATTTACTACTTAGTTTAGGAAAGTATATAGAAGCTAGGGCAGATGTTATAACAAGCAATTACAAAAAGTCTATTTCGGCAGCTAGTTTAAAACTATCTATTGGTAATTCACTATAAGGAAAAATAATGAGTCATGAGAAAGAACAATTCAATATAGCAGGAAAGTTAGCAAAGGGTTTTATTGAGCATCCTTTAACTTTTATACTTTCAATATTTATTTTAGTTTTAGGGTATTTAACACTAAGTTATATGCCAAGAGAAGAAAATCCACAGATAAAAGTAGCAGGTGGAGCTATTATAGTTCCAATGCCTGGAGCAAAAGCGGATCAAATTCAAAAGGTTATCATTGAACCATTGGAAAAAAAGGTTAGAGAGATAAAAGGTGTTGAAAATATCTTTTCAGTAGCAAAAGATTCTGTTGGAATTATTCAAGTACAGTTTTATGTAGGAGAGGATAAAGAAACTTCAGATATTAAGTTATATGATCAGATTATGAAAAATATGGATAGTATGCCAAAAGATGCAATGCAACCAATCATAAAAACTATGGATATAGATGTTGATGTTCCAGTTGTAAGTTTAGCTTTTTATGCTAAAGATAAAAACTTAACTCAGGTAGAACTTTTTAAAAAGTTAAATAAACTCTCTCATCAAGTAAATGATATAAAAAATGTTGCAGAAGTTAAGTTGAAAGGAGAAAGAATAGAACAAGTTAATGTTTTAATTTCTCAAAAAAAACTTCATAAGTATAAAATAACTCTTGGACAAGTTGCAAAAGCTCTTAGTAATATTACTTTTTCACTTCCTGATATAAAAGCTGATATGGAAGATGGAAAATATATAGTTACTGGATTTAAAAGTAGTGTTAGAAATGCTAAAGATGCTGGAAATATTATTATTGATTCTTATAATGGAAAGCCAGTTTATCTAAAAGATTTAGGAAAAGTATATCAAGGAGCTGATATACAAAGTAAAAAGATAGCACTTTTAAGCACTAAATTAAATAGTATGAAAAATAAAATTATTCCTCAAGTTACAATGACTATATCGAAACTAAAAGGTGCAAATACTGTAACTATAAGTAAAAGATTGGTTAATTTTTTAAATAGTAAAAAAGAGGAACTTAAAAAAGATGGTATTGGATATGTGTTAACTAGAAATGATGGTTATACTGCAAATCATGCCGTAAATGAGTTAGTTTTTCACTTAGAAATATCCATAGTTATAATTGCTATCTTATTAATATTTTCCTTAGGTTTTAGGGAGGCAGTTATAGTTTCTCTTACTGTTCCTATGATTTTAGCTCTTACACTTTTTACAGGATGGATGTTGGGTGAGACAATAAATCGTATAACACTATTTGCACTTTTACTTAGTCTTGGACTTTTGGTTGATGCCGCGATTATTGTTATTGAAAATATTCATAGACATATGCATGATCCAAAACTAAATAAACACTCACTAAAAAGGATAGCAATAACCGCTACAAATGAGATAGGAAACCCTACAAATGTAGCAACTATTGCTATTATTATGACTTTTATTCCTATGTTTTTTGTAGGTGGTATGATGGGACAGTTTATGCATCCACTTCCAGTTTTTGTTCCAATTGCACTTGTGTTTTCTTTGCTTATAGCATATCTGTTTACACCATACTTTGTTACAAAACTATTAAAGAAAAAGGATCATTAAATGTTAGAAAATATAATACATGGAATTTTAGAGAGAAGATATTTAAAGTATTTAATATACCTTATAACTTTAGTATTGTTTGCAGGAAGTGTATATATGTTTCCAACAAGGATGGTTGATGCAAAAATGCTACCAGGGAAAGATAGTAACTCTTTTTCAATGTATATAGATTTACCAAAAGGGTCATCTTATTCTCAAACTAGAGAAGTTACTGATTGTATAGTTCCACTTTTACAAAAAGAAGAGGAAGTGTTAAGTAGCTCTATCTTTTTTGGTGAGGGTATGCCACTTGATTTTGCTGGTATGGTTAAGGGCGATGCTCTAAGAAATGGACAAAATCAAGCTGATATTATGGTAAATATTGAAAAAGAGGAAGAGAGAAAAGAAAAAAGTTATGATTTAGTTCAAAGACTTAGACCAGAGATACAAAATAAATGTTCTATAAATGGAGCAAATATTAAGTTTGTAGAGCTTCCAGCTGGACCTCCTACTTTAGCTGATGTAGTTGCTGAGATTTATGGAGGTAAAGATTTTTATAGTAGAAGAGCCTTTGCAAAAAAAATAGCAGAAATTTTTAAGCATCAAAAAACTTTGGTTGATGTTGATGTATTGGCAGATGAAGATAATGATAGATATACTATGATTTTAAATACAAACAAAGCACTAGAGAGTGGGATAGGACTTGAGCAGATAAAAAAAGTTTTATATGTTGCTGGAGAAGGTATGTCTCTTGGAGTTATAAATGATCCAAAAGCTGAAAATCAAATTCCTATTTTTGTTAGGCTTGGAGAGGGAAGACTTTTAAAGAGAGGAACTAAAAAAGAAATAGAACAAAAATTATCAACTATAAAACTTATGAATCCAAATGGATTAATGATACCAGCGTCAAAATTTATAAAAGTTATAAAAAGTAAGCAAGTTCCAACTCTTACTTCAAAAAATCTTAGAAAGATGATAAATGTTATAGCAACAACTGATCAAGATAGTCAAATCTATCCACTTTTGGATGCTAGAAGTGAAATGATGAAATTTATGAAAAAAGAGTATGAAATAACACCTACAAAGTTTTTAAATCTTAGATTTAAAGATAAAAAGACAGGGGAAGTGTTTGATTTAGTTTGGGATGGAGAGCTAAAAGTTACTATTGATACTTTTATAGATTTAGGAGTTGCTTTTATAGGAGCTTTGGTACTTATATATCTTTTAATGGTTATTTATTATCAAAGATTTGCACTTGCTGGAGCTATTGTTATGGCAAGTTTTCTATCTTTTATAGGTGTTATGATAGGACATTATGTTATGGATCAGTTTACTCCTTTCAAGTTTTATCTAACTGCAACTTCTTTGATAGGATTTATTGCTCTTATAGGTATAAACTCAAGAAATTCTCTTTTGATAGTTGATTTTGCCAGACAATTAATGTTTGAGTATGATTTATCACCAAATAGAGCGATAGCCAAAGCAACTGCAACTAGGGCAAAGCCTATACTTTTAACAGTATTAGCGATAGTTTTTGCAAGTTCACTACTAGCAACTGATGCAGTATTTGGTGGACTTGGAGTTGCACTTATAGGTGGTACTTTGTTTGCTTATTTAGTATCATTATTTTTTGTACCACTCTCTATTCAAAATTCTATTAAGAAGATAAAAGAGGAAGCAAAACAATAAAAGTGAAATCCCTTTTTGGGATTTTACTTTTTATTTACAAATTCTAAAAGTCCATCTATTATATCTCTTGGGCTTGGTGGGCATCCTTTTATATAGTGATCTACTTTTATATCATTGCCTTTTATGGCATAAGTTTTTTCAAAAACTCCTAAGTTTTTCACACAATCTCCCACTGCTATGACCCATTTTGGTGATGGGATTTGCTGATAACAGTCAACTGAGTGATGATACATATTTACTGTCATAACACCTGAAAGTAGCATTGCATCGGCATGTCTTGGACTTGCTACAAAGTGAATACCTAATTCTTCTAAGTTATAGTATGGATTTGATAGAGCATTGCACTCTGCTTCACAAGCATTGCAACTTCCACTATCAACCATTCTTATGGCAAAACTTCCAGCAAATTTTTTTTTGATATTTTCTCTAAGTTTTTGCCTTTTTTTTTCTAACTCTTTATCTACCTTTATAGGTTCTTCAAATCTTTTTTTTAAATATTTTATCATAAATCACTCCCTGCATAGCTAAGATCAAAACTTTTGTTTATAAGTGGAAAATCAGCTATAATGTCTTTATAAATAGTAGTATGAAATGCTTGCCAATTTATAAAAGATGGATCTCTTACAAAAAATCTTTCAACTACTCCATCTTTTATTTTTAGATACATAAAAACCTCTCCGATAGAGCTTTCACTAAAGCTATAAAACTCTCCATCTTCGAACCTTTCAAACTCTAATTTTTCATTTTTATTAGTTTTAAAGTTTTTTATCATCTCTATTGAGTTAAAAATTTCTTCAAATCTAAGTAAAAATCTACTACTTACTTCACCACTTTTTTTAAATTTGAGCTTATATCCAAATTCTTTGTAAAAATTATTAGCTCTTACATCAATTTTTACTCCACTAGCTCTTGCCCCAACTCCAACTACACCATACTTTATAGCATTATTTAGAGTTAATTTTCCTGTCGTATCAAATCTATCCCAAACAGATGGTATATCACTTATCCACTCTTTAAAAAACTTTAATTCTTTTTCTAAATACTTTAAAAACTCTACTAAATAGTCAAAGTCTATCTCTAATTTTTCTTTTATAGCTCCAAATCCAAATCTATGACCACTAATTTTTTTAAAAATTCTTCTTGTTTCTTCACTAAGTTTACTTCCATATGCTAGTGCAGGGGCAAAACCAACATCATTTGCTATAAATCCTATATCAGTTAAGTGATGAATAATTCGTTCTATTTCTAAAAGGGTAGCATATTTTTGTTTTAGAGATTTTGGTATTTTTGATTGTGAGCTTTGAGCTAAAATATCAAAAAAAGCTATTTGATAAGCTACACTTTCATTTCCACTTATTCTTTCTATGATATTTTTTATTTCAAGTGGTTTTTTACCTTCACACATTTTTTCAATCCCACGATATTTATAAAAATGTCTTATCTCTAAGTGCAGTATTTCTTCACCAGCTTGTGAAAATTGAAAATGCCCTGGTTCAATAATTCCAGCATGTATTGGACCTACGGCAACTTGAAATACACTATCTCCTCCTATAACTTCATATTTGTATGGAGTAAATTTTTCAAACTCTATTTCTTTTTTTGTAAAACTTTTTCTAAGAGGATAAATATCCTTTGGAAATCTTTCATGTTTTAAAAGGACCCTTGTATCAAAAGAGTTTAAAAACATAACTCCAAACTCATCACTTATTTTCCTCTCCATCCAAATAGCACTAGGGTATTTTCTTGTTATAGTTTCGCACTCTAATTTATTAAGAGCTAAAGTGGTTTTTATAGTTTCTTTATCATAGACATCTATTATCTCTATTGCATCTTCTATTTCTTGTGCAAATCTTGCTATTAACCTCATTTTATTATATCTCCTATATAGTGAAGTACTTGTGGTACAAGTAAGAGAGCCAAAGATATTGTAAAAAGTAATAACATTAAAACTTCACTTTTATATACTTTTTTTCTAACTCTATCTTCTTTATATAAAGCTTCTTGATAAATATTGATAAATTTATAAAATATAACAGATAATAGTAAAAGTATAAAAAATATTGCAAATACCATTAAAAAGAAAAAGTTAGAATCTTTTGCAGCTTCTAGCATTGCTTTAAATCCAAAAATCTCACTAAAAAACATAGGACTTGGAGGAATAGATATGATACCTAAAAGTAAAAAACTTATCATCAAAGGTATAATTTTTGAGTTATATCCTTGTAGTGTACCTTTAAAGTTGTATTTTTTGTTTTGCTCTAAGAGAGCTGAGCTTAAAAATAGAGATGGTTTTAAAAAAGCATGGGCTGCTAAGTGTAAAAGTGCTGCAAAATATCCACCACTCACCCAAAATATAGTTATCAAAACCATATGTTCTATACCTGATAGTGCAAATGTCGTAACATAGTCTTTTGCACGATAGATCAAAAAACTAACCATAAAAAGGGTAAATATAGCATATATATAACTAAAAGTAATAAGGTGAGAATTATTTACAAGCATCTCTATTTGGGAAAGTCTAAAAAATCCTAAAATTATAGCACTTTCCAAGATACCACTAAAAAGAGCTGCCACTGGGTAGATACTTGCTCTTTCTATATCTGCTAACCATAGATTCATAGGGAAAAACCCCATTTTTATAAAAAAACCAGTAACTGCTATTGTAAAACCTATTTCAAATAAAAAACTATTTATTTGTTTTGCATGATTTGTTAGAGCATAAAAATTCATAGCATTTTCACCTAGAATATCTTTTGCTGATGCATACATAAGTATTATCCCAAAAAGTACAAGAGATATGGCGATTGCACCTACTATTAAGTATTTCCAAGCTTCTTTATGAGCGGTAATAGAATCTTTTACTTTTATCATATAAACTGTAGATAGAGTTGCAAACTCTAAACCTATCCAAAAAAGTCCCATATTATTAGCGAGTATTGAGATGATAAGTCCAAACCAAAATACTCCAAAAAATCTATAAAATCTTTTAACTGCATAATTGGTTAGATTTAATCTTTTTGGAAGTGCTATCATACTTAAACTTACCCCAACACTTACAATAGAGGATATTAGAAGAATAAAAGAGTTTAATTTATCAACTAAAAAATATTCACCAGTAAAAGGATGAAAAAATAGATATATAGAGGGAATAATAACAGTTGAAGAAACTATTGCCATCAAAATTCTATTTACTTTGAAGTAACTTAATAAAAATAAAAATATAGAGGGAAGTAAGATTATAGACATTTAAAAATCTCCTTGATGTTTGAAAAGGATGTTTACTATGACTATGAGCATCATAATATCCACAAAAATCCCTAATTCTACAAGCATTGGCATACCATCTGTTGCACTAATAGCAAGTAAAAATAGTGCATTTTCTATGGATAAAAAGCCTATGATTTTTGGAGCTATATTTTTATGCTCTATGATAAGTAAAAGTGCTAAAAAAAGACTACTTATAGATATGGCTACATAGTTTGCGTTGTAAGAAAAGTTATTTACTATTGGATTTACTAAGTAAAATGTAAAAACCAATATAATAGGAACTATGATAGTCGAATAGTGAACTTTTAGATTTGGTGATATATTTCTTGATATCCCAAATTTTATAGTTATATCTTTTAGTATATATGGTATAACTATAAATTTTATAAGTATAGTTAATCCACCACTAATAAGCATTGCATGATCGTTAATATTTAATCCCATAGTTATAGCTATGAGGCCTAAAAATAGAGAGTTTAAGGCATACCAACCAAGTAGTCTATATAATCTTGTAGTAAACAATTCAGTTATCAAAGTAGCTAGATAAAAGCCTATTAATATATCTATCACTTAGCACCTCCTAAGATATAGAAAGTAATAAGGCTTAAAAATCCAAAAATGATAGAAATTCCAAGTAGATTTGGTACTTTAAAAAGTCTCAGTTTTGCTGTGCTTATTTCTATAAGTGCTACTATAATAGATACGAAAAAAACTTTTACTAAAAATACTATAAAAGCAAATCCAAAACTCAAATCAGCTCCAAATGGAACAAATAAAGTTACAAACAAGGTAACAAATATGGCAAATTTTAAACTACTTGCTAACTCAATAAATCCTAAATCTGCTCCACTAACATCTAGTATCATAGCTTCATGAACCATAGTAAGTTCTAAGTGAGTTTCTGGATTGTCTATTGGTATTCGTCCATTTTCAGCTAATAAAAGTATAAAAAAACTAATAGCAGCTAGTGTAAAGCTAGCTGCATGAGTTAAAGGAAAAGAAGTAGATAGATTTATTGCCGCACTTCCAATACCTATTGATTTTGCCATCAAAGATACAGAAAATATCGTAAGTATCATAGCAGGTTCAACCAGTGCAGATATAAAAGCTTCACGACTACTTCCAAGTCCTCCAAAGGCACTTGCACTATCAAGTCCTAAAAGCATCAAAAAAAATGTAGATAATGATATCAATCCAGTTATGGTAAAAGCATCCATAAATGATATGAAAAAACTCTTATCATATAGGGGAGGTAGTAAAAATATAACCAAAATTAGAGGAGAGAGTATCAAAATAGGTGATATTTTAGATATAACACTACTCTCACCAGAATAAATAATCTCTTTTGATAAAAGTTTATAAAAATCAAAATATGGTTGAAATGGTGAAATAGGCTTTTTGTAAAGTAAAAACATTTTTAAGCTTTTTATAAAACCTACTAAAAATGGAGCTATTAAAAAAATAGTAACAACTTGTATAAAAAAATAAATCATTTTCTGTCTCCCCATAATATAATACTTACAAATATAGAAACTATTATTATCTCTAAGAGTATATTTCCCCAGCTAACTTGATGATAAAATACTCTCATACTAAATAATATAAAAATAAGTAAGTTAAAAATCAAAGCTGAATATCTTCCCTTTTCAAAGTGCGAAATTTTATATATATAGTAAGTTATATAATTTAGTGCTTTTTTTACACTATGGTATAAGCTTTTTTCAAATAAAGGTTTTACGTGTACTTCATATAAGCTGGAACTAAACTTAGTTTCATGTCCATATAGTGTTTGTTTGTGAGTATGGATATTTGGTTTATAAAGCCAAGTAAAAAATCTTCTAATAGGTCCAGCAAAACCAGTTGCTGAGTATTGAGTAGAGGAAGATGTTTCATATCCACAAGCCCATGTATGGTGGATTCTTACTTTTGGTTTTATCACTTTATAAACTAAAAATATAAGAAAAGTTATGAGCAAAAGTGAACCTAAAAGTATAAGCGGTGCTACTGCACCATTGTTAGAACTAGGTGAATGCATCACAAAATAAGTTGGAAATATTTTATCATATATGTTCAAAATAGGCAGTGAAGAGTTTATCAACTTTATAATACTTGGTAAAAATGCCATTAGTCCCACTACTACTATACCCATCAAAAGTTGTCCTACCAGCATAGGTTGATTTACCTCATGAGCATATTTTGTATTTTTACTTCTTGCTAATCCTAAGAATGTGATGCCAAATGCTTTTGCAAAACAAGCGATAGCAAGTCCTCCAGTAAGAGCTAGTGCAAATATAGTAAATCCAAAAGAAAGTTTTAAAGATATATCTGTTATTCCTGATGAACTTAACATACTTTGAAAAATCATCCATTCACTTAAAAATCCATTTGTTGGGGGAAGGGCTGATATAGAGATAGCTGCTAGTAAAAACATAAAAGCAGTTATTGGCATAGATTTTATCAATCCACCATATGTTTCCATATTTTTTGTATGTGTTTGATGAAGTACACTTCCTGCACTCATAAAAAGTAATGATTTAAAACTCATGTGGTTAAATGAGTGATAAACTCCAGCTATAAAAGCAAATGCACTAAGTAGTTCAAGATGCAAAGTTTCAAATATCATCCCCAGTCCCAAAGCGATTAAGATAATTCCTATATTTTCAACAGAGTGATTTGCTAAAAGTGCTTTTATATCATGCTCACTTAAAGCATATAAAACTCCTACTAAACTAGAAATAGAACCTAAAAATAATATAATAATTCCCCACTCAAGTTGCCAGTTTGATAAAATAAATATAAATCTTAAAAATGCATAAATAGCTACTTTTAGCATAACTCCACTCATAAGAGCAGAAACTGGACTAGGAGCTGCTGGATGGGCATAAGGAAGCCAAACATGAAGAGGTACTACTCCAGCTTTACTTAAAAAACCTATTGTTATGAGTAAAAATAAAAAGGTTGGATATTTAAAACTATTGGCATAAATTTTGAGTGAGTTAAAATCACAAAAAAGATTATCTGGTGAGATGATTAAGAAAAACAGAAGTATAAAAACAAATCCAAAATGAGTCATAAAAAAGTAAAATCTTCCAGCTTTTAAACTTTCTTTTGAGTTTTCGGTTAAAATTAATTGCCATGAAGTTAAACTCATTAATTCCCAAAAAAATAAAAATACTAAAACTTTTGTACTTATCACAACACCAATCATAGATATGATAAATCCAAAATAATTAATCAAAAAATAACTTTTTCTTTTTATATGTGGTAAGTATCCAAATGTATAAAAAAGATTTGGCACGGTACCTAGCAAAATAAGAAATAAAAATATAAGTGAAAGAGAATCAGGGTGAATCATAAAAAATCCTAACAAAGTAAAAATATCTTTTCTTATATCACTTTTTTCTTTAAAATAAAATATTAAAAATAAAGTACTTTATTTTTATACTAAAAATAGAAGTAAAGCCTATATCAGTATATACTATTTTATTGTTTACGACATAGTAAATAGTAGGATATGCTTTTACCGAAAAAAGTTTTGCTAATCTTCCATTATCATTGATACTATCTCTTTGTTTTTTAGAATTTACAGCTATTTTTATAACTTTTAAATTTTTTGAGATTTGTTTTATTTGTGAACTCTCTAGTTTACATATAGGACACCAATCTCCCCAAAAATATATAATATTTGGACTCCGATGCAAAATGTTTTTGATATTTATATTTGGATTTTTAATTCTTAAAAAGTTGATTATATTTGATATTATAAAAACAATAATTAAGGTAAATAAAATTTCTTTAAAAAATTTTTTCATAAAAGTTCCTTTAACCAAAAAAAGATAAAATATATCATAACAAAATAATAGGAAGTAACCCTTATGGATATAAGAAGAAAGTTTTTAAAGTATTTTGAAAGTTATGGACATAGAGTGGTGCCGTCATCACCGCTAGTTCCAGATGATCCAACTTTGCTTTTTACAAATGCAGGGATGGTACCTTTTAAGTCTATATTTACTGGTGATGTGCCAGTACCAATTCCACCTCGTGCTACAAGTAGTCAAACTTGTATAAGAGCAGGTGGTAAGCATAATGACTTAGAAAATGTAGGATTTACGAACAGGCATCATACTTTTTTTGAGATGCTTGGTAACTTTTCTTTTGGGGATTATTTTAAAGCTGAAGCAATAGCTCATGCATGGGAGTTTATCACTGAAGTTTTAGAACTTCCCATAGATAAGCTGTGGGTTACAGTTCATGAAAAGGATGATGAAGCCGAAGAAATTTGGAAAAAATTTATCTCAAGTGAAAGAATTATGAGATTTGGTGATAAAGATAACTTTTGGCAAATGGGAGATACTGGACCTTGTGGACCTTGTAGTGAAATATTTTATGATCAAGGAGAGGAACATTTTAACTCTAGCGAAGATAAAATGGGAGGAGAAGGAGATAGATTTTTAGAAATATGGAATCTAGTTTTTATGCAGTATGAAAGAGATAAAGAGGGAAATCTTCATCCTCTTCCAAAACCTTCTATCGATACTGGTATGGGGTTAGAGAGAGTTATTGCTATAAAAGAGGGAGTTTTTTCAAATTATGATAGTTCACTTTTTATGCCACTTATAAATAAAGTGAGTGAACTTACTGGAAAAAATTATATATATGAAGAAGGAGCTAGTTTTAGAGTTATAGCAGATCATATAAGAAGTGTTACATTTTTGTTGGCTCAGGGAGTAAACTTTGATAGAGAGGGGAGAGGTTATGTTCTAAGAAGAATACTTCGTCGGGCAGTTAGACATGGATATCTTTTAGGATTAAAAGAACCTTTTATGTATAAACTTGTCGATACTTTAAATTCTTTGATGGGAGAGCAGTATCCATATTTAGTAGAAAAAGCTGATTTGGTGAAAGAGCTTATTTTGCTTGAGGAAGAGAGATTTTTTAGAACACTTGAATCAGGGATAGAACTTTTTAACAAAGAGTTAGAAAATACAAAAGATGTTTTTAGTGGAGAAGTTGCTTTTAAGCTTTATGACACATATGGATTTCCTCTTGATTTAACTGAAGATATGTTAAAAGATAAAAATCTAACTATTGACAATAATAAATTTGAAGAACTTATGGCCGAGCAAAGAGCTAAAGCTAAAGCTTCTTGGAAAGGCAGTGGAGATAACTCTCATGATGGTAATTTTAGGCATATTTTAGAAAAGTTTTCTAAAAATAAATTTGTTGGATATGAAACCTTAGAGGACGATGCAAAAGTTTTAACTCTTTTAAATAATGAGTTAGAAGAGGTGGATAGTTTAGATAAAGGTGAAAGTGGATGGGTTTTATTAGATAAAACACCATTTTATGCAACAAGTGGTGGACAAAGTGGTGATGTTGGTGAACTTAAATCCAAAGCAAATGTAGTTGAAACTAAAAAATTTTATGAGTTAAATCTTTCAAAAATAAAGCTTATAGATACCCTTAAAGTTGGTGAAGTGGTTGTGGCTAAAGTTGATGATAGTCGCTTAGAAATAGCAAAACATCACTCAGCAACTCATCTTTTACATTCAGCGTTAAAAAAAGTTTTGGGTGAGAGTGTAAATCAAGCAGGAAGTTTAGTCGAAAGTAATCGTTTAAGATTTGATTTTTCATATCCCAAAGCTATAAGTAGTGAAGATATAAAAAAGATAGAAGATATAGTAAATCAATGGATAGCTAAAGGATCAGTGGTTGAAACTAAAATTCAAAGTATAGATGAAGCTAAAAAAAGTGGTGCTATGGCTTTATTTGGTGAAAAGTATGGTGATGAAGTTAGAGTTGTTAGTATGGGTGAAGTTAGTTTAGAGCTTTGTGGTGGAACTCATGTTAAAGATATTTCATCAATCGGGCTTTTGGCTATTACTAAAGAGAGTGGTGTAAGTGCAGGAGTTAGGCGGATAGAAGCAGTTTGTGGTAAGGCTGCAAGAGAGCTTTTTGTATCTCAAAGAGAATTAATAGGTAAGTCTTTGAGTGAGCTAAAAGCAAAAGATTTACTTCAGGGTATATCAAAAATAAAAAAAGAGATTACTGAGCTTAAAAAAGAAGTTAAAGAGTTACAAAATAGTACAAAAAAAGAGTTAAAGTTTAGTGAGATTGGTGGAGTTAAAGTTTGTATTGATGAAATAGCGAATGGAGATATAAAATCTTTGATAGATGATGCAAAATCAAAGTATGACAAAGTAGCTATAATGCTTTTTCAAAAAAAAGGAAATAAAGTTTTACTAGCTAGTGGTTGTAAAGATTGTAATATAAAAGCAGGAGCTTGGATAAAAGAGATAGCACCTATTCTTGGAGGTGGAGGAGGAGGAAGAGATGACTTTGCTCAAGCTGGTGGAAAAGATGCTTCTAAGATAGATGAAGCTCTAAAAAAATCAAAAGAATATATAGAAGAGAAACTTGCATAATCTAGTTTTGATGATACACATCGCTTCGGCGATAGTATGGGTTGGAGCTAGTTTTATATTTAGTGTTGGGGTTTTCCCCTCATTAGCTCAAATACCAAATGAGAGGATGATAGTTAGAACTACTATAAGGATTATGTCAAGATATTTAAATGTTGCACTTTTTGCATCTTTTACACTTTTGTTTAGTGCAGTGTATCTATATATTTCAAATGAACATATATTAAGGGCAAATCCTCTTCTTAGTACTATTATAAATACAAAAGCTTTAATTTGGATATATATGAGTGCTTCTTATTACTATGCAAAATATAAAGTTAAAGTTGCAAAAAACACATGTTATCATGGAGATAGTGTAACGGCTGTAAATATGTTAAAAATAGTTGCAAACTATGTTTTTATTATAAATTTCATATTAGGATTAGTAGCTATTTATTTTGGGATTCTTTTAAGAGGATAGGGGATGATACTTTGTTCAAACTCCATTACAAGGGCAGAGTTATTAAAAAGCTTTGGAGTAAACTTTACTCAAAGAGCTGTGGATTTTGATGAGGAATCAATAGTCGCAAATACCCCCAAAAACTTTGTATATCAGGCAGCTTTAGGAAAGTATAAAAAAGCAAAAGATATTTTTGGTGATGATATACTTGTTGCTGATACGGTTGTAACTAGTGGTGGAAAGATACTTAGAAAAGCAAAAGATGAAGATGATGCAAGGAGTATTTTATCTCTGCAAAGTGACTCAATTACCTCTATCATCACTTGTACTATATATGAAAAAAAAGATTTATTTTTTTTAGATATAAGTTCTACTGATTATATTTTTAAAAAATTTGACAGTGAAGAGTTAGAAAAGTATATACAGAGTGGTGAGTGGAGAGGCAAAGCTGGAGCTTGTATGGTTGAAGGTTTTTGTAAACCATATATAAAAGAGGTTAAAGGCTTAGAAACCAATGCCATGGGACTTCCAGTTGAAAAGGTTTTGCCTTTTGTATGAAAAAGAGTTAAAAGCGATAAAAAAAGCAAATAGATTTAGAAATAGAGAGATCTTTAGTGAAAGTTTACTTGATTTTGCTTCAAATGATTATTTGGGGCTTAGTGAAAATAGGATGCTTTTAAAAAGAGCTTATGAAAAAGTTTCTTCATATAAATATCACTCCCCAAAAGCTTCAATGCTTGTAAATGGTTATCACCCAATACATAATGAGTTTGAATCATATATAAGTAAACTTTGCGGATTTGAAGAGAGTTTAGTAGTTGGAAGTGGGTATTTAGCAAATATTGCTCTAATAGAATCTTTGGTTAGAAAAGATGATATTTTAGTGCTTGATAGCGAGTTTCATGCAAGTGGGATTATGGCTTCTAAATTGACAAAAGGGAAAGTCTCTTATTTTAAGCATAATAATCCATTTGAATTAGATAACTTATTAAAAACTTTAAAATACAAAAGAGCTATTGTCTGTGTTGAGGGAGTTTACTCTATGGAGGGTGATTTGGTAAAACCTAAGATTTTTGAAGTAGTAGATAGATATAAAGCTCTTTTGATAGTAGATGAGGCTCATAGTAGTGGAACAGTTGGGAAAAACTTTTTGGGAGTATTTGATTTTTATGATATAAAACCTCAAAAAAACCATATAAAGATGGCTACTTTGGGTAAAGCTATGGGTAGTTATGGAGCTTATATACAAGGGTCAAGTGAGATTATAGAGTATCTTTTAAATCGTGCAAAATCTATTATTTATACGACAGCCCCTTCAGTTTTTGATATAGCTTTAGCTTATGAAGGATATAAATATATTCAAGAAAATAAGAAAAGCTTTTTAGAAAAAAGAGATGAGATATTTAGATTAGTAGAAAAAAGCTTTGTTAGTAGGCAGGAGAGTTTAATACTGAAGATAGAATATGGAGATAATCAAAAGGTACTTGATTTAAAAGAGTTAGCTTTGAGGGAAGGTTTTTTGATAGGGGCTATTAGACCTCCTACTGTTAAAAAAGCTATTGTTAGGATTATTTTGAGACTCAATAGTGATATGGAGAATTTTAGAAAGTTATTTTCTCTTTTTTAAAAACTTTTGATTTTCTGGGTTTGAAAGGAAAATATTTTTACTTCTTTGGATTTTTGAGTTTTGTTTTTGAAGATCTATTTTTCTTGAAAGATTTATAAATATTGGTGTATCATCTATTATTATTTGGATTATGCAGTGATAAGGAACTTTTATAACACTTCCAAAGTTTTCTTCCCCAAAACCAGCTTCAAATAAAACAAAATCATCATATATTTCAAAACTTTCAAAAGTATATCCAGCTATGGCAAAGAGAGTAAGTGGCTTAAAAGAGTTTTGTATATAAGTTGGTAGTATAGGATCAA
>JALUNR010000152.1 GCA_027055005.1 Campylobacterales bacterium
GATATTTATATAGATAGAGTGGATTTAGAAAACAAAACTATATATACAAAAGATGCCTACTCTCTTTTAGAAATCCTATGAAATTCACTTTCGTCACTCTGTTTGAAAACATCATGAAGTGCTACTTTGAAGATAGCATACTTAAAAGAGCTATCCAAAAAGATATTTTGGAGGTTGAGTTTAAAAATCCTAGAGATTATACTACTCATAAACACAACAAAGTGGATGAGTATATGATAGGTGGTGGAGCTGGACTTACACTTTTACCCCAACCTTTATATGACTGCTTAGAAGATATAAAACAAAAAGGAAAGAACTCTCATGTTATCTTTGTTACTCCATCTGCAAAGCCATTTACTCAAAAAGATGCTAAAAGGATTTCCAAAAAGGAGCATATAGTCTTAGTTAGTGGAAGATATGAGGGATTTGATGAGAGAGTTATAGAGATGATGGCTGATGAAGTTTTTAGTATAGGGGATTTTATCCTAACTGGTGGGGAACTTCCTAGTCTTTGTATCTGTGATAGTATCTGCCGTCAAGTTGATGGAGTGCTTGGAAACAGTGATAGTTTAGAGGGTGAAAGCTTTGAAGAAAATCTTCTTGAAGCACCAAATTTTACTAAACCAAACATTTTTAGAAATTCGCCTGTTATTAAAGAATTTTTAAAGGGTAATCATGGTAATATCCACCACTTAAAAAAGAAGCTGTCTATATCAAAGACAAAATTTTTTAGACCAGATTTGTATAAAAAAATAAAAAATGAGGAAAAACGATGAGAAACAAGTACATCGATGCTTTTGAAGCAAAACAAGTAGAGAGTAAAAATATCCCTGACTTTAGAGCTGGAGATACTTTAAGAGTAGCTGTTACTATTAAAGAGGGAGACAAAACTAGAGTTCAGAACTTTGAGGGTGTTTGTATAGCTAGAAGAGGTCAAGGAACTGGAGAGACTTTTATAGTTAGAAAAATAGGAGCAAATAGTGTTGGTGTTGAAAGAATCTTCCCTATTTATTCTGACTCAATAGATAATATAAAAGTTCTAAGAAGAGGAAAAGTAAGAAGATCTAAACTATTCTATCTAAGAGGTAGAAAAGGAAAAGCCGCAAGAATCAAAGAGCTTAAAAAGTAATCTAAATCAAACTTCAAGAAAAGGGCTAGTTTGCCCTTTTTCTTAATCTTCCAAAGAGTTATTTCTTATATGTGATATTTTTGTATCAACTGTATTTCCTAGATTTCCTTCACCTGCCCATTTAGCACCTGCTGATAAAAAATTTATATCAAAATAGTGTTTAACTGTTGGAGTTAAGGCAAATTTGTTGTACTGCAGAAAAGTTGTTGGTGTATAGTAAATTCTAGTTGTATATGGTGTGGTATTAGAAATAATTTTAAATTTAAATCTGTTTGTTTTTGAAATAGTTGAACCACTATTTATATCATAAGGAGATGAAAAATCTAAACTATTCGGGATAAAGTTATTTACTGTTAGATTTGGTAACTCATACCAATATACACTATCTTCACTACTTTTATTTTGAGCCTCTAAAAATGTAGATTTGTTACAAGCTTTACAATAAACTTCATAATACATTTGGCTTACCAAAGTATTACCTGCTATACTTTGAGGTGTTGGAGTATGTGCTCTTGCATAATAAAATGTTGCATTTTTATTTAACATAATTTTGCCCATAATATTATCACTATCTGCAACTGTTATATCTTTTGTATTTAATATAAGTGGATTTTGAGCTAAATTTAAACTTCTTTGAAAATTCTCTAACACTTTATCATCAACTTTACCTGCAATAAAATCACTACTATTTAATTTAAAATTTAATACCTTAGTATCTGTTGTTTTAAAAAGTTTAGTAGCTGTAGATTTCGAGTTTTGATATAATAAAGTCATATCTCTAACACTATCAGATGTTATATATTGAGTAATATTTATATC
>JALUNR010000153.1 GCA_027055005.1 Campylobacterales bacterium
GCTTTTGAAGTAAAAACACCTTCTGCTACTTCGCCAAGCTCTATAAGTATTTCTTCTAAACTTTTTCCAAGAGATAGTCCAAAGCCAACTCTATAATTTCTGGACAATTTACTTGAAGCAGTTAAAAACAGATCACCAGCTCCACTAAGTCCTAAAAAAGTATCTTTATCAGCACCAAAATATTCACCAAATCTATCCATTTCTACAAGTCCTCTGGAAATCAAAGATGCTCTTGCATTATTACCAAGCTTTAATCCATCACAAATACCACCTGCTATAGCTATAACATTTTTATAAGCTCCTGCAATCTCTGCACCAATAACATCTTTACTTTGATAAGTTTTTATAAATGAAGGGAAAAAAGAACTGAACTTTTTAGCTAAATCTATATTTGTAGAATTTATAACAAGTGCTGTTGGTAGTTTCTGTTTAACTTCAGCCGCAAAAGATGGACCTGATATAAAAGCTAGATTTTGTTTTGGCAAAAACTCTTGCATAAGCTCATTTAAAAATTTACCTGTTGTTGCTTCTATACCTTTTGAAGCCACAAGTATTTTTTGATTTTTGAATTTAAAATTATTACTTAAAAATTCTCTTATATGTTGGGCAGATATAGCTAAAACTATATATTCTTGACTTAAAAGTTTTCTAAAATCTTTAAAATATATAATATCCTTCTTATTCCTTGAACCTATATATGACTCACCACTTTCTAAAAAAGACAAGTGTAGTGCTTCTCCCCACTTTCCACCACCAACAACTGCTATACTCATAATACTTCCCTTTTAAATCTTCTAATCTCACTTTTTGTTCCCATAACAACAAGAACATCATTTTCTTTCATTTTTCTTGAAATTCTTTGAATATTATATTTAAATTTATCTCTTTTACTATCATATAATCCTAAAATCAAGAGATCATAATTTTTTTCAAAATTTGCACTGCTAAATTGTTCATTTAAAAATTTACTTTTTTTTGTTATAGGTAATTCTTCAAGAGATATTTTTGATTTTTCATAGAGTATATCCATAATAACATCATGAACTTTTTCCTTCTTCATAACACTAAAAAATTGATTTGCTCCTATTGAATAGGGATCTATTGTTTTTGTAGCACCTGCAAGGATCATCTTTTTTTCTTCTTGTTCATTTGTTACTTGAGAAATAATATTTAAATCTTTATCAAGATTTCTAGCACTTAGTGTTAAAAAAAGATTTTTGTTAAAGTCATTACTTAAGCAAAAAAGAGTATTAACTTTATCACCTATGCCAAATTTTATTAATTCGCTATCTTTATTATAATCCATAAAAAAAACTTTATGATTATTTTTTTTAGCTGCTTCTATACCGTTTTGACTGGAACTTGACATAACAAACTCTATTTCATTTTCTTTTTCTAAAAAACTAACTATTTCTTTAGCAACTTTAGAATATCCAAAAACTAATACCCTTTTGATTTCATTTTCCTTTCTTCTGTAAATCTAATTTAAATTTATATATATCATTACTTTTACCTAAAACTACTAATATATCTCTACTTTGTAGATTAAATTCATCTTTCTTGGGATTAAAATGAAATTTATTTTTTTCATTTTGTCGTATTATACCAATTAATTTTAGAGAATTTTTTAAGAGTCCTATTTTAGTAAGAGTATTTCCTATCACACTAAAATCATCATATATTTCTATTTCATCCAATATAGGTTCTTCATACTCCTTTACCACTTTACTTATAGCATCTATTGCCACTGGTTTTTTTATATATTTATATGCCATTAAAGCTGCACTTTCATAAGGAAAAATAACTTCATTTGCTCCAGCAATCAAAAGTTTATCCTTTGTAGTTTCATCAATAGCACGAGAAAAAATATTTATATTTTTATTTAACGATTTGATAGCAAGTATTATTGAAAGATTTATAGCATCATTACTAACTAAAGTAACAGCTTTAGTTACCTTTTTATCAACATCTATAGTTTTTAAAAACTCTATATCAGCTGCATCTGCCTTTAAAGCAAAATAGCCATTTTTCAATGCTCTCTCTACTGCATTCTCATCTGTATCTAAAACAACTATATTTTCATGACTAATTCCAAGTTCGAGTGAAAGCATTTTTGATATTCGTCCATATCCACAAATTAATACAAATTGTTTTAATTTTCCAATCTTTTGTAATGTATTATTTGCTTTTATATAATCCATTCTATCAGCCATACTTGTTGTTACAACTGATGTCATAAAAGATATCAAGATAAGCCCTGCAACAACTAAAAAACCAGTTACAAATTTTCCCTCTGGCGTAATAGGGGTAATATCTCCATATCCAACAGTTGTAATAGTAATAACAGCCCAATACATTGCTTCAAAAAGATTTTTTACACCACCATTTGAATTTGTACCTTCAAAAACATATATAGTAGTTCCTGCAAATAGTATCAAAAATACAAATATAAAAAATAGTGTAAAAAATTCATATTTTTTTTCGACAAAAACTCTAAAAAGATAGTTAATATCCTCTGTATAACGAAAAACTTTTAAAAGTCTAAATATAAGTAAAAATCTTAAAACTCTAAGAGGTCTATAAGATGGTAAAATAGCTAAAAGGTCTATAATTGAAAGTGGAGAGAATATAAATCTTATTTTTTTTATAACAGATGGACGAATAAGTTGCCAAAAAGTATAATTTGTCTGTTCTAAATCATTGTCTTCATAATTGTTAATAATATCAAGGTGAATATCACTAATAACCCAAAATCTTATTAACCATTCCCATATAAAAATAGTTAAAGCAAATATTTCATAATCTTTTACCCAAAAAGGTAGAGAATTTTTAGTTTCATATACCAAAATAAAAACTGTAGTTATTACTAAAAAGATCATAAAAAAATCAAAATATCTTTTTAAAACTGACTTCTGATTTTCTAAAATATCATAAAAATAGCCCTTGATTTGTGCATATCTTTTATTGGTAGCTATTAAGTATGCAACTTCAAGAACTTTTTTTTTCATTCTTTATATGAGTTTCTTTTTTAGTATTTGATTTACTTTTGCTGGATTTGCACTTCCATGACTTGCTTTCATCACTTGACCTACAAAAAATCCAAAAAGTTTATCTTTACCACCTTTGTATTCATCCACTTTATCTGGGTTTGCTGATAAAATCTCATCAACAATTTTTTCTATCGCTCCATCATCGCTAACTTGTTTCAGTCCTTTTTCCTCTAT
Source organism: Campylobacterales bacterium (assembly GCA_027055005.1). Lineage (GTDB taxonomy): Bacteria > Campylobacterota > Campylobacteria > Campylobacterales > QNZT01 > SZUA-1377. The sequence goes on from JALUNR010000153.1 coordinate 3,225, forward strand.
GATAGAATCAACCTCTCCACCATTTTCAACAAGTTCATCTAAAACTTCTTTTGCTGCTTTTCCACTGATAGTTCCATCTTTAATCCTTTTTACTAAGCTAGAAAGTTTTAAGGCAGATACTTTACTATCTATAGCTTCTCCTCCATTTATTCTACCACTAAGTTCTACACTAAGCCAATTTACTGCAAGTTTAGCATCTGCACCATCTTCTATCATAGTTTCAAAATATTTTGCCATTTCTACTGAATTTGTTAAAACTATGGCATCATAAGGTTTCAATCCAAACTCTTTTATGAATCTTTGTTTTTTTGCATCAGGAAGTTCTGGAATTTTTTTCCCCTCTTCAATCATTTCATCAGTTAGCAACACAGGTAAAAGATCTGGATCTGGAAAATATCTATACTCTGCACTATCTTCTTTTCCTCTCATACTTTTGGTTTCACCAGTTATGGTATTAAAAAGTCTAGTTTCTTGATAAACTTCATCATCATATATGCCATCTTCCCAAGCATCACACTGTCTTTGAAACTCATACTCTATGGCTTTTTGAATAAACCTAAATGAGTTCATATTTTTTATTTCTACTCTAGTATAAAGTTTTTTATCACCTTTTGGTCTTATAGAAATATTTACATCACATCTAAAAGAACCTTCTTGCATATTTGCATCACTAATACCTAAATATCTAACTATCGAATGAAGTTTTTTTAGATAAAGTATCGCTTCCTCTGCATTTGACATATCTGGTTCACTTACTATTTCTAAAAGAGGAGTTCCAGCACGATTAAGATCAACTAAACTTTCTTCGCCTTCATGGATATTTTTTCCTGCATCTTCTTCCAAGTGAGCTCTTGTAATACCTATTCTTTTTCTTGTATCATCTTTAAAATCAATAAAAAGTTCTCCACCTTCAACTATAGGTATTTCAAATTGACTTATTTGATACCCTTTGGGAAGATCTGGATAAAAGTAATTTTTTCTATTAAAGATTGATTTTTTATGTACTGTGGCATTGACTGCCGTACCGAAACTTATAGCTTTTTTTACAGCTTCTTTATTTAAAACTGGAAGAGCTCCAGGAAGAGCCAAACAAGTTGGACAAACATTTGTATTTGCTTCTTCACCAAAAGATGTTGGACAAGAACAAAATATTTTTGTTTTAGTATTTAACTGGATATGAACCTCTAAACCGATAACCATTTCAAACATTTATAATACCTTAATTATAGAATTTTAGGTATTATAATATATTTACTTTAATAACTCATATCCAAGCTATAAACACCTTCTTCTTCTTTAATAAACTTTTTTGTTTTTTGAATTTTTTGAATTTGCAAAAGTGCTTCATTTTTTTGTTTTGATATTATTTGCCTTGCCTGTTCTATAAAAGTTAAAGCTAATTTACTACTATCAATATCAGTAAATTCAGGTATATCATCTATCAAAGCTTCAATAGCTATAAAATCTTCTTCTATTAAAGCTAGTTTAAAATCTTTAAGCCACTTCAAGTCTATCTCCTACCATAGTTTCTTCTCTCCAAGTTTCAAGTAAAACTCTTACTACATGAATAATAATATCTAACTCTTTTGTAGAATTATGTATATTTGCATGAGTTAAATTTTTAATTTGATGTATATATAATCCTGTTAAATAAGCTGTCATTTCTGTTTTATCATCTTTTAGTGAATCCAAAAGTTCTATAAAAATATCATTTGAACGATTTATCCATTTTGATTTTGTTTCATAATCTTTTTTTTCTATTGCCTTTTTTGCCAATGTCGTAAATTTCAAAAGTCCTTCATAAAGCATCTCTATCAATTTTTCAGGTGATGAAGTTATTGTATTATTTTGTGCATAAGTACTCATAGCTTTTGTTCTTGTCATTTATTTTTCTCCTCTAATTATTTTTTGCAAATTGTGCATCTATCATTTGTGTAAGTATGTCTGAGCTACTATTTAATCTTCCCATCAGTGCATCAGCTGATGCAAACTTTCTAGTTAAGATTTCATATCTTGAATCAAGTTGTATTTGAGCTTTTTTTATAGCTTCTTCATTTCTTTTACTATTAGCTTCTAAACTCTTTTTTAAACTTTTTATAGTTCCTTTTGAACTAGTATTTATATCAAAAAGTTTACTTTCTAACTTATTAAACATACCACTAGTCGCATCACTAGCTTTAAAAAATTCTACAGTTTTAGTTTTATCACTATCATAAGCTTTTTGAAACTTAATTTCATCAAAACTTAAAGTACCATCTCTTTTAATTTCCAATCCAAAATCTCCAGCGACTTTAGAATCTTTTGAAATAGTAGTTGAAACTATGTCATTTAAACTTCTCATAATACTTCTTATTTCAGAATTTCCTTGAAATATACCAGCTTGTTTTTTTTCACTATCATATTTTGTATCTGCTGTTAAAACTTTTGACAATGTATTATATTTTTCAACAAAATCTTTTATTCCATCTACAATTTTACTATTATCATTTTTTAGTGAAACATCTGTCAGTCCTTCTTTTTCTAATTTAATAGTTACACCATTAACCAAATCATCTACTTCATTTGAACTTCTAGTAACACTTATACCATTAAATTTAAATTCTGCATCATGTGCCTCATCTCCAAGTCTATCAATTCCATTTGAAAAGGAGTCCGAGTTTTGAGTTATAGTTAATCTATTATCTTCTCCAGTCTTAGTAGATTTAATAATAAGTTTATATGGATTATCACCACCAACATTTAGTATAGATGCTTCTACTTTTCCATTTGTGTTTTCATTTATGTTTTTTACTAAATCTTCTAAAGTATCACCATCTTTTATATCTATTTTAAAACTATCATCTCCAATTCCAATAGTTATATCTCCGCTTTTTAAAGAACTATCTTTTGTTGTAAAACCATCACTACTTTCAAATATATCTTTAGTTGCAATTTTAGTAACATCAAGTGAAAAGTTTTGATTATCTACCTTCTCATTTACATCTATACTTATGCTACTACCTGTTAAATCCTTTTTCATCTCTTGATATGGTGTATCATAAGTCATATTTGTAACTGAAGTAGATAGTGAATTCATAAGTTTCTTTATAGCACCTACTTCATTTATTTTATTTTGGATAATTGTTTGTTTCGTCTTTATAGGTGTTATCAAAGAAGATTTATCAGCATTTTTTAATTTATCTATAATATCATTTGTTAAAATACCTTGACTACCAAGCCCAAGTGTACTAAGTTCGCCTACTGCCATCTTTATATCCTTTTATCTTCTTATTAAGAAATCGACTAAATATGTTAAAACTTTATATTTTTTAATAAAAAATTTTATTTTTATCACTATTTGTTACAATACTTCTATGAAAAAAATATATACAAATATAATCGCAGGCAAATTTAAGGGAAAAAAACTTTTATTAGCTCCGTTAAGTTCAACAAGAAGTACAAAGTCGATTTTGAAAGAGTCATTTTTCAACACTATTCAGCTTAATATAGTTGATACTATCTTTTTTGAAGTTTTTGGAGGTAGTGGGACTATGGGATTGGAAGCTATTAGTCGTGGAGCAAAAGAAGCTTATTTTATAGAAATAGATAAAAATGCTTTTAAAATCTTAAATAAAAATATAAATTCCATAGATTCTATTAGATGTAAAAGTTTTTTAGGAGATAGTTTTGAACTTTATAGTCTTATTTTAAAAAACATTGATGAACCAGCTTCTATCTACTTTGACCCACCATTTGATATAAGAGAAAATATGCAAGATATTTATAAAAAAACTATCTCTCTTATAGAAAATACACCAAAAGAAAAGGTTGAGTTGATAGCTATTGAACATATATCAAACAAAGAATTTCCTCAAAAAATAGGTGATTTTGTTAAAATAAAAGAAAAAAAATTTGGCAAAAGTAAGCTAAGTTACTATAAATCAAGGAGCGAAAATGAGTAAATTATACTACCCAAACAAAGAGTTAGCTAAAAAAGCAAATATTAAAAGCTTAGAGCAATACTATGCTTTAGTTGATGAAGCAAAAAATGATTATGAGGGATACTGGAAAAATTTTGCAGATAAAAAGATAGATTGGTTATCCCCTTACTCTAAAGTTTTAGATGAATCTAATAAACCTTTTTACAAATGGTTTTGTGAAGGAAAATTAAATGTTTCAAATCAATGTATAGATAGACACTTAGAAAAAAGAGCAAATCAAGTTGCTATACTTTTTGAAGGAGATCGTGGAGATGTTCAAAAGATAACTTATAAAGAACTCAGTTTAAATGTAAATCGCTTTGCAAATCTTTTGAAAAATAAATTTGATATCAAAAAAGGTGATCGTGTAGTACTTTATATGCCTATGGTTCCAGAAGCTGCTTATGCTATGCTTGCATGTACTAGAATTGGAGCTATTCACTCTGTCGTTTTTGGCGGTTTTTCTGCTGAAGCTTTAAAAGATAGGATTGAAGATGCTGGAGCAAAACTTGTTATAACAGCTGATGGTGCTTATAGAAAAGGGAAACCTTACTTACTAAAACCAGTAGTTGATGATGCAACAAAAAATGGTTGCGATAGTTTAGAAGCAGTACTAGTAATACAAAGAAATAATGAAAAAATAGAATGGAATAAAAAAGATCATAAATACAATGAACTTATCAAATATGAAAGTGACCAATGCCCTTATGAAATAATGGACAGTGAAGACCCTCTATTCTTACTTTATACTAGTGGAAGTACTGGAAAACCAAAGGGAGTTCAACATTCAACTGCAGGATATATTCTTTGGGCACAAATGACAATGGAATGGACATTTGATTTTCAAGATGGAGATGTTTTTTGGTGTACTGCTGATATAGGTTGGATAACTGGTCATACTTATATAGTTTATGGGCCTCTATCTTGTGGTGGAACTACTGTAATGTTTGAAGGAGTTCCAACATATCCTGATAGTGGAAGAGCTTGGAAAATGGTTGAAGAACATCAAATAACTCAGTTTTATACAGCTCCTACGGCAATAAGAGTTTTACATAAATTAGGAGAAGATGAACCATCAAAATATAATATTTCTAGCTTAAAAGTTTTGGGAACTGTTGGAGAACCTATTGACCCTCATGCTTGGGAGTGGTATTATAAAGTTGTTGGTGGAGAAAAATGTCCAATAGTAGATACTTGGTGGCAAACTGAAACTGGAGGACATATGATAACTCCACTTCCATTTGCTACTCCTATCAAACCAGCTTGTGCAACTCTGCCACTTCCTGGAATAATGGCTGAAGTTATAGAAAAAGATGGAACTCCAACACCCATAAAAGAAAAAGGGTATCTTTGTATTACAAAACCATGGCCTAGTATGATAAGAACTATTTGGGGAGATGATGAGAGATTTAAAAAATCATATTTTGGAGATTGTGAAAAGAACGGAGAAAGTGTTTACTTTAGTGGTGATGGAGCTATGATTGATGAAGATGGTTATATCACTATAACAGGAAGAGTTGATGATGTGATAAATGTAAGTGGACACAGACTTGGAACTGCTGAACTAGAGGCCGCAATAGCTGAAGATGAACATGTAGCTGAAGTTGCTGTTATTGGAACTCCTCATAGTGTCAAGGGGGAAAGTATTTTTATCTATGTAGTTTTAAAAGATAATGCAAATATTAAAGATATATTTATTCATGTAAATAAAATTTTAGCAAGAGATATAGGAAATATTGCAAAAGCTGATGATATAGTAAAGGTAGAAGGTTTACCAAAAACAAGAAGTGGAAAAATAATGAGAAGAATACTAAGAACTTTAGCAAAAAAAGAAGAGATAACTCAAGATATATCAACTTTAGAAGATCCTAGTGTAGTTGAAAAGATCAAAAAAGCTTTAGAGAGTTCTTAAAAGAAGTGAGGTTTTAAAGCCTCACTTATAACTTATCTTTTTTCATAATAAAATCAACAACTTTTTCCAAATACATATCGTGTTTTCTATCTTTTAAGTAAGCTACATAAAAATGCCTTTTAAAAGACAATCCTCTTACTTTTGCTGAATATAACTTAGTATCTAGTATTTCATCTTCTATGGCTATTTTTGACATTATAGCTACTGTTTGTTTATCTTCACTCTCTTTTGAAGATTTTAAAACTGTTTGAATAAGTGCTGTTGGAGAGGATACTGTTGAAGCGACATCAAAAGCTTTACACTCAATTCCTGCATCATCAAAAACATCTGCTATAACTTTTCTTGTATGAGAATCTTCATCTCTACAAACCCAATTAAATGTATCTAAATCATCAACATTTACATATTTTGGTAAAGGTTGATTTGAAAACAAAACAAATTCATCTTCTAACCATTCTCTATAGATAATACCATCTAAAAATACAGGTGATTCAATAAGAGCTAAATCAATCCTCTTATCTACTAACAGTTCTAAAACTTTTTCTGTTAAATCTATATGTACAGATACATCATTTTTTATTACATCTTTTATACCTTTTAAACTAACTGGTATAACATAGTTACCTATTGTAAAAGAAGCTCCTATGATAAAAGTAAGCTCTTTATTCATAATTTTTATAACTTCTTTTTCAACATTTTGTACACATTTATTTAATCTTAAAGCTACTCTATATAACTCTTCACCACTTTTGGTTAAAGTTATACCATTTTTCTTTCGCTCTATAATCTTTGTATCCAAATAATCTTCTAGCCACTTTACTTGTTGAGTAACTGCTGGTTGGGAGATTCCTAACTTTTTGGAAGCTTTTGAAAAACTTTTCTCTTTTACTATCGCCAAAAATGTTTCTAACTTTGCAAAGTCTTTAAGCATAATTTACCTTTATATTTTATGTATAATTATAACAAAAAATAATAAAAGATTTATTAAATTATAGGGTTAGTCTTATTAGATTTTATAATATAGTGTAAGTACTAATGATTTTTTTGATACAATAAAATAAAAAGTTTTGATGTGATGGAAAATATATTAAGTAGTTTAAACGATGAACAAAGAGATGCTGTTTTAAGCATAGATGGACCACTTTTGATATTAGCAGGTGCAGGTAGTGGAAAAACAAAGACTATTACTACTAGATTGGCTTATATGATCCAAAATGGTATATTTCCTTCTTCTATTTTAACTCTTACTTTTACAAACAAAGCTGCAAGTGAAATGAGACAAAGAGCATTCTCACTTTTAGGAAATAAACTAGATCATCTTCCCCTTTTATCAACTTTTCATAAATTTGGGCTTATTTTTTTAAAACATTATATAAATAAACTTGGCCGCAATAATTCTTTTGTTATCATAGATACTGATGATAAAAAGAAAATAATAAAATCTTTTGAAATAGACCTGCCTATCTCATTAGTTGCAAATGAAATTTCAAAATATAAGAACAATCTTATAGAACCGAGTGAAGCTATAAGTAGTGCTATGATGCCAAACTATAAACAAATAGCCTTTGTATATAAAAAATATGAAGACTACTTAGAAAATAACAATTTAGTTGATTTTGATGATTTACTTGCACTGCCTTTCAAAATACTAGAAAACGATGCAACCTTAGCTGATGAAATTAGCCAAAGATATAGATATATTATGGTAGATGAATATCAAGATACAAATGATTTACAATTTAAACTTCTTAAAAAGATTTGTACTTCTCATAACAATCTTTGTGTAGTGGGAGATGATGATCAAAGTATTTATGGTTGGAGGGGTGCAAACATAAATAATATTTTAGAGTTTGATAAATACTTTGATAATGCAAAAATAGTAAAATTAACAAAAAACTACCGTTCAACATCAAATATTTTAAAAGCTGCAAATGATCTTATACATTTTAATAGAAATCGTATGGAAAAGAAACTTGACTCTACTAAAAAAGATGGTAAAAATATAGAAGTTATAAGTGGTATAGATGAAAAAGAGGAAAGTTACAAAGTTTCAACTAAGATAAAAGAGTTAGTAAGCAGTGGTGTAAATCCAAATGAAATAGCCATACTTTATAGGATAAATGCCCTTAGTCGTTCTATTGAAGAGGGATTAAATAAAAATTCTATTTCTTATAAAATGGTAGGTGGTGTAAAATTTTATGAACGAGCTGAAATAAAAGATATTATTTCTTACCTTAGACTTATACAAAATCCCAACGATGACTTTTCTCTAAAAAGAGTGATAAATCGTCCAAAAAGAGGAATAGGAAAAAGTACAGTTGATAAACTATACTCTTTTGCTTATCAAAATAATAGTTCTACTTACAATCTTATCAAAAACAAAAGTGAACTTTTAGAAAAAGAACTTCCAAAAAAAGCTTATAAATCTTTAATTGATTTTATTCAAAAACTTGATAATTTAATTCAAATGGCTAGTGAAAATATTTATAATCTAATAGATGATTTGGAAAATAGTTTTAAAATAAAAGAGTACTACTCTATGCTTCCAGACTCACTAGAAAAAGTAGCCAATATTGATGAATTTTATGGATTATTTAGAGATTTTGTTATAAATAATGAAAATTCTACTTTGGAAGAGTTTTTAAATGATATTACCTTACAAAGTGATCAAGACCAAATAGATGACAAAAATATTTCAGTGATGAGTATCCATGCATCAAAAGGCTTAGAGTTTGAGTATCTTTTTGTTATAGGAGTTGAAGAAGGATTTTTTCCACTTTTGGGAGATGGTACTGATTTAGAAGAAGAAAGGAGACTTGGATATGTTGCAATAACTAGAGCTAAAAAAGAGCTTTATATCTCCCATGTTGATAGTAGATTTTATAAAGGTAGAAGAACTCATCTTATAAAAAGTCGTTTTATTTCTGAAGCAGGTCTTAGTGGAGGAGCTTTAAAACTAAAATCAAACTCAAGTTATAAAAAGGGAGATCTTGTAAAACATAAGATTTTTGGTATTGGAAGAGTTACAAATGTAGGTAGAGTTAAAAAAGATTTTAAACTTACGATAAATTTTGGTGGAACTATAAAAGATATTATTTCTACTTTTGTTGAAAGAGTTTAAAACTTTGAATAGACTTTTTGTAGTAAATAAACCCATAAATATAAGTTCAAATAACTATCTTTCTCGTATAAAAAGAAAATATGGTATTAAAAAAGCTGGTTTTTCAGGAACACTTGATCCTTTTGCATCGGGGTCTCTTATAGTTGCTTTTGGTCAATTTTCAAAACTTTTTCGTTATCTTAAAAAATCTCCTAAAAAATATAAAGCAACTTTATGGCTTGGAGCAAAAAGTAGTTCTCTTGATATAGAAAGAGTTGAAAATATAGAAAATTTGCCACCTTTTTCATTATCAACAATAAAAAAAACTATTTCTTCTTTTAAGGGAAAAATCAACTATCTTCCTCCCAAATTTTGTGCAAAAAAGATAGGTGGAAAAAAAGCTTATGAATTAGCAAGAGAGGAAAAAGAAGTAAAATTAAAAGAGATAACTTCTACTATATATGATATCGTATTTTTAAATTATTCTCATCCTTTTGTTAGTTTTGAAGTTAGTATTAGTGAAGGTGGTTACATCAGAAGTTTAGGTTTTTTAATAGCTCAAAAATTAGGAGTAGATGGAGTTTTAAGTTCTCTTGAAAGAGTAAGTGAAGGAGAATTTAGGTTTGAAAATGAAAGAGAACTCGATGCAATAAAGTTTTTAGATTTAGTAAAAAATGAATACTTAAAAGATAAAAATGATATTTTACTTGGTAGAAAACTAAAAAAACAAAACTTTAAAATACAAGAAAATGGAGAGTATTATTTAGTTTTAGATAATATGCTAACAGTCATAAATATCAGGGATGATAAAGTAAAGTATGAATTAAATGGAGTTAAGTTATGCTAATTTTAAGTAGAAAATTAGAAGATGAAATATATCTTGGAAGTGATATATCGATAAAAGTGGTGGAAATAAATAAAGGTATAGTAAAACTTGGTATTGATGCTCCAAAAGAAGTATCTATTTTACGAGGTGAATTAAAAAAAGAACTTGAAAAGGTAAATCACAATGCAAATCATCAAACTTCACAAAACGAAATAAAAGATTTAAGAAAATTGTTAAGTGCCTCTAACTAATAAAATGAAAACATTGTCATTTGCAAAAGTAAATATTTTTTTAAAAATAGTAGGTTTAAGGGGTAATTTTCACGAATTAAACTCAAGATTTATGCTTGTAAGAAATTTGTATGATGAAATAAGTTTTGAACCAAAAAAGAAAAGTGATAAATTTATTATAGATGGAAATTTTGGCTGTAAGAGCAAAAATAACACTATTTATAAAGTATATCAAAAATTAAGCCATAATCCTAAAGTAAAAAATTTTTTTAAAAACTATAAAGTAGTTGTTAAAAAAAATATTCCAGAATTTGCAGGACTTGGAGGTGGAAGTAGTAACTGTGCTAGTTTTTTAAACCTTACCAACAAAGTTTTAAACTTAAATATAAATCTTAAAACAAGAGTTGAAATAGGTAAAAGTATAGGAAGTGATGTTGCTTTTTTTATTTATGAAATAAATAGTGCAAATGTAAGTGGAATAGGTGAAATTGTAAAAATCTTTGAAGAAGATTTGCTAGATATACAAACTCTAACCCCTCCAATAAAATGTTCAACAAAAGATGTATATCAAAAATACAGAAGTGATTTTTTGAATTTTGACAAAATTTTAGCTGATAAATTAATAAATTTAGATTCAAGTTATATTTTAAAAAATTTTAAATCTTTTGAATTAAATGACTTACTACCACCTGCTCTATCTTTATATCCTGATTTAAAAAAGTATTTAGATAAAAGATTTTTTAGCGGTAGTGGGAGTAGTGTTTTTAACCGTTTGTAAACTCTTTTTTGTTAATCTCTTGTCATTTTATACTTGAAGGCAAAATAAATGAAGAAAATTTATAACTTTTTAACCTCGATGTGGCTTATGCTTATTTTGACTGCTATTTTTGCTATTGTTTGTGCTGAGGCTACATTTATAGAAAATGATTATGGAACTTCAACTGCTTGGGCTAGTGTTTACGGCACTCATTGGTTTGAACTATTACAACTACTCTTAGCTATAAATTTAGTTGGAAATATTTTTAAATTTAAAATGTATAAAAAAAACAACTTACCTCTTTTAATATTTCATGTTGGCTTTTTGGTTATTTTAATAGGAGCTGGTATTACCAGATATTTTAGTTATGAAGGACTTTTACACATAAGAGATGGCCAAAGCAAAGCAGAAATGACTTCACTAAAATCTTTTATCCAACTAGAAGCTGTAAAAAATAAAAAATTTTACTATCAGGATAAACAAGTATATATATCAAAAATTTCAAAAAATTACTTTAAAGTTAATCTTAATATAAATAGCAAGGTGGCTACTTTAGAGTATCTAAACTTTATACCAAATGCAAAAAAAGAGTTATTAGAAGATAAAAGTAGTTCTGCTAAAGTGAAAATGATGGTTGTTAGTACTAACTCAATACCTAAAATGATAATTTTAAGTAAAAATAAACCTGTAAATTTAAAAGATTATCAAATCTCACTAAACTCACCAAATAATGCAAAAAATAAAGTAGAAATATTTACTAAAAACGATAAATTTTATATAAAAAGTACAGTTAATTTCACTACCACTTTTATGGCAAGTGGAAAAACTGAAAATAGAGCAAAAGATAAAATTTATAAGTTTAAAACAAGAGCTATGTATGACTTTGGATTTATAAAAATAACTCCTGTTAAAACTTTAACTCATGCCAAAGAAAAATTAGTTAGTCAAAAAATAAAAGGTGGGAAAAATATGCAAAGTCAAATTCCATCAGCTATTATAGCAAAACTTTCATATAATGGTAAGAGTAAAACTATAACTCTTTTCGGATTTGGAGGAAGTCAGGCTGGAACTCCTACCACAAGCACCATAGACGATACAAAATTTATAATAACTTGGGGTTCTAAACTTTTAAAACTTCCTTTTATTGTGAAACTTGATAAATTTGAACTTAAAAGATATCCTGGAAGTATGTCACCTGCTAGTTATGCTAGTTATGTAACTGTAAAAAGTAAAAATAATAGTTTTAAATATAAAATTTTTATGAATCATGTACTAGACTTTAAAGGATATAGATTGTTTCAAAGCTCTTATGATACAGATGAAAAGGGAACTGTACTCTCTGTCAATTATGATCCAGGGAAAATACCAACTTATATAGGCTACTTAATGTTAGCAATAGGTTTTATACTTAACTTTTTCAATCCAAAAAGTAGATTTAGAAAACTTGTTAGACTTGTTCAAAAAGATACTATTTTAAAATCTTTTATTTTACTATCTTTAGTTTTTGGGCTTAGTCAAAATTTAAAAGCTGATCCCCTAGATGAAGCAAAACTGTATAATAAAAACCATGCTGAACTTTTTGGTGATATTTTGGTACAAAAACATGATGGTAGGATTGTCAGCATGGATACTTTTTCGAAAGATTTGATTTTAAAAATAAGTAAATCAACAACTTTTGATGGCTTGACTTCAAATCAAATTATACTTGGAATGATAACGGCTCCAAAGTTGTGGCAAAGTATCCCTATGATAAAAGTAAATCACTCTAAAATAAAAAAGATTTTAGGATTGCCAAAGGATGCAAAATATGCTACTTACAATAACTTTTTTGATTTTTCTAAAAAAAATCTAAAATCACCATATAAACTTTTTAAGTATATTATTACAGCAACCCAAAAAAGACCTATTAAAAGAAATCAATTTGATAGAGATATTATAAAGATTGATGAAAGAGTAAATATATCTTATATGATTTATACTGGTGATATTTTAAAAATTATACCAAAAATCAATGATCCTCATCAAAAATGGTACTCTGTAAAGGATGCTATACAAAAGTTTCCACAAGATGAATCAAATAGAGTAAGAACACTTTTTTTATACTACTTTTCACAAGTTGATGCAGCTAAAAAAAGTGGAGATTGGAAAAATGCTAATAAAGCTGTAAAAGTTATTAGAATTTATCAAAATAAAATTGGTCATGCTATTATACCATCTGAAAGTAAACTACAATTAGAAAAATTTTTTAATAAGATAAAACTTTTTGATAGACTTGCTCTTGTTTATCTTTTAGGTGGTATAATACTTTTGATAGCAATTCTAACAAAACTTTTAAAGCCAACTGCAAATACAAAAATAGCCTTTTTGATAGGTCAAATAGTAATAATCTTGGCTTTTATAGCTCAAACTGTTGGACTTGGAATAAGATGGTATATAGGAGGTCATGCTCCTTGGAGTAATGCTTATGAAGCTATGGTTTATATAGCTTGGTCAATGGGACTTGCTGGAATTATTTTTGCTAGATACTCCATTTTAGCTCCAGCTCTTACTTCGCTAATAGCAAGTGCAACTCTATTCACAACATTTTTAGCACAGATGGATCCTCAGATTACAAATCTAGTTCCAGTTCTTAGCTCTTACTGGCTAAATATTCATGTATCAGTTTTGACTGCTAGTTATGGCTTTTTGGGGCTTTCTATGATACTTGGATTTTTTACTTTGATACTCTTTTTATTTAAAGATAAAAATGAACAAATTTCCAAAAGTATTATAGAAGCTTCTAGAATAAACGAAATGACTGCAATCCTTGGACTTGTACTTTTAACTATCGGAAACTTTTTAGGTGGAGTTTGGGCAAATGAAAGTTGGGGAAGGTACTGGAGTTGGGATCCAAAAGAGACTTGGGCATGGATTAGTATCTTGGTATATGTTATACTTACTCATATAAGACTTATCCCTTGGTTTAGAAAAAACTATTATTATAAATTTGCATCGTTGTCTCTTGTAAGTTATGCTTCTATCATTATGACATTTGTTGGAGTTAATTACTATTTATCTGGTATGCACTCTTATGCAGCTGGTGATCCTATGCCAATACCAAAATATCTTTACTTAATAGTAGCAATCGTTTTAGCTACTATTGCCATAGCTTATCCAAAAAGAGAGCTAAAACAATAATTGAAGAATCTATCTAACGGTATTTTTTATATGTTAGCCTCCTCTTTTTTGGGGGCTTTTAATGGCTCTATTGCAAAAATATTATCATCCTCAATTCCAGCTTTAGAGATAGTTTTTTTTAGAAATGCTTTGGGAGTTTTAATAATCCTTGCAATGCTAAAATATACTCCCTCAAAGATAGATACAAAAAACTTGCCACTTTTAATTTTAAGAGGAATTTTTGGATTTATTGCTATGTTTTTATTCTTTTATACTATAACAACTATACCACTTAGTGATGCTGTAACTTTAAATAAAACATCTCCCATATTTGTAGCACTACTAGCATTTTTAGTTTTAAAAGAGAGTATAAATATTTATAAAATTACTGCCCTACTCTTAGGATTTTTAGGAGTTATTTTTATCACAAATCCTACTGGTATTAGCTTTGATTATTCATATATTTTAGGAGTTATAGGAGGATTTTTTGCAGCTGCTGCTTATACAACTATCGGAAAGATAAAGCATATATTTGATTCTAGGATTATAGTATTGTCGTTTATGGGTATGGGAACTCTGTTCCCTTTGATTATGTTTTTATTAGTTCCTTATCTACCTTCAAATTCTCTAATAAAAGAATTTATACCTCCAACTCATTTAAGTGATATTTTACTTATAGTCCTTATGGCAATAACAGCAACTCTTTCACAATGGTTTTTAACAAAAGCTTACTCAACACCAAATCTTTCCCTTGTAGCAACAATAAGTTACTCAATCATACCTTTTTCTGTTGTTTTTGGATTTTTCTTAGGGGATGGATTACCTAGCTTTTTAAAAGTTTTAGGCATAGTTTTTGTAGTTATAGCTGGTTTAATAGCAAAAAAAACATAACCACTCAACGATCCTTTACTCCTCAGCATTATAATCTATCGATTCATACATATCATCATGTCTAAAGGTTACTAAATTTTCATATATTCCTATTATAATCATAATAGTCATAAAGCTAGTACCACCATAACTAAAAAGAGGTAGTGGAATACCAACAACTGGTGCATATCCTATATTCATAGCTATATTTACGCCAACATGTACAAAAAACAAAAATGCTAAAGCAGAAGATACAACAGTTATTAAATACTCTCCTTTAGAATATAAAGTTATCATCATAAGATGTAGAATTATTAAAAAATAAAGTCCTATAAGCATAACTCCACCCAAAAAACCATATCTCTCCATAAAAAATGAAAATATAAAATCACTTGTAGATATAGGAAGAAATTTTAATCTTGACTGTGTAGCATCTTCTTTTAGTTTTCCATAAGTACCACCACTTCCTATGGCTATAACAGCTTGTCTTACATGATAACTTGGTTTATTTAAAAAGTCTTGTATCCTTTTCTTTTGATACTCTTGCAAATGACTATATAAAACTGGTGCAAGAAGCCCTACTCCAACTAGTAAAGTAAGCCAAATTTTTAACTCTATTCCTAAAATAAAAAGTGTACCAAATCCCACTATAAGTATCATCATAGCCGTTCCTAAATCAGGCTCTTTTGCTATCAATAAGAATGGAATTATGATATAAATAGATAAGATTAGAAACTCTTTTATCTTATAAAGGCTATCTGGCTTTTGTTTGTATTTACTTACTAAATATAAAAGCATAAGTATAAGTGCTGGTTTCATTATTTCAGATGGTTGTATAGTAAAGTGTGTAAATGGAATTTCTAACCACCTTTTAGCTCCAAGTCTACTAACTCCAAATAATTTAACAACAATAAGTAGTAAAATATTAAACCAATAAAAAGCTGGAGCCATCCACAAAACTTTTTTTATAGGGAAAAAGAAAAAAAATAAAAATACAAAAAAACCAACACTATAATATATAATCTGTTTATGTGCCAAAACAGGATGGAGTTCATTTACCAAAGAGTAACTCATAATCATAAGTGGCAAAATAAGTAGAGGCAAGATATAATCAAAGTGTATAAAAATTTTTGTATTTATTTTTATCAAACTATTACCTTAAGGATTTATTTTGAATACTATTGTAGCTAAAGAAAATATAAGATTGGATATTCTTTTGCAAAAAGAGTTGAAAACTTCAAGAAGTCAAGTTGAAAATTTTATAAAAAATATAGGTGTAAAAGTAAATAATAAAACTATTTTTAAAAATGGATACAAAGTTAAAATATCGGATATAGTTTGCTACGAGTTACCTAAAGTAACCAAAAAAGAAAGTTTTGATGTTGATTTTGATGTTGAGATTATCTATGAAGATGAGTCTCTTTTAGTTGTAAACAAACCACCCTTTCTTACTATTCATCCTGCTCCATCTGTAAAAGAAGCTACCTTGGTTGAATGGTTAAAATCAAAAAACTTCACTCTTTCAAATCTAAGTGGAGAAGAAAGAGCAGGCATCGTTCATAGAATAGATAAAGAAACAAGTGGTGCTTTAGTAGTTGCAAAAAATAATACTTCTCATGCCCTTTTAAGTAAACAACTTTCAGATAAAACTATGGGAAGATATTATATTGCAATAATAGATACCCCCTTAAAAGAAGATATAACAGTAGAAAAAAATATAGCTAGAAATCCAAGAAATAGGCTTAAAATGTTAGCAAGTGCTAATGGAAAGTATGCAAAAACAAAATTTATCAAATTACTTACATCAAAAGATGGTAAATATGAATTAATAGCAGCAAAATTATTTACAGGAAGAACTCATCAGATAAGAGCCCATTTAAACTTTTTAAATAGGCATATTTTAGCTGATTTTACATATGGATTTAAGAGTAAAAAAGATAAAATAAATAGGATAATGTTACATGCATATATAATATATTTTACTCATCCTTTAAATAGTAAAAAAGTTTTTTTAAAAGCTAATATACAAGAGGATATGATGTATGTACTAGAAAAATACTTTGATAGTAAGGATTTACATGAGAAATTATCTACTGATTTTATACTTAATAAGCTCAATAGCATTTAGTGGATGTTCTACTAAAAATATAGACTTTCAAAGATATAAAACTTCAAGTCTTAAAGGATTTAAAAAGCTAGAGAATATAAGTTTGCCTTTTTTTAATAACTTAACATTAGATCCTTCTGTCCCATCACCCACAAATTTAACTGCATCGTCTTCTATGACTGAAGTATCACTACATTGGAATTATAAAATAAATTCTAGTACATCTGGATATAGAGTATTTAGGTATTCTGATTATAGTAGAAAATATGTTTTAATACAAACAATACCTGATATATATGCTACTAGTTATGTTGATAAAGATTTAAAACCATATAAAGTATATAGATATAAAGTATCTGCTTACACAAAAGATAAAAGAGTTTCACCTGCTTCAAGCGCTGTTACTATTAGGACAAGATATATACTTTCTCAAATAAAAACTTTGAGAGCAAGTAGAAATCTAGTAAAACAAATAAAACTAGCATGGAACTTATATCCACAACATAGCTTAATAAAATATTATCAAGTACAAAGAAGTAAAGATAAAACAAAATGGGAAGATTTGCACACTATTTATAAAGCTCTTCAAACTCAATATATAGATAGAGCTGTAAAAAGTGGGGATGCTTACTACTATCGTCTAAAAGCTGTTACTTTTGATGGGGTTCCTAGTCCTTATTCAAATATAGCTTATGGAGATACAAAGACACTTCCTAAGATGATAACTGAAGTTTTAGTAAGAAGTAATCTTCCTAGACAGATACAACTCTCTTGGATAGACCCAAATTTATCAGATAAAACTAGAACTATTTTAAAATACAATATATATACAAGTTTATATAAAGATAAAGTTTTTATAAAACACGCAACTACATCAAATAAGTATTATATAGATAAAATTCAAAAAGATGGTGAAGTAGTTAATTATAAAATAACTGCTGTCGATAACTTTGGATTAGAATCTCCTCTTCCTACTGCATTTGTAACTGCTACTACAAAAGCAAATTCTCCATCTCCCCAAATCATAGAATATAAACTAGCTGATGGTAGAGTAATAATAAGGTGGTTACCAATGAGAAGAAATATAAAAGAGTATATGGTAAAAAAAAGTTTTTCATCTAAATTTTTTCTTCCTAAAACTATCAAATATACAGGTATAAAAGGTACACAGTTTGTAGATAATGATATAACTCTAAATAAAACATATAAATATCAAGTTATAGGTATTGATAATGATGGTGTATTATCTAAACCATCAAAGAGTGTTAGTATAGAAGTGAAGTAGTAAAATTATGCCAAATATTCAAACTAAAAAATATTTTCATCCAGATTTTCCTTTTTTTGAGGATGGATATAATTTTGAATATGCAACTGTTTTTACAGGAAATAAATCTCTAATAAAAGTTACTTTTAAAGAAAAAGAATTTTTTATAGAAGTGATAAAAAGAGAAAATGATTATCTCATAAAAGCAGAAAAACTTACTAGATTTTCTCCAGTTTTTATTGTTCAAAATGCTCTTAATATTTTATCTACTAAGTTAAACTTATCTCTCACATATTCAAATATACAAACTAAAAAATCAAACTTACATCTTGAAGATAGTTCAAAATACTTAAAAAAAATAGATTATTTTGTAAATAATTTTACTTCAAAAAATCCTATAAGTATAGAAATAGGATTTGGTAGTGGAAGACATCTTATATATCAAGCAAAACTAAATCCAAATATTTTATATATTGGGATTGAAATTCATAAACCATCTATCGAACAAGTGATAAAGCAGTGTAAATTACAAAATATAGAAAATATCATAATACTTGATTATGATGCTAGAATTTTTTTGGAACTTTTAGATTCACAATGTGTAAAAAATATATATCTTCATTTTCCAGTCCCTTGGGATAAAAAACCTCATAGAAGAGTTATGAGTAAAAGATTTTTAAGTGAATGTTTTAGAGTTCTACAAAAATATGGTAGATTTGAACTTAGAACTGATAGTCAGAATTATTATGAATTTTCTTTTGATGTGATAAATAGTTTTAATAACTTTGATATAGAGATCAGAAAAAATTACTCTTTGGGTATCAGTAGCAAGTATGAAGATAGATGGAAAAAACAAGAAAAAAATATTTATGATATTGTATTAAAAAATACAAATTCTACTTTCAAAGAAAAAAGCTTTCAAAAAATAGAGTTTGATGATATATTTGATAGATTTTTAGATATAAAAAAATCTTTTAAAAAAACATGTGTTAGGGGAGAAAACTCTTTTTTCAATCTTGAAGCCATATATCCTATAAATAAGTATGAAGGTATATTAAAAGTTACTTTAGGCTCTTATGAAAAAAGTGAACACAAATATATCATATTTAAAGATAAAAAAGTGGAATATTTTCCAAATAATATATTACCAACAAAAGATAATGCTGATGCACATAGATTATTGATAAATTATTTTAAAAAGGGAAAAGATGTCCACTAATACAGTAGTTAAAACCAACAATTTAAGTCTCTTTTATACTCCTAGAGAGCCTATATTAAAAAACATAAATTTGGAAGTTACAAATGGTGAATTTGTTTTTTTAACAGGTAAAAGTGGTAGTGGAAAATCAACTTTTTTAAAATCAATATATGGAGAAATTGCTATTGGTAGTGGAGAAATAATTGTAAATGGTTTTAGAATGAAAAATATTTCTAAAAGTAACCTTTCTCTTTTAAGACGACATACAGGTGTTATTTTTCAAGATTTTAAACTGATAAATGAATGGACAGTAGAAAAAAATGTTATGCTCCCACTTATCATAGCAGGATATTCAAAAGAAGTTTGTACTCATCAAGCAAAAAAACTTTTAACTCATGTTAAACTTTTACAAAAAGCACAAAATTATCCTTTGGAGCTTAGTGGAGGAGAACAACAACGAGTAGCAATGGCTAGAGCATTGGCCCACAATCCAAAACTTATAGTTGCAGATGAACCAACTGGAAATCTTGATGAGTTTTCGTCAAATATAATATGGAATCTTTTAAAAAATGTAAAAGAGCATTTGGGTAGTACTATAATAGTAGTAACTCATAAAATACCATCAAATCTATCAATAGAGTATAAACAATACCATCTTGATGCAGGAACAATACATGAGATCTCTTAAAAATCACTTATCTTTTTTATTACCACTTTTTATACTTCTTTTTTCATTTCAGTTTTCTAAAATGGTAGATAGAAGTGTAAATCAATATGAATTAAAACTAACAAATGACTATACTATTGTGATAGTATCAAGTAGAGCTTTATCATTAAAAGAATTAAAAAGTATAAATTCAAAAATAAATTCACTAACTCCAATAGATAAAACAAAATATATAAAAGTCCTTTCAAATGAAAATATTTCAAAAGAAAATTTAACATATTTAAGAGATTCTCTTCCACAGTTTTATAAAATAACTCTTACAAAACTTCCAACTTTTGATGAACTAAAACTTTTAAAGACAAAACTTTTAACTATAAATGGTATTAGCAAAGTTGAAACATATAAAAAATCTTTTGAAAGATTGCATCAATTTTTACTTTTGGCAAAAGGAGCTTCTTTTGTATTTACACTTTTTATTTTTATAACATCAATACTCTTAATATCTAAACAGATGGAAATATGGACTTATGAACATAATAACAGAATGTATATAATGGGACTTTTTGGAGCTCCTTACTGGCTAAAAAGTGCTCCACTATACAAACTTGTAATAATAGATTCATTTATAGCAACTATTTTAGTAAGTATAGTGTTTTTATATCTGCCATATCTAGCTAACTTTTCTAAAGTTTATACTGATATTGGGATAGAGCTTAGAAATTTTCACTTTCTAAGTGATACTTTTATACTATTTTTTGCAAGTATTCTACTCTCCATAATAGCTGTTAGTGTAACTATTTTTAGGCAAGAGAGAAGTTAAGTGAAGTTTTTACTTTTTTTATTAATTATATTTTTTTCTATAATGCTGTATGGTGATACAGACTCTAAAATAACAAAAACGAAAAAAGATCTTTCATACAATGCCCAAAAAGAAAAAAATATAAAAAACTCGCTGGATGAGTTATCTAAAAGAATAATATCTTATCAACAAACTGTACAAAAGATAAGAATATCTATGAAAAAACTTTCACATGATATAGCTAGTGGAAAACAAAAAGCTCAAATAGCAAAGAAAAAGCTCAAAAAAATAGATAGAATCATTAAAACCCTAAATGCTAAAAAAAGTAAAGTAAATAAAAAATTAGTAGGTATTTTAGCAAAAGAAATAAAATATAGTATTTTAGCTAAAAATAATTCTTTTAGTACAAATGTAGATGATTTAATAAGCTCTTATATTAATAAAACATATTCAAAAATTTTAAAAGACAAATTTAACAAAACTAAGATGAAATCTCTATCTTTAAAACTAGATTTAGCCTATGCAAAAAGTGAGTATGATAAACTAAACTCCAAAGTAAAATCTTTAACACAAAAAAAACAATCGTTATTAAATTATGAGAAATTAAAAAAATCAACTATTTCTAAATTAGAATATGAAAAGAAAAATTATTTAAAGAAACTAGAGTTTGTAAGAAAGCAAAACTCACAATTAACAAATCTTTTAAAAAAGCTAAATATCCTAAAACAAAAAGCTAAAATAAAAAGACAAACCATAGTTTTAAAAAAGGATAATACAAACTCTTTAGAAGTTAGAAGAGTTGGAAATATTTATAATAAACCTCCTGTTTCTTCGTATCATGGTGATAAAACAATAGCCCCTTTTAAACGATATAAATTAGTTAGGAAATTTGGTTCATTTGTAGATCCAACTTATAAAATAAAAATGTTTAATCCAAACATAGTTTTAAAACCAATAGGCTCTAAAAATGTTATAAATGTATTGGATGGAAAAGTGATAAGTATAACAAATAGCCCTCCAATAGGCAATATCATAATAATAGAAAATAAAAATGGACTTCACACTCTATATGCAAAACTTACAACCGTAGCACCAACTATAAAAAAAGGAAATTATATAAAAAAAGGGTATATTTTAGGGAAAGTAAAAGATACTCTCTTCTTTGAAGTTACAAAAAATAGTACAAATATAAATCCGTTAAAATTAATTAAATAACTTTTGCTATACTTAAGTAAATCTTCTAAAAATAAATAATAAGGTAAGTTTATGCAGATTAATATAGATTTTTCAAATAAAAGTTCAAGTGATTATAGTGTTTTTATAAATGAATTAAATTGCATTAGTATTGATTCCAAAGTTGCCATTATTTCAAATCCTAAAGTTGCGGGTCTTCATCTTCATACTTTACTTTCTAAAATCAATGCAAAAGAGCTTTTTATCATAACAGTACCGGATGGAGAAGAATATAAAAATCAACAAACTATAAATAACCTTCTTGAAAATCTTTTTAACCATAAATTTGACAGAAACTCTTATTTGATAGCTTTTGGTGGTGGTGTAATAGGAGATATGACAGGATTTTTAGCTTCAATATATCAAAGAGGGATAAAATTTATCCAAATCCCCACAACATTGCTTTCACAAGTTGATGCAAGTGTTGGGGGTAAAACAGGGATAAATAACTCTTATGGAAAAAATCTAATAGGAGCTTTTTATCAACCAAGTGCTGTTTATATAGAAACTAATTTTTTAAAAACATTACCTAAAAGAGAGTTTGGAGCTGGAGTTGCTGAAATAGTTAAGATGGCAGTTACATTTGATAGAGAGTTTTTTAAATTTTTACAAGAAAATTCACTCTTAAAAGAGGAAAACTTAGAAAAAGCAATAGAACTTAGTGTTAAAACAAAAGCAAAAGTTGTAGCAAAAGATGAAAAAGAAAATGGTATAAGAGCAGTTTTAAATTATGGTCATACTTTTGCTCATGTTATAGAGCATGAAACAAATTATAAAGAGTTTTTGCATGGTGAAGCAGTTGGTATTGGTATAGTTATGGCAAATACTTTAGCTAAAAAATTGAATCTTTTGACAAAAGAAGAAGCCGATGCAATAAAGACAGTCTTAGAAAAATATGATATTCCTACAAGTTACAAAATAAAAAAT
>JALUNR010000154.1 GCA_027055005.1 Campylobacterales bacterium
TGGTATGTACTGTTTAGTTTTATTTCCAGCTTTATCAACCGCAATTACCCAAGCTCTAAACTTTTTTTGAAAAATAGGCCAGGCAAATAGTGATATATAATAATCTTTTTTATAAAAGGGATTTGGATAAAACTTTTTACCAAAATTTGTTTCTATATATACAGTTTTCAAAGCTTTATCTCTAGCTCTAAATATGGCAACACCACTACCACCTTTTGTAATACTATATGAGTTTGTTATAAGAGTTAAAGAGGGTGCTTCTTTATCTATTGTAATAATCGCTTTTTTAACTCTTTTATTTCCTCTAAAAAATTGCCATAAACTTTTATCTGTTGCTATTATAGTAAGTTTTAAAATATTGTTTTTTGCCAATATACCTTTTTTAGGGAAATCAACCTTTAAAGTATAATTTTTTTCACCTTTTAAGTCTATATCTGAAAGTTTTTCTTTATTATCACCATCTTCCATATATACTTTTATATTTTTCAAACCCAAATTATCTGATATATTTATCTTTATATCTTTTTTTGGATTCCAAAATATCTCTTTTTTCATATCAATAACTGGTTTTTGCTTTTCAAATCTAGGATCATGTTGCAAAAAATAAATACTTCCAAATATCCCTGCTATAACAACTAAAAATAGTATCAAACCTAAGTTGGATTTTCCTTGTCTATTCATATTTTATCTCTACCTTTTCTATTATCTTTTGTAAATCATCTTTTTTTCCAATAAATCCAGCTGCATTGAGATGCCCTCCTCCACCAAACTCTAAAGCTATGGAAGATACATCTAGTGAACCTTTACTTCTAAGAGAAAATTTGAACTTTCCATCATCAATTTCTCTTAAAAAAAGAGCTAATTTTACAGTGGATAAACTTATAATAATATTGACTAAATGCTCACTATCACTAATAGTTGCTCCAGTTCTTTCAAAATCACTTTTTGTAACAACTCCTATACCTATTTTTGCATAATGGACTAGTTCTATACTTTCTAAAAAGTATTGTGTAAGTCTTAACTTTGCTAGTGAATCTCTCTCTTTTAGATTTTGGGCCACAAAGCTTGGCTTTGCACCAGCTTGTACCAACTTTGCAGTTACCTCAAAAACTTTTGCATCGACCTCTCCATATAAAAAAAACTCTGTATCACTAACAAGTCCAGTATATATACAGTTTGCTACATCTCTTGATATTTTTATATTATTTGCTACTAAAAAATCATAAACAACCAAACTTGCACTTGGTCTTAAACAATCTACTATATTAAAATCACCAAACATTGTATTTGATTTATGATGGTCTATATTTATTATCGGCACTTTTATACTTTTATCAAGTCCCAGTCTTTTAAAATCACCTGCATCTAGTGCAATAATCAAATCAAACTTCATTGGTAAAAAATCTCTAAATTTTTTAAAATTTGGCAAGAAATCATAGTTTTGAGGTAAAGCTTTATCTTTATTATATAGATATACTTTTTTCCCTAATCTTTGTAAATGAGCATATAAAGCTAGAGCTGAGCTTATAGTATCACCATCTGGATTTATATGTGTTACTAAAACTATGGAGTTTGACTCTAATATCTTTTTATATGTTTCTAACACTATTTTTTTTCTTTTTTACAGCTAGGTTTTAAAGCTAAATCTATCTCGCAACCATCACCTTTTTTCGGGGATAATTCTAATAAACCCGCCTCTTTTGATTGTGTTTGAAGATCCATCTTTTCAGCTTGCTTTTGTTTTTGTTTTTGTTTTTCAAAATACTCAACTATATCTTCATCTCCATTTACTATGGTTGTATGCGAACCTTTTTTTATGATAAGAAGTGGAATAGTTTTATACCCTAAAAATCTTATAAAATTTCTATCCTCGATATCTGATGAGTTTAGCTTGATAAAAGGTATCTTTTTTTGATGCAAATAATCTTTTAC
>JALUNR010000155.1:0-10081 GCA_027055005.1 Campylobacterales bacterium
ACTGTTGATTTTTTGCGACAACTTCCTTTACTTTTTGAGCATTTTCAACCGTTGCATCGGACTCTACTGCATTTGTTGGAAACTCAATATTATTTGAACCAAAAGGTAACTCTGCATTTCTTGCATCTGACGAACCACAACCTACAAATACCAAAACTACAAAACTTGCAAACAAAACTTTTACACTTTTCACCAATCTTCTCCCTAATTTTAATAACTAAGGAAATATCGACTAATTTAAAACTTTATTTATAGTGCTTTTAAAACTTTTTATCTAGCAAATATGATCTAACTATCACTATTAAAAATATCTCTTGTATAAATTTTATCTTTTACATCCAAAATATCTTTTTCCAATCTATTTGCTACAATTACATCACTTATACTTTTAAATTCTTTTAAATCTTTAATTACTCTTGAGCTAAAAAATTCTTTTTCTTGCACCACTGGCTCATATATAACTACTTCTATACCTTTTGCTTTTATTCTTTTTATGATACTTTGTATAGCTGAACTTCTAAAATTATCACTACCACTTTTCATAACAAGTCTATATATCCCAACTATTTTTGGATTTTTAGATATTATACTATCAGCTATAAAATCTTTTCTTGTACTATTTGCTTTTACTATTGCTTCTATGATATTTGATGGAACATCTTGATAGTTTGCTAAGAGTTGTTTTGTATCTTTTGGTAAACAATATCCACCATATCCAAAACTAGGATTGTTATAGTGAGTACCTATACGAGGATCTAATCCTACACCTTCTATGATTTGTCGTGTATCTAAGTTATAAACTTGAGCATAACTATCTAACTCATTAAAATATGCTACTCTCATAGCAAGGTAAGTATTTGCAAAAAGTTTTATGGCTTCTGCTTCAGTTGAATCTGTAAACAAAATATTAATATTTTTTTTTATGGCACCCTCAGCTAGCAAATTTGCAAAAACTTTTGCTCTTTTACTTTTTTCACCAACTATTATTCTACTAGGATAAAGATTGTCATAAAGTGCCGATCCCTCTCTTAAAAACTCTGGGGAAAATATGACTTTTATATTAAATTTTGGATACTGAATTTTTAATTGTTCATTTAATTTTTTTGTATAGCCAACTGGTATAGTTGACTTAATAACCATAGTTGCATCAGGATTTATTTCTATAACATCTTTTACAACTGATTCTATACTTTTAGTATTAAAATAATTAGTTTTAGGATCATAATCCGTAGGTGTTGCTATGATAATAAACTCTGCATTTTTATATGCCTCTTGTTTATTAAGTGTAGCCCTCAATGAATTTTGAATATTTAATTTTGAATTTTGAATTGCCTTTGGGAGATATTTTTTTATCTCTTTATCTTCTATCGGGCTTATAGCTTTATTGATCATTTCTATTTTTTCTGGAATAATATCTAGCGCTACAACTTCATTATGTTGTGCTAAAAGTAAGCCATTTGATAAACCTACATATCCCGTACCAGCTATTGCTATTTTCATATTTTACCTTTTACTTCAAGTTTGATGATATCCTCTAATAATTGGCCTCTATAATTACATAGTAAATTAAAAATATTGCTTAAAGCCTATATTGACAAAAAATGTGAAGCTTTTTGATGGGAATATTCTATACAATTTAGCTTATTTCTTAAGGATATCTAACTCAAACCAAAACCTACTTCCAACACCCTTTTCACTATCTATCATAAGCTCAAGTCCGTGAAGTTTCAGTATATACTTCACTATATAAAGTCCAACTCCGATAGAGTTGTCCCAGCTAAGAGTGTCAACTCTAAAAAATTTATCAGTCAAGTTTTTCAAATCCTCTTTTTCTATACCTATACCCTTATCTATAACTTCTAACTTTTCTTTAGTTGCTTTTATAGTTACTTCATCTTCAGAGTACTTTAGAGCATTTTCAACTAAATTTATAAGTAGGTTTTCAAGCATAGTTTTATCTGCATTTATTTCTATATCTTCACACTCTACTATTATCTCTCTATTTTTATATTTTTGCAAAAGTGTATCTCTTACTTCTAACAAAAGTGGTTTTAGTAAAAATCTACTCTTTTTTACTGCTATGTTTTCATTTTCTAACTTCATAGCAAGAGAGAGTCTATCTATCATGTTTGAGATTTTATTTGCATTGTTTAAAACTTTTTGCAAAAATCTTATCCTCATCTCTTTACTTATGTTATCATCTTCTTTAACAGTTTGAGCATATCCTATGATAGCAGCAACTGGATTTTTAAACTCATGACTAATAGCAGATATAACATCACTTTGTTTTTTGGTTATAGCTTTTAGTTTTTTTGTATAGTTTTGTTTTTGTTTCTCTCTTTTTTTGAGTTTGTTTGCTACTTTTTTTATATCTTCTGAAACAGTTTCAAACTCTAAACAACATTTAGCATCATTAAACTCTACATCATAATTTTTATTTAGTATCCCATCAAGAGAGTTTTTAATCTTTTCCAAATCAGTCGATATTTTTTGGTTTAGCTTTATAGTAAGATAAAATGCTAAAGCCATAGCTATAGCAAAAAGAAACATTGCTTTTAACCAAAACTTTATAAACTTCTCTTTTATACTGTCAAGTTTATATGCCATTCTTATAAATCTGTTTTTATCATGCTTTGCAACATATAACAAATCTCTATCTACACTTACTGACCTTCTTATACTATGCCCTACTCCATCACTTAAAGCTTGTTGAACTTCTGGTCTGCTTAAGTGGTTTTCCATCCCCTTTATATCTCTATCACTCTCATATAAAACTCTTCCATCATCTTTTATGATAGTTACTCTAACATCTGTTGATAGTTTTATACTTTTTATTATATCTTTAGGATTTTTTACAAACTTTTCGATAGCTATATACTCATCTATCATATTTGTAAGCATTAAAATATGATTTTTTATTTCTATCTTTTGAAGTAAAAAGTATCCCCAAACAGCAACAAGTAAAAGAGTCCCAAAAAAAAGAAGTGAAAATCTTCTAAAATAAAGCTGATCTAACCTTAACAAAGCTTATACCCTACACCACGAACTGGCTCTATATAATTTTTCTCTTTTTTAGGGTCAATTTTTTTTAAAAGTCTATTTAAAGTTACATTTACAGTTTTTTCTTGGGTATGCTCATCATCTCCCCAAACATTTTCAAGTAACTCATATCTGTTTAAAACCACATCTTTGTTTTTCAAAAAGTAGCTTAAAAGCTCAAACTCTAACTTGCTTACAGATATATTCTTCCTATCTACAAAAAGCTCTCTTTTAGATAAATCAAGAGTTATATCCCTATACTTTAAAACTTCACTATCTTGTACTTTTGCTCTTTTTAAAAGTGATTTTACTCTAAATAAAAGTTCATTCATATTAAAAGGTTTTCTTAGATAATCATCCCCACCTCTTAAAAACCCTTCTTCTATCTCATCATCTTCTACTTTAGCAGAAACAAAAATAACAGGTATATCAAAGCCCTCTCCTCTAAGATAATCCACAAACTCACTACCTTCAACACCTGGTAAATTTCTATCCACTATCAAAAGATCAACTCTCTCTTCTTCTAAAAACTTCTCTACATTTTTAGTAGATAAAAAACCACTTACCTCATATCCCTCTTTTTCTAAATGATACTCTTCAAGCTCAAGTATATCTTCTTCATCTTCTATGATAAGGATGTGCTTTTTCACAGCTTTAACTTTCCACCTTTTTTAGCGAAATAAGCCAATTTCACAACATTTACACTTCTATCACTTATCCTCTCTAACCGTCTCAAACCATTTAAAAAGCTGATTAACTCACTTGCATTTTCAGGTAACAAACATATTTGCTCTATCAACTTTTTTTCTATCAAAGAGAGTATATCATCACACTTACTCTCTTCAACATTTACCTTTCTATAAAGATTTTCAAGTTCATCTTCACTATCAGTTTTGATAGCACTTATAGATGCACTCAAAGATTTATAAGCACTCCCAGCAAATGAGATAGTATCATCTCTCAATTCTCCAAGTTCTAAATCACTACTTATCTGTACCTTCACTTTTTTTGCAAAACTTCTTATATAATCAGTTATACGAGTTAATTCACTAGCTATTTTTAAGTATGCTATCACAACTCTCAAATCTCTTGCTTCTGGGGAAAAGAGTGCTAATGTTTTTATGATTTCATTGTCTATTTTAGAGTTTTTATCATGAGCATCTTTTAGCATATCTCTAGCACTGTTTGCTTTTTCTATATCAGACTCTTTCAAAGCTTCATAAGCTAACTCATAAGCCTTTAAAACATCTTCAGCCAAAGATAAAACTCTTTTTTGATTTTTTTTAAGTATCTCTTTATAGTTTTGTAACATTATCCAAATCTCCCTGTTATATAATCTTCTGTTAACTTCTCTTTCGGCTCTAAGAAAATCTTACTGGTTTTATCATACTCTATAAGTTCCCCTATATACATAAAAGCAGTATAATCACTAAGCCTACTTGCTTGTTGCATGTTATGAGTTACTATCACTACTGTTACATCTTTTTTAAGTTCACTTACAAGCTCCTCAATAGCTCCTGTTGAGATAGGATCAAGTGCACTTGTTGGTTCATCAAAAAGTAGTATTTCTGGCTTTAGTGCAACTGCTCTAGCAATACAGAGTCTTTGTTGTTGCCCTCCACTAAGCCCCATCGCACTTTGATTTAATCTATCTTTTACCTCTTTCCAAATAGCAGAACCTTTTAGCGCATTTACCACTTTTTCTTCTATCTCGGATTTATTTTTCATACCAGCTAACTTTAATCCATAAGCTACATTATCAAAAATACTCATAGGAAATGGTGTAGGCTTTTGAAAAATCATCCCAACTTTTTGTCTAAGAGCTATAAGTTCATTTTCTTTTTTTAGTTTTAGTATATTTTCAAACTCTTCACTCTTTTCATTTAAAAGATTTACTTCACCTTTATACTCATTTCCAGGATACAAATCATGAATACGATTTAAACTTCTAAGAAGTGTTGATTTTCCACATCCACTTGGACCTATCATAGCTGTTATTTTATTTTTATAAACTGGTAGATTTATACCTTTTAGCGAAGGCTCACTAGCACTTGCATACTTAAAGTAAAAATCCTTTATCTCCATAACCATTTCTTTTGCCATAAATATTCCTTACTTTTTCTTCTTTGTTCTTGTTAGATATCTACCTGTTAAGTTTATCATCAAAACTATAACTGTTAGTATAAATGAAGCTGCCCATGCCAAATCTTTACTCGGTTTGTCTGGATAGTTTGCTAAGTTATAGATACTAACAGTAAGAGATGGAAACTGATCATTTAAGTTCATAGTCATATATGAGTTATTTGCAGAGGTAAACAAAAGTGGTGCAGTCTCTCCTATAATCCTAGCAAATGCCAACAAAATACCAGTAGTAATCCCAACTTTAGCAGCTTTTATAACTATCTGTAAAATAATCTTATGCTTACTCCCACCAAGTGCGATCCCAGCTTCTCTAAGCTCTTTTGGCACAAGTGAAAGCATATTGTCAGTTGTAGAGATAACTATCGGTATCATCATGATAGCAAGTGCAACACTTCCTGCCCATCCACTATAGTGATTTACAGGATCTACAAATATACCATATACAAAAACACCTATTACGATAGATGGTGCACTCATCATGACATCACTTAGATTTCTAAGAACTGAAGCTAGTTTACTTTGATTGCTATACTCTCTTAGGTAAATACCGGCCATCATCCCGATAGGAACTCCTATCAATGTTGCAATTCCAGCCATAACAAACTGCCCAACAAGTAAGTTTCTTATACCATTTTGCACAAGATCATTTGTAAACATAGAAAAGTGCATACTTGAAATACCCTTGATAGTCAAAGTTGTAAGTATCCAAAACAAAAATACAAGCCCAAGTATCGCCGAAACAGTAGAGAGTATTAAAATCAGTTTGTTTAAAAATAGTCTATTCATTTAACTTTTCTCCCTAAAAAATAAAACTTTGCAGTTGAGATGATAACAAAACTGATACCAAATAAAATCAATGCTAAAAAGAACATACTACTAAGCTCTAAATCCTCAGCCTCTGCAAAATTGTTAGCTAAAAGTACCGGAATAGAAGTAGTAGCATCGGTAATATGCTTTGGAAACTTCATGACTGATCCTAGTAAAAATGCAACTGCCATAGTCTCTCCCAAAGCTCTTCCAAGTGCTAAGATGATTGAGCCTATTATTCCATTTTTAGCATATGGCATAACCACATCTTTTATCACTTCAAACTTTGTAGCACCCATTGCATAAGCACTCTCTTTTAAAACATCAGGTGTTGTATTCATAGAATCTTTTGTGATAGAAGACATAAAAGGGATTATCATAATTGCTAACACTAAACCAGCAGTTAAAAGCCCTATCCCATTTCCTCCAAAAGTGCTTTGAACTATCGGAGCAAAGTAAAAAAGCCCCCACATTCCATAGATAATACTCGGAATAGCAGCCAAAAGCTCTATCGCTATTGAAACTGGCTTTATTAGCCACTCACTAGCAACCTCAGTCAAAAAGATAGCTATACCCATCGCTATAGGAGTTGCCACAATCATAGCTATCAAAGTAGTAAGTAAAGTACCTACTATCGGTATAAGACCACCAAAAACACCACCTTCATCATCCTCTCCAACTTCCCACATACTATTTTTTAAAAAATCAAATCCAAAAGCATCTATCGCATCTTTTGAGTGCGAATATAAAACTAAAAAGATTCCAAGAAGTATGAAAAAAGAAAGAGTTGCTGAAAGTATAGAAAAGTACCTAAAAAGTCTTCCGCTCATGATTTCCCCATTGTAAAATTTATTTACAATAGCAAAGGTTGATTACAAAATGGTTACATAAAAATAACAGCTTATCTAATTAAATATAAGCTGTTATTTTTTTCTTATTGATATAAAAACTTCCCTCTATTTAACTTTCATCAACTGTTATTTGATGTTTATGTATATCCATAAGATTAGAGGTATCTACATTGTCAACTTCAACTGTAAGTTCTGGTATAACTGTTGAACCTAGTGTATGTTCTGTATTAATTTCAGGTTGTTCAACATTTGTCTGAGGTACTTCTGGAGCAGATGGCATATCTGGTAAATTCATTTGAACTTCACTTCCTTCACTATCACTTATCAAATCTGTTAAACTTATCTCATCACTCATATTTACTACTGTATCCATACTATGAGTAGTAGCATCATGATGCTCACTAGCAACTGCTGCACTATCAAAATCAAGATAATCCACATCACTCAAATCAACACTTGTATCTATATTATTTACTTCATGAGTATCAAGTAAATCTTGAACTATCCTTCCATCAGTTGTTATCTCACTTACTTTAAATACATCATCAACTCTATCTCCATCTGCATCAAACTTTTGTCCAACAACTTCCATAGAACTTTGATCTTCACTAACATTTACCCAAGTTGTCAAAAAACCACCATCATGAAGTGCAGTTACATGAGGATTGTACTGATTAGAATCTTCATCTGTATTTAATAAAACCCTATCTCCTACTTCATTATCATTTGAATCATATCTTTGATAATACACTCCACTACCATCACTATCCCTATCAGCAAAAACAGTTACATATCCACCATCTTCAAGTCCAGCTACTTCTGGAGTTACATTTGAATATAATGTAAAATCACTCAAATCACTTACAACTTTCTCATCCCCGACAGGATTTCCATCACTATCAAATCTCTGTAAATTAACACTTGCATCACTACCATCATGGTTTATCCAAGAAGCAATAAATCCACCATCACTTAACCCAGATACTGCAGGTAAGGTTTGAGAACCATCAACCATAGAGTTTATATGTATTTGCTCAGATGCATTCATATCTGAATCATATACTCTAGTATAAGTTTCTTGTCCATTTTCACTACTATCACTTTGCCAAGCAACAACAAATCCACCATTGTCAAGTGCATCGATAGATGGCATAACTTGATTTGCACTCAAATCTTGATTTACAACCATCTCTTCACCTATTTTTTCACCATCTGTATCAAACTTTTGTAAATGAATATCACTTCCACTTTCAGTATTTTCACTTTGCCAACTAACTACAAAACATCCATCTTTAAGCCCAGTTATAGCAACTTGAGATTGGTCACCTTCAGTTATACTATTTACTTGTATTTCACCACCTATTTTTTCACCATCTGCATCATATCTTTGCATAAAAATACCAGTTCCACTACTATCACCAACTGAACTTTGCCAACTAAGTACATATCCACCATCTTTTAGTGCAGCTACATCTGCTTCAAACTGATTTCCTTCAGTTGTGGTATTTGCAAGATGAGGCTCTCCTACTTTGTTACCATCTACATCATATCTTTGGAAGAAAACTCCATATCCATCTCCATCCGTAGAATTTACATCTGAAGTAGCTAAAAATGGTACTATATATCCACCATCAGCCAAAACTGTTATAGGGTCATCTCCCCAACAGTTATCACTCGCCCAACAGTCGCTTGACCAGTCCGAACTCCAATCACTCGCCCAATCCCCAGTCCAATCATTTGCAGCAATTGCTGTTACAACTTCACTATGTTCAGAATCTATTGAAACTTTTGATTCACATCCACTACCTGTTGAACAATTTAAACTATTTACATCTTCAATACTAACTTGATAACTCTCTATTCCTTCTACAACACTATCATCGTTATTTGTTACACTAAAAGTTATACTATTCTCTCCAGCTGGAATAATTACAGTTTGTGTTGTTGCATGAAGATCAACTTCATCTGTTGATATATGAGAAATACTAACTAAAACCTCTGTATCATGTTCTGGAACTGTTTTATCCAAAGTTAGGGTGTATGTTGCAGTATCAGATTCATTAACAGTATTTTGATCTTGGGTTAAACTAACTGTTGCATTATCATCATCTATTATAGTAGTTGTAACCTCATTTTGAGAATCAACAATGTGAATATCATCTCCAGTAGCATTTGAGATAGAAACATTAAAATTTTCATTACATTCTACAAGATCATCATCATTAGCATTTAAAGTAAAACCAAATTCTGTCTCACCTGCAGGTATCGTTAGAGTCCTAGTTACAGGTACTACATCTCCATCTTCTGTTGTAATATTCCCTACGCTTATATTTACAGTTATATCTTGATTAGATGCTCTATCTAAATTAATAGTATAGTTATGTTCATCACCTTCATTTACACTATTACTTTCTTGGGACAATGTCATATTAATAGCTGGATAATCATTATCAATAATAGTAGTTGTAACTTGAGCATTATCATTATCTATTCCAACATTTGCACAAGAATCAACAGCTTCAATACCTACTTGGAAATTTTCATTCCCTTCTATTGCATTATCATCATTTGTTCCAACTGCAAATGTTGCACTGGTCTCTCCTGCTGGTATTGTTATTGTTTGTGTTCCTACTGTTAAATCATTGTCATCTGTATCTATATGTGATACTTTTACTGTTACCTGAGTATCACTATCACTTACTTGATTTAAAGAAACTGTATATGTATTGTCCTCTCCCTCTGTTATGCTCACATTATCTTGACTTAAACTTACTGTCGCACTATCTGCATCATTTATTGTTGTTACTACTTCATTCTCATTTGATATTGTTGCTTTATCATTATCTGTTCCAACTAATGTTACTTTATAATCTTCATTACACTCTACTTGTCCATCTGCTACTGCTTCTACATTGAAAGAAGCTACTGTCTCTCCTGCTGGTATTGTTACACTAGTAGTTACTGGTGTTACATCTCCATCTTCTGTTGTGATATTCCCTACTTGTACATTTACTGTTACATCCTCTGTAAATGCTTTATCTAAACTTACACAATATGTATGTTCACTTCCTTCTGTTACATTATCACTTTCTTGAGTTAAACTAACATTCACTCCATCATTATCAATAATAGTAGTTGTAACTTGAGCATTATCATTATCTATTCCAACATTTGCACAAGAATCAACAGCTTCAATACCTACTTGGAAATTTTCATTCCCTTCTATTGCATTATCATCATTT
>JALUNR010000155.1:10181-26153 GCA_027055005.1 Campylobacterales bacterium
TATCTAAACTTACACAATATGTATGTTCACTTCCTTCTGTTACATTATCACTTTCTTGAGTTAAACTAACATTCACTCCATCATTATCAATAATAGTAGTTGTAACTTGAGCATTATCATTATCTATGTTTATAATATTTCCAGATGGATTATGATCATCTACCCCTGTTATAGCTACTGTATAATCTTCATTTCCTTCAACTATATTATCATCTACTGCACTCAAAGAAAAGTTAACACTTGTACTTCCTGCAGGTATAGTTATAGTTTTTGTTATAGGCTCCACATCACCATCCGATGTAGTAACATTTCCTATTTGCACAGTTACATCTACATCTTTATCGTATACTTTTCCTAAATGAACCGTATAAATATGATCTTCACCCTCATTTACTAAATTAGTATCTTGTGTTATACTTACATTTGCCGAGTCATTATCTACAATAGAAGTTGTAACCTCCGAATGTTCTGAATCAATAGTTATTTTATTTCCATCACTATTGTGATCATCAATATCAGTTATACTAACTCTAAAATCTTCATTTCCTTCAACTAAATCATCATCAACAGCACTCAAACTAAAACTTGCACTTCTTTCTCCAGCTTTTATAGTTACTGTTTTTGTTAAAGGAACAATATCTCCATCTTCAGTAGTAATATTTCCTACTTGTACAGTTATATCTACATCTTTATCATAAGGTTTATCTAAAGAAAGTACATAACTATGATCTTCTCCTTCATTTACACTTGTAGTATCTTGAGCTATACTTACACTAGCGGTATCATTATCTGTAATAGTAGTAGTTACCTCATTATTTTGAGGGTCTATTAAAAGATCAGTATTATCAACTCCTATAATAGTTACTTTAAAATTTTCATCTGACTCTACAATATTATCATCAATAGTGTTAACTGCAAAATTAACAGAACTTTGCCCAGCTGGAATAGTAACTACTTGTGTAACTGCTTGAATATCACCATCATTAGTAGTTATATGTCCTACTTTTATAGTAACCTCTGTATCTTCATCATAAGTTTTATCCAGATGCAAAGTATATATATGTGAGTTGCCCTCAGCAACTGTTGTTGTATCTTGTGTTATCCAAACTTTATCCTCTTCAACAGATGTTCCACCTATTGTTCCACCACCTGCTGCACAAGCACCACCAGTTACACCAACACTACTACTTGCTACATTTGCATACATACTAGTTTCTGCATGAGCACCAACACCATCAAGTCCAGTAGTATCCCCAACAAATCTTCCAGCTACACTACCATTATTTACACCACTTCCTCCACCATGAAAAAAACTTTCACTCTCTCCAGTAACTGCAGATTCTTTATCATCAAGACCACTAACTGCATTTTCTTTGTCATCAACTCCACTTACAGCAGATTCTTTATCATCAACTATTTGCTCATCACTTATAACTTTATTTCCACTATTGTGATGCTCCTCAGTATTATCATAATCCTCTTTTCTTTCACCTAAAAGTTCATTTATCTCTTTATCAATAGAATCTTCATCTAATCTATCATTTTGAGTAGCTGCTTCTTCGCCATTTGATGTATTAATAGTAAGATTTGCATCCCCTCCACCACTGATCATTTCACCACTAGAAGTTTTAATATCTATCGAACTACCACCATGAGCTACTACTCTTTCACCATCATATACTTTATCACCCATATGAAGTACTCTTTCTTTTCCATCACTGCTAACAGCTATAAATTCACCGACTACTGATACTATTTTCCCTGCTTCTATTGCCATATTACTTCCTTTTATTCTTTACTTAAACTAATATCGTCAAATATAAAAAAATTTTAAATTTTTTACCTATCTCTCTTTTAAAGCATTTTGTTTTGCTTTTATTATTGGTTTTATAAGATATGTTAGAACCGTTTTTTTACCTGTTAAAATATCTGCACTCACAACCATCCCTGGCATAATTACTCCCCTTTTACCATTTTTTTCAACAAAGTTTTTATCTGTTTTTATTTGTACAAGATAGTAACTCTGTTCTCCCTTAGCAGTTTTTTCCACAGTTGAATCTGCACCAACACTTACAACACGACCTTTAAGACCCCCATATATAGAAAAATCATAAGCAGTTACTTTTACATTTGCCTTTTGTCCTGGATATAAAAATGCTATATCTCGTGGTTTTACTTTAGCTTCTATCAAAAGTTTATCATCAACGGGAACTATTTCCATCATACTTTCACCAGATTTTATAACTTGTCCTATGGTTGTAACATCTATCTTTTTTACTATTCCATCAACTGGTGAAACTACTTTTGTTCTACTTACTTCATTTTCTAAAGTATCTTTTAGCTCTTTTACTTGAGCTATTTCACTAAGAGCCTTACTTAAATCCTCCCTAGCTTTGTTTTTAAAGTCATCTTTTGCCGATTGAATTTTACTATTGATTTCAGCTATTTCTGATTTTATTCTAGGTATTGAAAGTTTTGCACTTTCATAATCATTTTTTTTATCTGTTAGCTCTCTTTTTAGTTTTAAAAACTCAGGACGAGATTCTAAACCTCTTTTAACTAAAGGAGCTTTCATATTGACTTCTTCTTCAATCAAAACTACACTCTGTTTTGCATATTTTATTTTTGATCTAACTTCATTTAATTCATTTTTTTTACTTCTTACTTGATCTTGCAAAACTCTTATTTTACTCTTTATTTTACTTTTATCAGATAGATATAAGTTTTTTTCACTCTCTATATATTCCATTGGAATATTTTCTTTTACTATTATGGAATTAAAATTTTTTTCATTTGCTTCAGCTTTTAATCTTATAGTTTTTGCTAAAAGTGAATAATATTTTGCCTTTTTTTCTCCAAGAGAACCTTTTGATTTAATATTGTCTATTTTTATAAGTTCTTGTCCTTTTTTTACCATTTGTCCTTCATGCACTAAAATATCTTTTACTATACCACCTTCAAGATTTTGGATTTTTTTTACTTTAGAAGATGGTATAACTTTCCCACTAGCTTTTACTCTTTCATCTATTTTGGCAAAATAAGCCCAAACCAAAAACCAACTAAAAGATATCACTGCTACATAAAGTATCACTCTAGGAGTACGAGCAGGTTTTTGAAGTATTGCCGAACTTAGACTTGAAGCAAATTCTAACTCATCATCATCAATTTTTTCTTTTTTCTTTTTTCTAAAAAGTCCCATTATCTTCCACCTTTTAGTTTATTTATAACATCTTCTTTTTTTCCATCAAGTATCTTTTTAGAGTTGTGCATCACTATAACTCTATTTGCATTTTCAAGTAAAGAATTTTTATGAGTTATAAGAATAAGTGTTTTATCATGTATGTTTTCTCTAATATTTTTCATCACTTTTTTCTCAGTTTGAGAATCCATCATACTAGAAGGCTCATCAAAAAGCATGATGGGAGAATCAATAAGCAGTGATCTAGCTATCGAAATAGACTGCCTTTGTCCACCACTTAAACCTGTTCCTCCCTCTCCAACTTGCATTTCATATCCAAGGGGATGTATATCTGTAAACTCATTTACACAAGCAATTTTACTAGCTCTTATTATTGCATCGTCTTCTACATGAGGTGCTCTTATAACTAAGTTCTCTTTCAAAGTTCCACGAAACAGAGTTATATCTTGTGCAACATAAGCTATATTTCTTCTAAGATCTGCTGGATTTATCTGTTTAATATCTATTCCATCTATTAAAATATCGCCCTTAGTTGGTTCATAAAGTCCCAATAAAAGCTTTGCAATAGTACTCTTACCACTACCAATTCTACCTATTATAGCTACTTTTTCACCAGGTTTTATCGTAAAACTAACATCACTAAGAGCCATTTTTTCCTCTCCAGGATAAGAAAAAGAAACATTTTTAAACTCTATCAAACCGCTAAAACTAGGTCTTTCAACAAACTTTTTACCATCTTGTCGCTCTGTTGGAAGATTCATGATATTTTCTAAAGTATTGTATGAAACTTTTGTTTGCTCTAGGGATGAAAGAAGGCTAGTTATCTGAGACATTGGTGCTATCGCTCTTTGTGAAAGCATATTTATAGCTATAAGTGCACC
The DNA here is from genome assembly GCA_027055005.1 of Campylobacterales bacterium. GTDB lineage: Bacteria > Campylobacterota > Campylobacteria > Campylobacterales > QNZT01 > SZUA-1377. Next base: position 14,262 of record JALUNR010000155.1, read on the forward strand.
CATCGTCATAACTTTATCTGATATTTGATAAACACCATATATAACAACCATTATGGTATTTAGTTGTACAAAAAATTGAGTTATTATAGGAATAGAAGAAGACATAACTTTTGTTTTTATACTTTTATTTGCAATCTCTCCTGTTGCTTCTTCCCAGTTCCACTGACTTCTACCATGATAATTCATAGTTTTTATAGTTTCAAGATTTACCAAAGATTCTATCAAAATAGAGTTTTTATTTGCACTAGCTTGATTTGTTTCTTCTATTGAACGATAAAGTGGTTTTCGCACTATCAATACATAAGTAGTTACGATAGTTACTATTGCTAAGGGAATAAAAACTATATTTCCACCCAAAAAGTAAATAACACTTAAAAATATAACTGAAAATGGTATATCAATAAATGCAACCATAGTAGAAGTTGTAAAAAAGTTTTTTAAGTGGTCAAACTCTTTTATATTATTTGCAAACGAACCTACTGATTGAGGCTTTACACTCATTTTTATATCAAGTACTTTTTCAAATATTTTTGATGACATTATCACATCATTTTTTTTAGATGCCAATTCTAAAAAATAAGTTCTTGTAAGCTTCATCGTCATATCAAGAAGATACATAACACCTATACCAGTTGCCAATACCCAAAGAGTATCAAAAGCATCATTTGGAACAACTCTATCATATACATTCATGGTAAAAAGTGGTCCAAAAATCATAAAAACATTTGTCAAAAGTGATGCAATAATAACATCTTTATAGATAGGAAAAGATAGTTTTAAAGTTCCCCAAAACCAATGTTTTTTAGAATCATTTTTTTGTATTTTATCTTCTTTTTCAGTGTAATCATACTTTTTCTTTAAGTAAAATGTATAACCAATATAATTAGATTTCAACTGTTCATAATCTATCTCAAAAGAATTTTCACCTTTTTGAGGAATAATAATCTTTGCAACTTTTTTGTCTTCATCAACACTTTCTAATATACAAGCTCTCTTATTTTTTAGTATCAAAATAACAGGCATAACCATAGTTGGTATTTCATCCAAATCTTTCTGTACTAGTTTTGAACTAATCCCAGCTCTTTTTGCTGCTCTTGAAAAAAGAGATTTTGAATTTTCCATAGAAAAAAGCTCTACTATCCCGCTTGCTCCATCTTGGGGAAGACCAGCAGTCAAAGATTCTGCAGAAAATGGCTTATGATATAGTTTCGTATATACTACCAAACACTCTAACAAATCATTTGAACTAACCCCAAAAGAAAAAATACTACTATCTGATTTACTCATTATTTTTCCTTTTATCTAGTAGGAGCCATAAACTCTTCATCATAAACCTTTTTTAGTTTATTGCCACCCTTTTTCAATTTAGTATTTGAACTTTCTACAGCGGATTTAACTCCATCTGAATCTGTATCCACAACACAATATGAATCAAAACCAATATCATCATTACTATTTGTTTTAGTTATTGCTGGAGTTGGAATAGAATCATTTTCATTTAATGGTAAAGTATCAGCTTGATAATTTAGTGATTTATAATCAAACAAAGCATTATTTGTTATACCAACAGATGCTTTTATTGATGGATTTATCATATCACTAAGAATTCCTAAAGCTTTTATAACTCTAAGTTTTGTAAAAAGTAAATCATATTTTGTATTTATTAACTTCTCTTTTGCACTATTATAATCAGTCTGTGAAGCTAAAAACTCAAACAAACTCTTCTTACCATTTCTAAAAAGAATTGTTATAGTATTTAACTTTTGAGATGCTGCATTTACATAATTAGTTAAATATTTATACTCTCTTTGTTGCATTTTATATGAACTAAGTGCAAGTTCAATTTCTTCAGCTAAGTTTCTTTTTATAGCTTTATATTTTTGATACTCTTGATGAACAAGACTTATATTTTTTCTTTTTGTATGTACATCTTTAAATCCACGAAAGAGATTCCAGTTTAGTTTAACTCCTGCATTCACTGTGTTATACCTATTATCTATACCTGTATCTTTATTTACTCCATCGTTATATGTATTTGAAACAGTAAAATCAACCTTTGGTAAAAACTCTTTTTTATCCCTATTTTTATTAAATCTTGCAGCTATTACATTATATTTTTGAACAAACAGAGCTGGATTATGGGCAAATGCAAATTTTATAGCTTCACTAGGAGTATAATTTAACTTATCACCAATACTCGGGGATACTAAAGAATTTATATCAATAGATTTTCCTAAAAACTTTTTTACTGATATTTGAGATGCTCTTAAATTTTGAAGTTGTGTCAAATAGTTTGAATAGGAAAGATTTGTTTTTGCTTCTATCTCTTGTAAATCACCTATAATACCAACACCAGAGCTATTTCTAACTTTAACTGCTGACAATATTTTCTTGTGTTTTTGAAAATTATCAATTTCTAAAGCCAACAATTCCTTGTTTCTAACTACATCTATATATGATTTTGCAGCTCTCAAGGTTACTTCATTTAGATTTTGAATATACGAAAAAGCACTACTTGCTAAAGTGGCTTTTTTAGCTTCTATATCATTAACTGTTCCAAAACCATTAAATAGATTTTCAGTAAGTCCCAACTCTAAAAATTTATTTGTTGATGTAACAGAACCAGAAGATGGTTCTTTATAAGTAGTTTTTGATTTTCCATATCCAAGTCCTAAATCCAAACTCGGTAAAAACCAATCCCCCTCAGAGATTTTCAATGTTTCATAAACAGTATTGAACTCTTTTTTCTTTTGAATTATATCAGGGTTTGTAGTAGCAACCTCTCCCATAAAAGAACCTAGATCCATTGCTACAATATTTACAGCAATTACACTAGATAATAATGTAAGTTTAACTATTTTCACTTTTTCTTCCTTTTGTGTTATCGTTAAACCCAAATCGACAAAAGGAAAAAAAAGTTTAGTTTTTTTGGTATTTATCTTGCCATATCTACAGCTCTTAACTCCCTTATTACATTTACTTTGATTTCTCCAGGATATTGAACTTTATCTTCTATCTCTTTTGCTATCTCTTTTGCTAAAAGAACTGCTTCATCATCATTTACAAGCTTAGCATTTAATATCACTCTTACTTCTCGTCCTGCATTTATAGCATATGCATTTTTTACACCATTTTTACTAGTTGCTATATCTTCTATATCTTTTACTCTTTTCAAAAATGCTTCTAAAACTTCTCTTCTAGCTCCAGGTCTTGCTGCACTTAGAGTATCAGCTGTACATACTGAAGCTGATTCTATTGAGTTTGCATCTTCATGCCCATGATGAGCATATATAGCATTTATTACTACATCTCCTTCACCATATCTCTTACAAACTTCTGCTCCTAAATCAACATGATTCCCACTAAAATCATGAGTCAAAGCTTTACCTATATCATGAAGTATTCCAGCTCTTTTTGCCAAAATTGCATCTCCCCCACACTCCGATGCAATAACTCCAGCTAAATGCGAAACTTCTAGGGAATGCCCCAAAGCATTTTGCCCATAACTTGCACGAAACTTTAGTTTTCCTATAAGTTTTATAAGTTCAGGGTGCATATTGGTAAGTCCCATATCAAAAATAATCTCTTCTCCCTCTTGCAATAAAGTATCTTCAAACTCTTTTGTAGTTTTGTTAAAAATATCTTCTATACGAGCTGGTTGGATTCTTCCATCTTCAACAAGTTCTTCAATAACTTTTGTAGCAATAGCTCTTCGATAAAGATTGAAAGAACTCAATATAATAACATTTGGAGTATCATCTATAATAATATCAACTCCTAAAAGCATTTCTAAAGATTTGATATTTCTTCCCTCTTTACCTATTATTCGTCCTTTCAAATCATCACTTGGAAGATTTACTGTATTTATAAGCCTCTCAGCAGCAAAATCTCCAGCAAACCTACTTGTAGCCTGAGCAAGTATAAAGTTTGCATTTTTTTTAGCATCTCTTTTTGCAATAGTTTCATACTTTCTAACTATATGAGATATTTCAGCTCTACTATCTTCTTCCACTCTTTTTAAAACTACTTCTTTAGCCTCTGCTTTGGTCATACCAGAAGCTTTTTCTATAAGTTTATCTGCTTCTTTGATTTTACTGTTATATTCTTCTTCTATTTTATTTAAAAGCCCTTTTTCATGAATCAAATCTTTCTTTTGTTGTTTTAACTCATCTTTTTCAAGAGTTATAGACTTTAGCTCATCTTTAAAAATATTGTTTAACTCTTTATCTTTTTTTTGTAATTCATCAAACTTTTTATTATAATCATTAAGTAGGGTTTCCTCTTTTTTTTCATACTTTTCTTTTAAAACAAGTTCTTTCTCTTTTGCTTTAACCTCACTATCATGAAGTTTTAACTGAGCTTCATGTTCTATTACTCTAGCTTTTGCCTTTGCTTGTTCTATCAAAGCCTTAGCAGCTGAAGTTGAAAATCTTTTTAATAAAGTATAACCTATACCACCACCTACTACAAAACCACCACCTACTAATAAAATCTCATTTATCATTGTTATCGCCTTAAAAATAGTTTTGGGGTTATATAAAAGTCATAGGATATATCATACCAATCACTAAGCTTCTCTTTGACAAAACATCTTTTCCTTTGAACAAAGACAACAATTGGCTTTTTTTTTAGTTTTTCGTAAAATCTATCATACATACCCTTACCAAATCCAACTCTCTTAAAGTCCCCATCAACCCCTACGACAGGAACAATAATCATATCAATACTTTTTTGTTTAAAAAAAGAGTTGTTTGGTGAAAGCACACCAAAACTATCTTGTTTTAGCGGCATTCTATATCTTACCATTTTAAAGCTTTTTTCTTCTATAAATGGAACAAATATATCTAACTTCTTTCTATACTTTTGTATAAGTTTTTTTAAATTTGTTTCTATTTTTAGAGGCATATAAAAAAGTATATTTTTAGGTTTTTTTTCATTTATAATCAAATCTATTTTTTGCATAACAAGATAATCCAGATAAATTTTGTTATTTTTTGTAGCATATTTTCTTAGTTTTTTTAAACACTCTTTTCTAAAAAAGTTTTTATCCAAATTGAAGCCTTTTTTATATATGATATCCAACTTATACTAATAGACTTGTTGCAATATAAAGGATTTATAACATCATGATAAAAATAACTTTACTTATTTCTTTTTTTATATTTTTTTTTACTGGATGTGAAAATAGTAGCGATTTAAAAAAACTTGCCCAACAATTAAGAAAAGAAAAGAGTATAAAAAATCATAAAATTTTACCTAAAAAGAAAAGTATTTCTAAGATTATTAAAACTAATAAAAAAGAAAAAATTATAAAAGAAGTAGAAAAAAAACTACTTGTTAATAAAGAAGAAACTAAGACTAAAACTAAAGTAAATACAAATATTAAAAATTTAAATCTCACAACTCTAAACAAAAAGATTTTAAAAATAAAATTTAAAAAAGATGGTATTACTTTTGAAAACTTTCCAAATAAAATAATCATTTTGGATATTTTTACTACTTGGTGTCCACCATGCATACAAACTCTTCCACATATGATATCACTCCAAAAAAAATACAAAAAAAACTTACAAGTGATAGGTATTTTGATGGATGAAAAGATAAGAGAAAGTGAAGCTTTAGAGTTTAAACAAAAGCACCATATAAATTATATGATAACTATCGGAAAAAACAACAGAGTACTAACTGATACTTGGGGTGGAATAAGTGGATTTCCAACAATCATAATATTTGATAAAAATGGAACATATTTTAACCACTACAATGGAGCTCCTCCACTAGAAATGCTTCAAAGTGATATGAAAAAAGTTTTAAGGAAAAAGTAAATGTTTAGTTTTTTAAAAAAAACAAAAGATGTGATATCTAGTGTTGTAACAAAAAAAGAAAAAAAGATTTCAAAAGATTTGCTTGAAGAAGTTTTACTAGAAGCAGATGTAAGTTATGATGTTGTTGAAAATGCTATTTACTTTTTACCTGCAAGTAACATGGTTGAAAAAAAAGATATAAAAAAAGTACTTCTTTCTTATTTTAAAGATATGGAAAGTTCACAAGAGGTCGATGCAAAGCCTTTTGTTGAACTAATATTTGGTATCAATGGAGCTGGAAAAACTACTACCATAGCAAAACTTGCAAACTATTATAAAAAAAATGGTAAAAAAGTTATCTTAGCAGCCTCTGATACTTTTAGAGCAGCAGCAGTAGAACAACTAAAAAGATGGTCAGATAAACTTAGTATTGATATAGTTGCTTCAAAACAAGGTGCAGATCCATCATCAGTTGCATATGATGCGATAAGCAAAGCAGTAGCTAAGAAATATGACAATGTATTGATAGACACAGCAGGAAGACTTCATAACCATCAAAACTTATCAAATGAACTTCAAAAAATAGTTCGTATTTCAAACAAAGCAAAAGAAGGAAGTCCTCATAGAAAAATACTTATTCTTGATGGAACTCAAGGAAACTCAGCAATAAATCAAGCAGTAGAATTCAACAAAATAATTCCGATAGATGCTCTTATCATAACAAAACTAGATGGTACTGCAAAAGGTGGAGCTCTGTTTTCCATCGCATATACTCTTAAAAAACCAATTCTTTTTGTAGGAACTGGTGAAAGTGCTGATGATTTGGTAAAGTTTAACAAAGAAAAATTTGTAGATGATATTTTAGATGAAATATTTATAAGTGAGTAGCTTTGGCAAAATCAAAACTATTATATGAATGTCAAAGTTGTGGCTATCAAAGTGCAAAATGGATGGGAAAGTGTCCAAACTGTGGAGTATGGGAGAGCTTTATAGAACTAAATCAACAACAAAAAGAGTTTTTAAAAACCATTTCAAAATCCCCTTCAGCAGAATCTGAAGCCATAAGTATAATAGATATCAAAGAAGAAAAAGTAGATAGATTTTCTTCAAACGATAGTGAACTGGACTTGGTTTTGGGTGGTGGTATAGTAAAAGGAAGCCTTACTTTGATAGGGGGAAGTCCTGGAGTTGGAAAAAGTACTCTTCTTTTAAAAATAGGTTCAAACATAGCAAAAAGTGGTAAAAAAGCACTTTATGTTAGTGGTGAAGAATCGCTAGGACAAATAAAACTAAGAGCAAATCGACTTTCTGCAAATACAAAAAATCTATATATGTTAAGCCAAATAGAGTTAGAAAAAATCCTTGATGAGTTAAATCAAAACAGTTATGAACTTCTTATCATAGACTCGATTCAAACCATATATACAAATAAAATCCCTTCAGCTCCAGGAAGTGTCTCACAAGTAAGAGATATAACTTTTACCCTTATGAGAATAGCAAAAGACAGAGGCATAGCAACTTTTATCATAGGTCATATCACAAAAGAAGGTTCTATCGCTGGTCCTAGAGTTTTAGAGCATATGGTAGATACTGTGCTTTACTTTGAGGGAGATAGTAACCGTGAACTTAGACTTTTAAGAGGATTTAAAAACCGTTTTGGTTCTACTAGTGAAGTTGCTATATTTGAGATGACAAAACATGGACTTACAACCGCAAAAGATATATCAAGCAAATTTTTTACTAGAGGAGTTAGCACTATTGGTTCAGCTTTGACGATAGTGCTAGAGGGAAGCAGACCTTTGATCGTAGAAGTTCAAGCTCTAGTTACAAGAAGTGGATATCCAACTCCCAAAAGAAGCTCAACAGGATATGAGTTAAATAGACTAAATATGCTCTTAGCACTACTAGAAAAAAAACTCTCCCTTCCACTAAATGAATATGATGTTTTTATAAATATCAGTGGAGGTATAAAGATAAACGAAACTTCTGCCGATTTGGCTATCATAACTACAATAGTAAGTAGTTTTAGAGATAGAGAAGTTAGTAAAGATACTATTTTTTTAGGAGAAGTATCACTAACAGGAGAGGTAAGAGAGGTGTTTAATCTTGATATTAGATTAAAAGAAGCTCAAACTCAGGATTTTAAAAGAGCAATTGTGCCAAAATTACCACTAGAGGATACTAAACTAAAATGTTATGAAGTAAGTGAAGTATCTAAACTTATTGACTGGATGTAAAGGGGAAAACATGGGAACTATAAAATGTATAAAAGCTCATCATGAGATGGAAGAGAGATATGCAAGATTAGAATTAGAGTATTTTAACTTAGAACAAAAAGAGTTGATTTTCGACACAACTAATGAGTTAATAAAAAAATATAAGATTTATCCTACTAAGATAATAACTCCAAGAGCTGAATTTGAAGGAGAATTTTGTTTAGAATTTCACGATGATTATCATAGGGAGAGTGAAGCGTTTTTTAATGACTTACTTCATAGATTAGATATCAATCATTGTGAAAATGATGATGTAAATTCTTAAGAAAAGAGTGATAAACTACCACTAAGGCATAGCAGATGATTGCTTCAGTATGAAGAGGAAAGTCCGAGCTACTGTGAGATAGGGTTTTGTCTAAAGGACAACTAGGGAAACCTAAGAGAAAAGTGCAACAGAAAGTAAACCGCCACTTTTTAAAGTGGTAAGGGTGAAACGGTGAGGTAAGAGCTCACCAGTTCCTTGAGTAATCTTGGAAGCTTTGTAAACCTAACCCGTAGCAAGAAGAGTTTGGTAAAAATCTCACATTTTATGCTCTTCGCTAGAGTCTGTTTGTAAAAACAAACCTAGATAAATAATCATCAAATACAAAACTCGGCTTATAGCTATGCCTTTTAATATATTTTGATATACTCTAAACTATGTTAAGAAAGATAATAGAATTTACAATAAGAAAATCAACACTAAATCATATATTTTTAATATTTTTGATACTTATGGGTTCTTTTGCTTACAATAAAATCCCTAAAGAGATATTTCCACCAACAAATCTTGATGCTATAAGTATAAGAGGATTTTATGCTGGTAGTTCACCTGAAATACTAGACAATTTAGCAGTATCACCGATAGAAGATGAACTAAAAAATCTAAGTGATATAGATGAAGTAGAAAGTACTATAAAAACTGGTATGTTTTCTATAAAAGCTACTTTAAAAGATGGTACAAATATCGATGATACATTAAGTGATATAAAGGATATTATTCAAAAAATCAAAAAAGATTTACCAAGTGATATGAATGAACCTATCGCAAAAAAAGTAAAAAACTCATTTCCTTTAGTAACTATTGCTATTTCTTCACATCAAAAAAAAGAAAAACTTTTGCAAATAGCAGATAAACTCAAAAAACAATTAAGTTCCCTAAGTGATTTAAGTGATATAAATATAAGAGGTGATGCAGATAAAGAACTTGTTTTTCACCTAAACTCTAAAAAAATACAAGCACTAGGACTGAATACTTCCTTAGTTGTACAAGCACTATCGAATCTATCAAATATTTTTCCAGTTGGATATATAGAACAAAAAGGAGAGCATATCTTTTTAAATACAAATAGTGGATTTAAAAAAATAGACACTTTAAAAAATACACTAATTACTATCGCAAATAAAAAAGTATTTTTAAAAGATATTGCCACTATAAAGTTCCAATTAAGTGATTCTACTGAAATTTCTCACTTCAATGGAGTACAAAATATTTCTGTAAATGTTACAAAATCAAAAAATGGAAATGCCATAACTTTAGTAAAAAAAATTAAAAAGATATTAAGAGAGTACGATGCAAAATATCCAAATACTACTTTAGCAATATATTCAGACACTTCAGTTTGGATAAGAAATAGGCTAAATACCGTAATATCAAATATTATTTTTGGTCTTATATTAGTAAGTTTAAGTATTTATATATTTATAAATGCAAGAATAGCTTTTGTAGTAGCTTTAGGTATTCCTGTTAGTTTTTTAGTAGGGTTAATAGCACTTGAATATTTAGGATATTCACTAAATATGCTATCTCTTTTAGGAGCTTTAATAGCCCTTGGAATGCTTGTTGATGAAGCCATAGTTGTTGCTGAAAATATACAAAGGTATATAGAAGATGGCGTTGAACCTAAAAAAGCTGCGATTGATGGTGCAAGTGAAATGTTCCCAGCTGTTTTAACAGCTACTGCTACCACTATATTTGCCTTTTTACCTATGCTTATTATGAGTGGAGAAATGGGGGTTTTTATGAAAATACTCCCCATAATGATAACCATACTACTTCTAAGTTCACTTTTTGAAGCTTTTTTCTTTCTTCCTTTACACTCCTTTGAATTTTTAAAAAAGGATGCAAAAGAAAAAAGAGCTGAAATTATGTGGGACAAACTCAAGAACAAATACAAAACTATACTTACAAAACTTATATCCCGTCCAAAATTTTTTATAACTATATTTTTAGTATCTATCCTTCTAGGGACTTTTGGACTTTTAAAAATATCCAAGTTTCAACTATTTCCAGATTTTGATACTACTCAAATATATGTAAAAGGAAAAGTAAACAAAAATTATAAATTAGAAGAAACTCAAGAATTAGTTTCAAAAATAGAGAAAGTACTCTTAAAGAATTTGAATAAAACTAATATTGCCTCTATTACATCTATATCAGGTCTTCAAATAACAAATAAATTTAAAGCAGATATTTCACCAAACTATTTTCATATATTTGTAAATTTACATGAGAGATCTCCTGTTGGATTATTTAACAAATTTATAAATCCCCTACTCTCTCCAGAATATGATAGTAGTGATATGTTAAGAAAATATTCTGCAAATGAAATAGCAAAAAAAATAAAATATCTAATAAAAAAATTTCAAAAAAATAAAAATTTTGAAGAATTAAAAGTTGTTGTTCCTGGTGCTGGTATAGTAAAAAATGATATAGAAATATCACTTATAGGCAATGCAAAAAAAGTAAAACCAGCCTTAATAAAACTTCAAAATACAATACAAGATATAAATGGAACTTTTAATATATCAAATGATTTAAAAGAGGGAGAAGAAGAAATAAGCTTTAAAATAAACCCTTATGGACAAAGTTTAGGTATCAGTGAAAAATACTTAGCAAATATACTAAGACCTCTGTTTTTAAAACTAAAAGTTTCTACTATGTATCTAAACAAAAAACTCATAGAAGTTAAAACAGAAGATATTAACAAAGATAAGAAAGATGCTTTATACTCACTCACTATACCTATACCAAATTCAAACAAAAAAGTTCTTTTAAAGGATATATCCCAAATTAAAACAAAAAAAACTTTCTCTACAATCTATAAAGACAATGGTTTTGTAATATGGACAATAACAGGAAGCTTAAATAAAAAGATATTAACATCAAGTACCCTGATGAAAAAGATAAAAGCAGTTATAAAAACTTTAAGGAAAGATGGAATAGAAGTTATAATAAAAGGTGAACAAAAAGAGAATCAAAAAGTAAAAAAAGAAATGACTGAAGCTGGGATAATAGCACTTTTCCTTATTTTTATAGCTCTTGTATGGATGTTTGATAGTATATTTTTATCATTAGTTGTTCTATCCACTATACCATTATCAATATTTGGTGTACTTGTAGGAAATATTTTAATGGGCATAAATCTAACAATGCCTGGACTTGTTGGAATAGTTGGACTTGCAGGAGTTGTTGTAAATGATGGAATTATTATGATAGATTTTTTAAAAAATGCAACTAATAAAGAGGAATTTTTATCCTATGCAACAAAAAGACTTCGCCCTATCATGCTTACATCCATCACAACTATTTTAGGACTCTCAACCCTAATCTTTTTTGCTGAAGGTCAATCAGTAATCCTACAACCTATGGCAGTTTCACTAGGATTTGGGCTACTATTCGCGACTATGTTAAATCTCTTCTTTCTGCCACTAATATTTTTTATATTTAAAAGAAAAATTTTTATTTAGAACGTGGTTTAAGTAACCCCTGCTCTATCATACTCTCTACTATCATCCTAAAAGTAGGAACTGCACTTTGAGATGCAAAATGC
>JALUNR010000156.1 GCA_027055005.1 Campylobacterales bacterium
TAAAACCATTAGGGTATATCTTTTCTCTGTAATGATTAATAATGTTTTTTGCTATCTCTTCAACTCTTCTGCGTGCCAGTAAAAATGTATCTAATGAAGCAGCTTTACTTTTTAATTTCGCTTGCTTCTCTTCGCTTTCATGACCAAAAGAGGCTTTAAAAACCTCATTCATAAGATCTTTTTCAATGAAATATTCAGGCATACCGGTTTGATAACGGATTGCTAAAGTATTACCGTCTTCTACAGATTGTTTAATGGTATATTTATCAATATAATCACCACCATAAAACTCTCTTAGTGTGGATTTGCTTTCTTTGTCTATCGGTGTACCGGTAAATGCGATAAACTTCGCATGGGGTAGGGCAGCTCTCATATATGCAGCTGTCATACCGCCTTGTGTTCTATGAGCTTCGTCAACAAGTACAAATATATTTTCTTTATCACTCAGAACTTCTATATCTTTTGGATCAATTTTCTCTTCGGCTCTCTCTTGAAATTTATGAATCGTAGTCATAAGAGTTTTACCGTAACTATCTCTTAACTCTTCTTTGAGGTGTCCTATACTTGCAGCTTGCTTGGTGTTTGGAAATCCAGCTCGTCTAAAAGTTGAGCTTATTTGGTTATCTAAATCAATCCTGTCAGTAACAACAAGAATAGTTGGATTATCAAAGCCTGCTTCTTCACGGCGGAGTTTAATAGCAAGATAGACCATTGAGATAGACTTACCACTTCCTGTTGTGTGCCAAACAACACCACCCTGATTTTCAGTTTTTAATTTATGAAGAATTTTATTCACGGCTCTAAGTTGTTGATAACGAGGCAATTTTTTAATGGTTCTTCCTTGATCCACTTCAAAGATTGTAAAGTTTCTTACAATGTCGAGTAATACACTCTTTTGAAAGAGTGAGTATATGAGTATATCTTGAGCTGTTGGTACTCTAACTACTAATGCACTTATCTCTTCAAGAGAATCGGTTTTAAACTTTGAGTAGTGCTGATATGCAGCTCCTATGGTTCCATAAAGAGCTTTGCCTTTATTTATACCTACGCATATTTGATTGTAGTGAAAAAGTTTTGGGGAGTTGTTTTGATAATACTCCAAATCACTTACAGCGTCTGTGATTGGAACTTTGGGAGATTTTGCTTCTATAACTGCTAAAGGTAAGCCGTTTATATAGACTACTAAATCTGGTATGGAGTTGTTTCCAGCTCCATGATATTTCATTTGATTGACTATGAGAAAATCATTATTCTCAATATTGTCATAGTCTATAATAAAAACGGGTTCTGGGTGAGAATCAGGTGTAGGCTTCTCAGTAATAGAGTCTTTTTTAGTTATGAGTTCATAAATAGTTTGATTTGCTTCCATGAGCGTTGAAGCCTGCACAGTTGTAATACGACGTATCACTTTTTCTAAGGTATTACCCTTGAGCCACGGGTTTATCTTTGTAAGTGAACTTCTGAGTCTATCTTCAAGTATAACTTCATTGATAGAGCTTCTTGGATCTTCTTTTGAGCCGTCGAAATAGCTGTAGCCTAATTTTTTGAAAAGCTCTATAGCTGGGAGTTCACTTTGTAGATATTCGGGTGTGTTTTGGCTCATGGTTATCCTTGTTGAAACATTTTTTTAAAAGGTGTACTAGAATCAGGTTTTGTATTTGGTTTTTTAATTTTTAAAATTATTGGCATTGGTAAATCAACACTTACAACTAAAACTTCACCAGCACTCAAAATCGGCAAATAATTTAAAGCTGCTTTATTGATATTTGCTGTTGCTTTTTCAACTATATTTCTATCATTTTCATTGATTATTCTATGAACAAAAAAAGTTCCTATTTGACTCAGTGTCCCAATTGGAATGTCCTTAGGCATTTGGGTAGATAAGCATAAATACAATCCTAGCTTTCTACAT
>JALUNR010000157.1 GCA_027055005.1 Campylobacterales bacterium
AACAATAAATTTTCACAAAAATTAACAGGAGACCATGACAAAGATTTTGTAGGGCATAGAGGAAAAAGAATTTTTGATGACAAAACAGGAGCGAGATGTGGTAGTCATAACAAAAGATTACTTTTACAAACATATCAAAGAGATACTGGAGAAATTATGCATGATTTATCTGTACCGATTTATGTTAATGGTAAACAGTGGGGTGGTTACAGGATAGGATATACACCAAGCAAATGATAGAATTAAAAGAAATTTTATAGAAACTAAACCTATATAACAGTAGCAGATACAACAAATCAGTGGAGCTAGCAAGATTACACTTGAGATAATTTGAGCTTTTACTTTGTAACGAACCATACGACATCATAATAAACGCTCAAAAAAGAACAAAAATCCTTGTGTTTCAATATGGATCAACCCCCTTGCAAAAAAAACAAAAGATAGATTGAAAAAAAGTTTGATGATTTTATGCTAAATAGAAATTAACCTTTTCTAAGATTGCGTACTTAAAAATTCATTAGGAGATAAAACTTTTACTTTTGAATTTTTAAATCCTTTTTTATCTCTAGTGATGATGATATCAATATCTGCAAAACTAGCACTCGTGCATATCACGCTATCTTCAAAATCTACTCCACTGTTTTCTAGGCTTTTTAGCAATATCTTTTTATTAAGTTCTATTATGTTAAACAGGCTTAATAAAGTTTTCATGGCATCATTGCATCTTTTTTTATCTAAATTTTTGTTTAAAAGATAGTAGATCGTAGTTATGGATGTAGGGCATAAAAATCCTTCTATTTTTTGTTCCTCTATCATAACAAATATCTCTTCTGCAAAGTCCACAAAAGGTTCTCTTTCAAGTAAAAGATCTAAAACGGTATTTGTGTCAAGTAAGATTTTCATAGGTAATTTTCTTCTAAATATTTTACATAAGCCTCTTTGTTAGATTTTGTATCCTTTAATATTCCATATAGTTTTGATATTTTTTCTAAATGAGCTGATTTTCTCTTGCTCTCTTTTTTAATAACAGTTTCAAAAAAATTAGTTACTATCCTTGATACAGAAGTATTGTGTTGTTTTGCATACTGTTTCATTTTGTTTATCAAATGAGACTCCGAATAAAGTGTTATTTTTGTATTCATAAAAATCCTTTGTCGTATATATATTTATAATTATACGACAAGGTGCAATATTTGTCAAGATATTTTATATTAGAAGATAATCACTAATTTATCAACACTTTAAGTCTTTAATGCTAAGATTATGTACTTAAAAATAAGGATTCCAATGCCATGTGATATGACAAAAATCGCCAATGTAGTTCTCTACATGTTGCACAAGCAAGTCAAGTATTTAAACCATAAAAAGCTTTCCACTATGCTTTTTTTGATGGACTATAATCATCTTGAACACTGTAATACTAAGATTTTTAATGACAACTACATAAAAGACTCAAGAAGTCCAAAACCAAAGATACTAGGAGAACTTTTTGATATTATAGCTAACGAAGAAGACTTGGACGAAGATGATGAAAGACTATATCTTATTCAAGAGCTTTTGGAGTATTTGGATATAGAAATAGAAGTAAAAGACAAGTTTGTCGAGCTAAAATTTATAAAAATGCAAGAGGAATTTGATGATACACTTTTCTCAAAAGACGAGCTTAAAACGATACATAAAATTGTAAGCGAATATCTCGAGACAACTCCAAGAAAAATAGCCAATGCTTGTTTTAAGATAGATAAGGTTAGAAAAACTAAAAATGGAGAAATGATAATTTAGCTACTTTCTTAAATAAAATTAACATAACTAAAACAATAAAGGTTTTTAATAGGATGACAAAAGTACAAAGAAAGCCAAATTGGTTACATAAAAAACTAAATTTTACGCAAAAAAAAGATGTAGA
>JALUNR010000158.1 GCA_027055005.1 Campylobacterales bacterium
ATTTATACCACCAGACCCGGTCTTTCCTCCAATTCAACCTGTACCTGGAGTTGTGACTTTTAAATTTCCGTTTATATCCAATTTAGCAGTTGGTGAAGATGTTCCGATTCCGACATTACCAGCATTATTTTCATGAATAGATTTTTGCAAATGAACTGTAACTTTTTTATTTCCTGATGGTTCTGTTGAATTAGTAATAGATGTAACTCTATTTATATTATCCCCTCCAGCTTTTCTTACATAAACATTAAATGAATTTCAGTAAGATATTCTTGGTCATCAAAATTTTAAAACACCACCATCTTCAAATATTTTTATATTTGGTGAAAATTCTCCACCATAAGATATTCCTGAATAGTCAATAATTCCATCATTATAAAGATACCCTTGAGCAATAACTTTAAATGGTGCATTAGAATTGCTATAACTTTTTCCAGAAATTTCAATAACAAACGAATCTCCATTTTGAGCAGTTGCTGGAATGGATGTTGAAACTAATGTCCCATCGGAAAAATCACTCCCTGAATGATATGGTGCTGACGGAGATGTAAACAAATTTCCATTTTTATAAAGATTTCCTGTAAAATTAATATCTCCAGCAACATCTAATTTTTTAGATGGTGAAGTTGTTCCGATTCCTAATTTATCAGCCATATATACATTTCCTCCGGTAATATCTAATCTATTTGCATTGTCTAAAGCTAAATTAACAACTGATGAACCATTTCCATAACCTAAATAAAATCCTCTTTTTCCATCATTTCTGTATCCTGCAAAATACCCATAATGATCATTATTTGAGTATGTGGCTAAATGAGAAGCGTTATCTCCAACGATTGCTGTATGCCCATCAACCTGAACTCCTCCATCAAATCGACCATAACCAGTAGCATATGTATTTCCCGATACTGTTAATTTTTGAGATGGTGAAGTTGTTCCGATTCCGACATTATCTCCTGTTTGAGTTAGATAGGTTGAAGAACCATTGTCTGTTCAAAGTGAAGCATTAAATAAAGAACCGTTTTTATAAAGATTTCCTGTGAAATTAATATCCCCATGAACATCTAATTTTTTGGATGGTGAAGTTGTTCCAATTCCAACTCTTTTTGTCCCCATATCAACAGTCATATTAAAATCATAACCATTTGCAGTTCTATCTTTATCATAACCAAAGAATCCTCAATCATCACCTAGACCACCTAAATTAATAACATGTCCGCTTGATGTTTTTTGTCTAATAAATGGATGATACGAGCCTGTTGTTAGTTGTGTTGAGGAATTTATACCACCAGACCCGGTCTTTCCTCCAATTCAACCTGTACCTGGAGTTGTGACTTTTAAATTTCCGTTTATATCCAATTTAGCAGTTGGTGAAGATGTTCCGATTCCGACATTACCTTGAATATAACTATTTCCTGTTCCATCAATCTGTAATACACTTGAAGTTTTTACAGAGTTTTTAGAGTCTAATATTTTCTTTCAAGCACCTCAAGTATCATTATTATAATTATTATTTCTTAAATACATTGGAGCATTATCTCCACTATTATAATTAAAAGCTAACTGTGACCATGTTTTTCCACTTGTATATCCTGAAATACTCAGAATTGACCGGTAACCACTTCCTCCCCCATCAAAGTCACTAATAAAATTATGCTTCATATATCCTTGCCCTAAAGTAGTAGGTGTTGTTGAATTTGTTATTTGAGAAGGTCCTGAACTTTTTAATTTTGTAACATTATCATTATTATATAGAGAACCATTTTTATAAAGATTTCCTGTGAAATTAATATCTCCAGCAACATCTAATTTTTTAGATGGTGAAGTTGTTCCGATTCCTAATTTATCAGCCATATATACATTTCCTCCGGTAATATCTAATCTATTTGCATTGTCTAAA
>JALUNR010000159.1 GCA_027055005.1 Campylobacterales bacterium
ATAATAATGAAACTAGAAAATAGTATAAAAGAGTTTAAAAAAGCAAAAGAATTTATTCCTGGTGGGGTGGATTCTCCTGTTAGAGCATATAAAAGTGTAGGTGGAACTCCTATATTTATAAAAAGAGGGAATGGTCCTTATATAGAAGATATAGATGGTAATAAATATATCGATTTTGTTCAAAGTTGGGGGCCACTTATACATGGTCATGCAAATAAAAGTATTCAAAAGGCAGTTATAAAAGCTAGTAAAAAAGGTTTAAGTTTTGGAGCACCTACAACAATAGAAACAAAATTAGCAAAAAAAATAGTAAATCTTTTCTCAAATATTGATAAAGTACGATTTGTAAGTAGTGGAACAGAAGCTGTAATGAGTGCGATAAGATTGGCTCGTGGTTTTACTAAAAAAGATGATATAGTGAAATTCGAAGGATGTTATCATGGACATAGTGATTCACTGTTAGTTAGTGCTGGAAGTGGTGCTGCTACTTTTGGAACTCCGAGTTCACCTGGTGTTCCAAAAGATTTCACAAAACACACTTTATTGGCAAAGTACAATGATATAGAGAGTGTAAAAAAATGTTTTTTTGATTCAAAAGATATTGCTTGTGTTATCATAGAGCCAATAGCAGGAAATATGGGACTTGTACCAGCAGATATAGAATTTTTAAGAGAGTTAAAAGTTTTGTGTAAAGAAAATGGAACTCTTTTAATATTTGATGAAGTTATGAGTGGATTCAGGGCAAGTTTAAAAGGAGCTAGTGGATTAGTTGGAATAGAAGCTGATATAATTACTTTTGGAAAAGTTATCGGTGGGGGTATGCCTGTTGGTGCATTTGGAGCAAGAAATGAAATTATGGATAAACTTTCTCCTGATGGAGATGTTTATCAAGCAGGAACTTTAAGTGGAAATCCAGTTGCAATGAGTGCTGGAAATAAAAGTTTAAATATCCTTTTAAAAAATGAAAAAATTTATGAAAAATTAGAATTTTTAGCTACTAGATTGATGCGAGGATTTGAAGAGGGTGCAAAAGAGGTTGGAATAAATATCCAAACTAATGTAAGAGGAAGTATGTTTGGCTTTTTCTTTAATTCTAGTGAAGTAAAAAACTTTGATGATGCCCAAAATAGTAATGCAAAACTTTTTGCATCTTTTTTTCAAGGTATGTTAAATGAAGGTGTATATCTTGCTTGTAGTCAATACGAAACAGGTTTTATCTGTACTTCAATGGATAAAAAAATAATAGATAAAGTTATAAAAAAAGCAAAAAAAGTATTTAAGAAAATATCATGAATGAAAATAAAAAACCAAAATATGGAAAAATTATAGAGGGGGCTGAACAACTTTCTTTAGGTATATCTATCGTAGTAGCGGTACTTTTAGGTGTTGGTGCAGGGCTTTTAATGAAAAAGTATTTTGGGTTTAGTTGGCTTTTGTGGCTTGGTGTATTTTGGGGAATAGGTGGAGCTTTTTTAAATATTAGAAAAGCTTATTTGAAGCAAAAAAAAGAGTTAGATAAACTAAAAGATGATCCAAAATATAACTATAAGCCTCAAAAATATGATGACGATGAAGATGAGTATTAAAAAGCTTTTAATATATTTTATTGTAGTTGATATAATTTTAGTTATTGGTTCTTTTTTTAAAGGATATAACTTTTTTATTAGTTCTCAGTTAGGATTCATATCTTCTCTTTTAGTAACTATTTCTTCTTATTATGGATATAAAAAGATGATAGAAAATAAAATCTCCATAGGAGATATACCAAAAGAGGATAGGGATGAGTTAGATGTTATAGATGATAAATTTGATTTGTATTCAAATTCAGAAGAAGAGCAAAAAGATTTTAAAGAAGTTATAGCAATAGAAAGAAAAAATATAAAAGGTTTTAAAAAGAG
>JALUNR010000160.1 GCA_027055005.1 Campylobacterales bacterium
ATTTAGTTTTGCACTCAAATTTTTTTTATAGATAATCCAACCATACTCCTATTCTTGATTGTTCTACTTTTATAGTGGTTGGGTTTCCATGTCCTGTATAAACTTTTTTATCATAGTTTATTTTTAAAAACTTTTCTATACTTTTTTTCATCTCCTTTGGAGAAGAGTATGGAAAATCAACTCTACCAATAGAATTTTCAAATATAAAATCCCCGCTAAACCAACTATCTTCTATCTGTATCACTGAACATCCTGGAGTATGTCCTGGGAAATGCAAAAATTTAACATCCATATTGGCTATTTTATAAGTTGCATCGACCTCTACTATCACATCTGCTTTACTTTTTGGTGTGCCTTGAGAAAAAGGATCATTTTCTAACATAAAAATATCATCCTTTGGACAATAAATAGGAATATTTAACTTCTCTTTTAACTGGGTATTACTCCAAATATGGTCAAAATGCCCATGAGTATTTAAGATTGCTACTGGATTTTTTACATTTTTTAAAACCCAATCAACCGCGCCAATCCCTGGGTCTATGATAATTTCTTGATTAAAATTGGAAACTATATAACAGTTTGTTTGATAATCTCCCATCGGTTTGGATATGATTTTCAAAGTCCCTCCTACTTAAATATTACATCATTTCTCTTTATAGATTTTATAATATCTTCTTCACTAATAATACCCAAAAAAGTATTTATAACTCTGCCTTGTCTATTTATAAGCATCATAAAAGGTATAGCACCGCCCCATCTAGGCTCAACATATCTAGCAAATTTATCTAAGTCATAAGCATAGGTAAATGGAACAACTGGATAATTTATACCATTTTCAAATATATAATCATCCAACTTTTCATCTGATAAAGTATCCATATGTACTGAAACTACCTTTATAAAAGGATTGTCTTTTTCAATACTTTTTAGATGTGATGTTTCATAGTAACAACTAGGACATCTATATCCAAAAAACTCTAATATCACATATTTGTTTGGATAATCTTTAAATAAAATATTTTTATCATTTATACTAACTTTTAATTGTACTCCATTATTATTTAACACGGGTAATAAAATATCTTTTGCAAAAACAAAATTGACTAAAAAAAATATTAAAATAAAAACTCTTCTCATGACAAATCCTTTTATTGTTATTATAGTACAATAACGACAAAAATGAGAAAGGACATAAGTGAAACTAACACATTTAGACCAAAATGATAGACCAAAGATGGTAGATGTTACAAAAAAGGACGACACTACAAGAGTAGCAGTTGCGAGTGGACAGATTTCTATGAGTCAAAAAGCATATGATATGATAGTGTCAAACCAAACAAAAAAAGGACCTGTTTTACAAACGGCAGTTATAGCAGCTATTTGTGGAGCGAAACAAACTAGTACTCTTATACCTATGTGTCATCCTTTGATGTTAACTAGTGTTAACACTGATATAGTAGAATTACCAAACTTACCTGGATTTGAGCTTCAAGTAACTGCAAAGCTTACAGGAAAAACTGGAGTAGAGATGGAAGCTCTAACAGGTGTTTCAGTTGGACTTTTAACTATATATGATATGGCAAAAGCGATAGATAAAACTATGGTTATAAGTGAAATCAAACTTTTAAGTAAAGAGGGAGGAAAAAGTGGTAAATTTGAAAGATAAAAAGGTAGAGATAACTTATCCAACTTTTTGGCCATATAAAGTTATCATAAATTCTCATTGCAAAATCCATCATGTGATGGAAAATGTGATAGGAAAAAGAGAGTATAAAGTAGAAAATTCAAATAAAAGTAAAGATAAAACTTATGAAAGTTTCAAAGTAACTATTTTAGTACATAGTGATGATGATAGAGTTGCAATTTATGAAGAGTTAAAAAAAGAAGAGTGTGTAAAAATAGTACTATGAAAAAAATACTAAAAGATCTTTATGGTAGTTGGATACTGTTTTTCCATTATTTAAAGTGGCCTATTGTATTAGGTCTTCCTATCCTATATTTTGAATTAGATTATAGGCAAAATATTATTATGAATATTTTATGGGTTTATTGTTTATATTTAGTAATTATTAGTTTAAGAGATATGTATAAAAATAGAGGTAAACCAAAGAGTTGTAGTGGGAGTTGTGGCACTAAGTTTTAACGAAGTGCCTCTGCTACCAATTCTATCGGATTTTTAAAAACTGCTTCTACTTTAGCATCATTTAATGAGTTTGTTATCTGCATACGACATGCACTACACTCACTACTTACAATACTCGCTTTTGTATCTTTTATCATATATGCTTTTGGAAGTCCTGCTTTTTTTGCAAACTCAAACTTTTCAGTTTGCATAGTAACACCACCAAATCCACAACACCTATCACTTTCACTCATCTCTTTAATTTGGTAGTTTTGTTTTAAAAGTTCTCTTGGTTCTTTATGTATGCCTTGCATTTTTTTAGCATGGCATGGGTCATGGTAAGTTATAAGTTCGTCTAGTTTTTTGTTTTTTGAAGCTAACAACTCTTTTAACTTTGTATTTTTTTCCAAGTACTCTGTTGCCATAAAGATTTTATCCTTCAAAGCTATTGCCCTTTTTTGCCACTGGGGTTGATCATAAAAAAAGTGTTCATAATCAATCTTTATCATAGCACTACAAGTAGCTTCAGGAATAATAATTGCATCGACCTCATTTATAAAACTTTCAAAATACTCTATATTTCTTTTTGCCAAAACATCGACTGTATCAAAATCCCCTGTAAAATACGCAGGAGCACCGCAACAACTTTGCTCTTTTATCAAATCTACACTAATACCTAATTCTTTTAATATAAAAAGCAAACTTTCCCCAACATTTGTATATGAGTAGTTTGCCAAACATCCTATAAATAGTGCTACTTTTTTATCTCCACCATTATCTATAACATTCTCTTTATGAGAATTTAAAAAACTTTTTTTAGCACCCATAGGAATAACTCTGTTTTTCTTTAAAATTGGCAGATAAAACCGAGGTGCCATAGAGTTTATTTCCTCTTTTATCTTAAAACCACAAGTTTGAAAAACATAACCAAATCTAGCTAACAAATCCATCACTTTTCTATGTCTTAACAGATAGAAAAAAAGCTTTTTATACCAAGAAAGTCCATACTTTTTTCGTATATCATTTCTTACTTGCTCTATAACCATATCAGTAGGAAGAGAGTTGGGACACTCTGTTACACAAGTAGTACATAAAAAACAACTCTCAAATATACTCTTAGCATTATGATCTAGATCCAAATTTCCTCTTTGATAAGCTCCCAAAAGATCTAAAAATCCTCTAGGAGATGTAGTTTCATCAGGATTTACTAAGTGAATAGTACAGTTAGGAATACACTTTCCACACTTTATACACTCATCACTTATACTATTATAATCAAATCCAGCCATATCTACACCGTTTTACTAAATCGTCTATTTTTTTCTGGTATCTTTTTAAGATAAGCATCAAAATTCATAGCTATATTTCTTATAAGCATAGTTCCTGTTGGAGATACTGTGATAGTATTATCACTTACAGTTACTAACTCCTCATCTTCAAACTCTTTTAGCCCACTAAGTCCATCAGCAAAATACTCTTTAAAATCTATACCAAACTCTTTTTCAACTCTTTTTATATCAAGTTTAAAGTTACTCATAAGTTCCATGATTACATGATTTCTAAGTACATCATCATCATTTAGTTTGATACCCCTTTCAACTGGCAAAATTCCACTATCTATAGCTTTTTCATACTCTTTCATATCTTTAAAGTTTTGCACATAGTAGTCTTTTCCCTCTCCGATACTTGTAAGTCCTATCCCTATAAGGTCTGCTCCACCTTTTGTGGTATATCCTTGGAAGTTTCTATGAAGTTCCCCTTTATCTATAGCCAAGAAAAGCTCATCATCAGGTTTTGCAAAGTGATCCATACCTACCATTTTATAGCCATTATTTTCAAAAAAATCTATCGTATATTTTAAAATCTCAAGTTTTACTTTGGGGTCTGGGAGAGTTGTTTCATCTATCTTTCTCATAGTCTTTTTCATCCAAGGAACATGGGCATAGTTAAAAACTGCATATCTATCCCCATCCAAAGATACTGCTAAATCAAGAGTCTTTTTAAAAGTTTCAAAACTCTGATATGGAAGTCCATATATAAGATCTATATTTACAGACTCTACTCCACCCTCTCTTGCTAATGTGATAGCATTTTTAGTAACTTCATAACTTTGAACTCTATGAACTGCCTCTTGAACTTTTGGATCAAAGTCTTGAACTCCAAAACTTATACGATTAAATCCACCTTCCTTTAAAACATCCATATGCTCTTTTGTAAAAAATCTAGGATCTATTTCACAACTTATCTCAGCATCTTTAGTAAAGTTAAAAAATGTACTTTTTATAAGAGATATAACTCTTTGTAACTGAGCAGAAGAAAAAAAAGTAGGAGTTCCACCACCAAAATGAAGCTGTATAACTTCTCTTTTGGTATCTAACATAGAAGCTAAAATCTTCATCTCTTTTTCTAAGTATTCTATATATCTCTCTTTTTTATCCTCTTTGGAGGTATAAACTACATTGCATCCACAAAAGTAACAAGCACTTCTGCAAAATGGTAAGTGAAAGTAAAGAGAAAGTGGTCTTTTTTTATCTTGGTTTTCAAATTCCTTTTTAAGGTCAGAAAAACCAAACTTTGAACTAAACTCTAACGCTGTTGGATAAGAAGTATATCGGGGACCTGGTTTTGAGTACTTTGTGAACTTTTCAAAATCTATCATAATGTATCCTAACTATATTTTACTGTAAAAGTGGTGGAAAAAAATTTTTCATATTTACAAAAAGATTTGGATGCTCTTTTTTTATATTACTAACTAATCTATCTATATCTATGGATATAGGTTTATCTGGATTTTGCTTATCTACAAGTTTTTTCACTTGATCCATAGCTACTATCCAAACATCTTCAAAATCAGCAGGAACCTCTTTCCAAATACTTTTTTCAAGCTTTAAGTTAAAGTTTTCTTGCTGAACATCTCTAAGTATATCTATCACTTTGTTAAAAGCATCAAGTGGTAACACTGCATAAGCTTTTTTATCATCCTTTTCATCAACTACAAACCAAGGCTCTTCACTATCAAACTTTCCACTTTTTAAATGAATCTCTTTGATATTTTCATCTTCAGTATCTTTCATCTCTAAAAGGATTTGATTATCTTTGCTAAATCCCATAGCAGAGCTAAGTCTGTTTATCTTTTGTAAAGTTTTATCATCAGCCACAACTATCCCCTTGTTTTGTCTAACCATACCATTATACCCTTTTGTGCATGAAGTCTGTTTTCTGCCTCGTCAAATATAACATCAGAGTGCTTTTCAAAAACATCTTCACTTACTTCATATCCCCTATAAGCTGGTAAACAATGTAAAAATATAGCATCCTTATCAGCCAAACTCATCAAACTATCATCAACCATAAATCCACTAAAATCTTTTATTCTCTGCTCTTTTTCATCCTCTTGTCCCATAGAAATCCAAGTATCAGTAGTAACAACATTTGCTCCACTAACTGCTTCTTTTGGGTCATGAGAGATAACTATCTTTGCTCCACTTTGCTTAGCAAATGTTAAAGTTTTTTGTAAAATCTCACTATCAACCTCATACCCTTTAGGTGTAGCAACCCTAAGCTCAAAACCAAGCTTACTAGCTAACATCAACCAAGAGTGAGTCATGTTATTTCCATCTCCTACATAAGCTACTACTGGATTATCTATCCCATGCTCTCTCAATGTCATAAAATCTGCCATCAACTGCACCGGATGATACTCATCAGTTAATCCATTTATAACTGGAACTGATGAAAAAGATGCAAACTCTTCAAGCTTTTTTTGTGAAAATGTTCTAATCATAACCATATCGACCATACGACTTAAAACTCTAGCCGTATCTTTCATCGGCTCTCCCCGTCCAAGTTGAGTATCATTTGAACTTAAAAACAATCCATGACCACCAAGTTGATAGATACCTACCTCAAAACTAACTCTAGTTCTAGTAGAACTTTTTTCAAAAATCATCCCTAAAGTTTTGTTTTTCATATATGGCTTTAATTCGCCATTTTTAGTCTCTTCTTTTATTTTAAAAGCTAGGTCTATTATTTCTAAAATCTCATCTTTACTAAAGTCGTTTATAGTTAAAAAGTGTCTCATTTTATTTCCTTTAAAAGCTTAGCAGCCTCTTTTGCATGATAAGTTATGATGATATCAGCTCCAGCTCTTTTAAAAGCAAGTAGTGTTTCCATCATTACTCTTTCATAGTCTATAACTCCAGCTTTTCCAGCTACTTTTAGCATACTATACTCACCACTTACATTGTAAACTGCAAGAGGAAGTTTTGAAGAATTTTTTACATCTCTTATGATATCCAAATAAGCTAAAGCAGGTTTTACCATAAGAATATCTGCTCCCTCTTTTTCATCTTCTAAACTTTCCAGTATAGCTTCATCTCTGTTTGCTGGGTTCATTTGATAACTTCTTCTATCTCCAAAACTAGGAGATGATTCTGCTACATCACGAAAAGGACCATAATAAGCTGATGCAAATTTTGTAGAATAACTCATAATAGGAATATTTTCATATCCATTTTCATCTAATGCTTTTCTTAGAACTTCTATCATACCATCCATCATACCACTTGGAGCTATCATATCCACTCCAGCTTTTGCATGGATAAGAGCTTGTTTAACTAAAATCTCTAAAGTTGCATCATTGTTCACACTTTCTATTTTTTTATCTAAAATACCACAATGCCCATGATCTGTGTATTCACAAAAACAAAGATCACTTATCACAAACATATCTGGATGAGCTTTTTTTATCTCTTTTATAGCTTTTGAGATGATTCCATGCTCACAAAGTGCATCACTTCCTATGCTATCTTTTACTTTTGGAATTCCAAAAAGGATTATAGACTTTAACCCAAGAGCTTTTAACTCTTCACACTCATTTATAGCCTCATCTATGCTTAGTTGAAAAACTCCAGGCATAGAATCTATCTCTTTTCTATAATTTCCCTCAACATCTTTGATAAAAAGAGGGTATATAAAATCATCCGTAGTTAGTTTAGTCTCAGTTAATAAATCTCTTAAAACTGGGTTTATTCTTAATCTTCTAAATCTTTTAAACATATAAAATCCTTCTATTCTTCTAAAAAACCTTTATTTTAGCAAAAATATATATAATTCGCCTCATGTTAAGTAATATAACCATATCAAATATAGCAAATTTACCAACAAAACACGGAAATTTTAAGATACAATCTTTCAAACAAAATGAAAAAGAGCATCTTGTTATCTTCAAAGAACCTTTGAGTGATACACCCATAGTTAGAGTCCATAGCGAGTGCCTAACAGGAGATGCCCTAAGTAGCCTAAAGTGCGACTGTGGAGAGCAGTTAGACTTTGCACTTGAGACTATCAACAAAGAGGGAGGTATGGTAATTTATCTAAGGCAAGAGGGTAGAAATATAGGACTTTTAAATAAAGTAAATGCCTATGCTCTTCAAGACAAAGGCTTAGATACAGTAGAAGCTAACCATCAACTAGGTTTTAGTGATGATGAGAGAACTTATGAAATGGTTGAGTATATACTTGATTACTTTGGTATAAAAAAAATAAAACTTCTTACAAACAATCCTGCAAAAATAGAGAGTTTAAAAGATATACAAATAGTGGAAAGATTACCTATAAAAGTTGGAAAAAACCCTCATAATGAGGAGTATTTGAAAGTTAAGAAAGAGAAGATGAAACATCTTTTGTAACTACTCTTTACTTTTTTACTATTTTTTAGTAAAATACATTTTACGATAAACTGTTAGGATAGTAAAATGGAAAATATTTTAGAAAATGCTAAACAACTTTATAGACTTAAGCTCAATCAACCTTTACCAAAATATCAAAGATTTTTACTCCCAAAGATAAAATCTTCAAAATCAAAAATAGTAGGACTTTATGGAAGTAGAGGTGTTGGGAAAACAACACTTTTACTTCAACTTTTAAAGTCTTTAGATTTTGATGAGAGTGAAAAGTTGTATATAAACTGTGATCATCCTATATTTTATGAAATTTCACTCTTTGATTTTGTAGAAACTTTTTCAAAATATGGTGGAGAAGTTATAGTCATAGATGAGATACATAAAATCAAAGATTTTCAAATCCAAATAAAACTTATATATGATTTTTTAAATATCAAAGTATATTTTAGTGGAAGTAGTGCAGTTGAACTTACAAATGCTGATTTTACTAGAAGATATGCTATGTTTCATCTTCCTATTCTTTCTCTTAGAGAGTTTATAGAACTAAAAGAAGATACAAAACTACCAAGTTTTGAACTAAAAGAGATATTTTCAGATCATGAAAACATAGCAAATACTATCATAGACACTCTACCAAATAAAAAAATACTAAAGTATTTTAAAGAGTTTTTAGATGTAGGAACTTATCCATACTATTTTGAAGATGAACAAAGCTATATTGATAAGATAAATGAAAATATAAATACTATCCTATACACTGACTTAACAAGTGTAGCAAACATAGATAGTGCAAAAATTATCTCTTTAAAAAAGCTTCTTCTTTCTATCTGTGTATCAAATCCTATAGAGATAAGTTTAGAAAAATTAGCCAAAAATGTGGGGATTACAAAACCTACTCTTTACAAATATTTACGATATTTATCAAAAGCTGAGTTAATTCACTACATAACACATGAAGCAAAAAGATTTAAAAATCTAAAAAAAACAGACAAACTCTACCTAAACAACACTAACCTTTTCAATGCTCTTTGTTTTAACAAAAACATAGGAAACATCAGAGAAACTTTTTTCGTAAGTATGCTATATAGCCATAATAAAATAGAATATGTAAATAAAGGGGACTTTTTAGTAAATGAAACTTATACTGTTGAAATAGGTGGAAAAAACAAAGGTTTTGAGCAAGTTAAAGACCTATCTAACTCTTTTGTAGTAAGTGATGATATTGAGATAGGATTTAAAGCCAAAATACCTCTTTGGGTATTTGGCTTTTTGTATTAAGGGCACCTCTAATAATAGGTAATACCCACAATGGTCAATGCAAATGTAAGACTGTGCAAGAGATTTATGAATCCTAGCCTAAGCTAAGATGACTTAAATATCTTGTGCAAGATTGCATTTGCATTGCCCACCCGAAGGGCATCTCTAGCTTTCCTCTATGTGTCGTTACTCTTTTTTGAATTAGCCTAGCTAGTACTGCAAAAGAGTGCTTAGCCTAGAGAAAAGCTAGAGATGTTGTGGGTATCACCTATTTTTAGAGGCGCCCTTAAGTTCTAAACTGTCCTAAAGACTCTATAAGTCTTTTTGAAGTAGAACTTATTTGGCTTGTTACCTCTTCAGTTGTTTTTATTTTACTATCATTGTCATCAGCTATATTTATAACTTCTTTAAGATGTTTTTCAAAAGTTTTCATAGTTTTTGTTGAAGTATCTATTGCTTCATTTGTTGTATCTATCGCACCGTAAACACTATCCATATTTTCTTGGATCTCTTCCATTTCACCTTGTACTTTTTCACTGTTTACAAGTAGTTTTTCTATGTTTTCTATGTTGTTATTCATAGCCCCACTTGCATCTAGGATTGATTGTACTATCACACTTATAGTTGCATTTATCTCTACTAGTGATTTTTGAGTTCTCTCAGCTAGTTGTCTAACTTCATCAGCTACAACTGCAAATCCTCTTCCATGTTCTCCAGCCCTTGCTGCTTCTATTGCTGCATTTAGTGCAAGGAGGTTTGTTTGCTCTGCTATATCACCTATGATAGAAAGTACACTTTTTACTTGCTCAGCTTCATTGCTTAACTCATTTAGTTTATCTGCTATCTCATGCTCACTTTGAGAGTTTAGCTCAACTTGCTCCATAGTTTGAAGTATAACTTTTTTAGCACCTTCTATTCTTGTTTTTGCTTCTACTACTTTTTGTTTGGTAACTGCACTTTCTTCTTTAGTTTCATTTAACATATCTTGAAGATCACTTGAACTTTTTGTTACAAGTTCAACTGCTCCTGTCTCTTTTTGAATATTTTGTGAAATTTTAGCAAAATTTTCAACTATAGAATTTGCTATACCATCATTTGCACTAGCCCCTCTTTTAGCTTCATTTATAGCCTCTTTCAAAGATTCCATTAGTTTTACTAGCGACTCTTGTATCTTTCCAAACTCATCTTCACTTGTTATCTCTACTCTTTTTGAAAAGTTTTTATTTTCAGCCATATCTGTTATAAATTCATCTAACTCATATATATTTCTTTGTATATCTCTTACAACTATAAATGCAAATACTATCAAAAAAATCATACTCAAAAAGCCACCGATAGCCTCATTATAAACAGCACCTTGTTGTTTTGAAATAAGTTTTGTTATATCACTTGCTATCTCATCATCTATAGATTTTAAAATATTTATTTTTTTTGTGATAGTTTTAAACCAGTAAACACTATCAACTCCAAAACCACCTGTACTTGCTTTTTGGATAGCTATATTTCTCATCCTTTGAACTTCAGCAACTGCTGGGTTATTCATCTTTTTATGATAAAACTCAACTAAGTGCTTATTTGCCATAGATAAAAATCCATCCATATAAGCATCTTGTTTAGCAACTAGATTTATAAACTTTGCAAAAAAACCAGCTGGAAAAGCATCTTTTGCAAAAACTCCACTTAAAACTGCTCTCTCTATTCCTGCTCTCTCTTTTGATTTTAAAAAGCTTGTATATGCCACTAACTCTTTTGTAACTTCATTACTAGGAGATGATTTTGCTACCCCACTAACTACATCTAAAAAAGAAGCATTCATCTTTGTATAGTAACCAACTACACTTTTTAATGGAAGCTCTAAAGCTGTTATCTTTGCTCTTTTATCACTAAGTTTGGATAGAAAATCTTTTGTTTTTTGGACTTTACTGCCAAGCTCATCATACTTAGAAAAATCAATACCTTTTATAAAAGACAGATACTCTTTAACTCTTTTATCTGTTAATTTTCTCTGTTTTGGAAGTATAGTTTTAAACTTTTCTCCACCACTTCCAGTATATCCTGCACTTGCACCTCTTTCTTTTTGGGTTTCATGTATCATTAAAGATATTTTTTTGCTAAGTTCAACTAACTCTTGTGTATTTGCTAACTTTTGTTTATACTTATAACCACTTACAGCTTGATCTACTGTTAAGTATCCAAGCATCAAAAGTGGCACAAGAGATAAAATCAAAAGTTTTATCTTTATCGACATATTTTTCATTTTTAACTCCCTATCTTTTTACTACTTCTAAAAGTGTTTCAAAACCTATTTTAGATGAGTTTTCCATAGATTTTAGAGGTTCAAGTACATTTTCTAGCTTTTCATTTTTTATATCATCCATAATCTCAATACCTTTATCATGAACATTTTTATGATGCTCATTTATCTTTTTTACTTCATTTTTTGCATCTTTTAACTCTTCTTGAGAAAACTTACTAAACCACTTTGTAAATCTACAACTTGTATAATCACTTATATCATAAACTTTGTTATCAAATAGTCCTTGATATGCTTTTAGTTTTAAGTGTATATGGTCTATTTTTCCATTGCTCACTTGGATTTGGTCTGTTACAGCTTTTGTTTTTTTAGTGATATCAGCAGTATTATCTACCACATAGTCTATATCATCTTTGAAACTTTCAAGTACATTTAATATATTTACCGATTCATTGTTAAAAGTTTCACTTATTTCTATCATATTGTTTGAGTTTTGTTTTAGTCCACTTATATTTATCTCTACCTCTTGAGTAGCTTTTTGAGTTCTCTCTGCTAGTTTTCTAACTTCATCAGCAACTACGGCAAATCCTCTTCCATGCTCTCCAGCCCTTGCTGCTTCTATAGCTGCATTTAGTGCTAGTAGATTTGTTTGGTCTGATATATCTTTTATCAGGTTTATGATTTGAGCTATCGACATAACACTATCATTTAAACTTTGTGAATCATCACTTAATTGAGCTGTGTATTGTTGGATTCGTTCCACTGAAGATACTATATTTTGAGTACTATTATTGATACTTAAAACTTTGTTTGTTGTTTCCCCATTTAATCCATTTATTTCATCAAGATTTTCTAAATTTTCTTCTATCGTTGATTGTAAAAAACTAACACCATCTTCATAACTTTCTAGCAAAATTGCTAATACTTCTCTTAACTTATCATCTTTGCTAACCTGAACTTCACAAGCCGATGAACTTGTTTTTAAACTCTCTAACTCTCTTTTAAGAGTATTATTTTCTCTTCTTAAAGCTTCTAACTCTCGGTTATGTACACCCATATCTACTGATTTTTCTTTTGCAAATGAAAACACATTTTCTCCTTAAAAATTTTATCTTAACCCCATATCGACCAAAAAATAATAATTTTTAATAGATTTAGATATAATCTTGCTATGATTTACAACAAATATATAGATTTACTACTAAAATACAACAAAACACATAAACTAACAGGTGCTAAAAATAAAAAAGAAGTTATGTTTCATATAGAAGATTCAATATATCCTTTTAAAAGATTTAAAAATACAAAAAAAGTTTTAGACATAGGAACTGGAGCTGGATTTCCTGGGATGGTTTTAGCTATAAAACATCCTGATATAGAGTTTTTTTTAGTTGAGCCTCTGCAAAAAAGAGTAGCATTTTTATACCTTATAAAATCAACTTATAACCTAAAAAATGTAACCATTATTTCACAAAGAGTGGAAGATATAGAAAGCTTTGATGTAGATGTGATAACTTCTAAAGCAGTAAGTAAAGTTGATACACTTTTAAAAATTTCTTCCTCTTTTATCAAAGAAGGTGTAACTCTTTTGTTATATAAAGGTGAAAATCTACAAAATGAAATAAAAGATTTAAAAAATTATGAGATAATAAAAAATGGTTCACTAAACTACTTAATAATAAGGAAATAATATATGTTAAAACTTTTAATATTAGGGGCAATACTTTATTTTATATATATATCTTTTTTCAAAAGAAAAATTATAAATACAACAAATACGACTTCTTCAAAAAATAAAAAGAAGATAGATGCAGATACAGTTGTAGAATGTCATCAGTGTAAAACTTATGTAAGTATAGATGAAGCCATTATGATGGATGGAAAGTACTTTTGTTCAAAGGAGTGTGTAGATGCTTATAATAGGAGTTAGAGAGGTCGATGCAAAACCTTTTTACTTTATAAAAACTTATGAAGATATAGAAGTAACCCCTACAAATTCAACTGTTATTTTTGAATACTCAGATTCTAAGTTAGAGCTTTGTAAACAATGCAAATCAAACCAAATACCATTTGCCTTAATATGCGATGAACTAAAAGATGTACTATTTGCCTCAGCAAATGGGGCTTCATACATAATATGCGATAAATCAACTATTGAAAAAGCTCAAAAATATGCTGATGAATATATGTTCGATGCAAAAGTACTTCTATACAGCAGTGATAAAAATGATATCTTATGGTGTGCAGATAAAGGAATAGATGGAATACTTTTTGAAGAAGGCATAAACTACGAAATAGTAGGCTAAGTGGTGGCCAGAGACGGAATCGAACCGCCGACACGAGGATTTTCAGTCCTCTGCTCTACCGACTGAGCTATCTGGCCATTTATTTGAGTTGAGATTATACAAAAAGAAAATAAATTTTAGCTTAAAAAGTAAAGTATTTGGAAAATTTCCAAATACTTTTTTATGCGAGAATTGTTTCAAAATGTTTTTCATAAACTTCTAAAAATTTATCTTTATCAAGAGAGTATTTTTCTACTATTACAATCGCATTATTTAAAGCTTCTTCTTTATCAAAAGAAGTAGTTGTTATGATACTTTTTACAGTTTTTAAAGATGCCGACAACTTTGTTATATCATCTTCTGCTAATTCTGGAGTATTTAAGTATTTTAAAGAATTATACATTTTAGGATCAAAATTCCAATCTTCTAAAATAAGTGCTGAAACTTCTTCATTTGTAATACCAAAAACATTTTCTTCTAACTCTTTTAATTCTTTTAAATTTTTACAATTAGTGATAGCTACTTTAAAATCATCTGTTTTATTATGTTCCATCACGATATTTGATAAAACTATCTTTCCAACTTCCATCAAAAATGATGTTAAACTTAATATGTCTAAAATAGATTTTTTACCTCTGTACCATTTTGATATAAAAGCATTTTGTTCTTGAGTTATTTTAGAAAAAGTATTTGTATCTATACCATAAGGTGTTAAATCTAAATCAGGTTTTTTTTGCAGAAATGAACTAAATGCAAAACCTTTTACTGTTTCCATCCCAAAAATAGAAACTGCTTGAGCTATACTTTTTATCTCTCTACTAAAACCATACAATGGAGAATTTGCAGCTTTTAGTATGTTTGCTGTTGTCATAGGATCACTTTCCACAACTTTAGCAAGTTGCATCACTGAACCATCAGGGTCACTGCAAACTGCCATAATTCTATTTACTGTATCATCAAGTGGAGGAAATGCACCCACTTTTTCCAATATCTTTTCTTTCATCCAAAACATCCTTTTATTGCGATTATAAAACCATATCGGCAAAAGTGGATTTTGTTTTAATCAAAATTTACTAAAATTCAGTTTTTAAAACAGCCCCTTTACTTGCATTTGTAACAAGTAGTCTATATTGTTTTAACCATCTTCCTTTTATCTCTTTTTCTTTTGGTATAAATTCATCTCTTCTTTTTTGTATTTCCTCATCACTAAGTTCAACTTCTAAAAGATACTTATCAATATCAATATTTATAATATCTCCATCTTTAAGTAGTCCGATAACTCCTCCCTCAGCT
This sequence comes from Campylobacterales bacterium, assembly GCA_027055005.1. GTDB lineage: Bacteria > Campylobacterota > Campylobacteria > Campylobacterales > QNZT01 > SZUA-1377. Next base: position 14,896 of record JALUNR010000160.1, read on the forward strand.
GCTTCAGGACTAACATGACCAATACTAGCCCCATGTGTTGCACCAGAAAATCTTCCATCAGTGATAAGAGCAACTTTATCACCAAGTCCCATACCCATGATTAAACTTGTAGGAGCTAACATTTCTTGCATACCAGGACCTCCTCTTGGTCCTTCATATCTGATAACTACAACATCACCAGCTTTTACTTTTCCACCAACTATACCTGATATTGCATCTTGTTGAGAATCGAAACAAATAGCAGTTCCACTAAACTTTCTCATACTTTCTATTACACCAGCACTTTTTATAACAGCACCTTCACGAGCTAAATTTCCATAAAGTATAGCAAGTCCTCCAACTTTAGAATAAGCATTATCAATAGTATGTATAATATTTGTATCTTCTATTTCACTATTTGCTATCCTTTCACCTACACTCTCACCCTCAATAGTTAAATTATCAAGCTCTAAAACATCACCTCTTTTAGTTATTTCATGCATTACTGCACTTACTCCACCAGCTTTGTTTATATCTTCCATATGTACACTGCTAAGAGAAGGAGAAATTTTTGCTATATGTGATACTTGTTTACTCATTTTATTTATATCTTCAAGATTAAAATCAACTCCAGCTTCATTTGCTATTGCTAACATATGTAAAACTGTATTTGAACTTCCACCCATTGCCATATCGACTGCAAAAGCATTGTGTACTGCTTTTTCATTAAGAATATTTCTTATTTTAAACTTTTGGGTCAACTCTTTACTTTTTGATATCTCACAAACTCTTTTTGCTGCCTTTCTTAAAAGTTCTTCCCTCTCAGGAGTTAAAGCAAGTATTGTACCATTTCCTTTTAATGCTATACCCATAGCTTCCATCAAAGTATTCATACTATTTGCCGTAAACATACCTGAACAACTTCCACCACTAGGACAAGCCGCACACTCTATTTGAGTAAGTTTTTCTTCATCTATCTCACCAGCTTCAAACTTTCCAACAGCTTCAAATGCAGTTGCCAAATCTATACTAGTTCCATCTTTTAACACTCCAGCTTTCATAGGACCTCCACTTACAAAGACAGTAGGAACATTTACTCTTAAAGCTCCCATTATCATGCCTGGAGTAATTTTATCACAGTTTGGAATAGCTATCATAGCATCTAGTTTATGAGCATTCATAACTGTTTCAATAGAATTTGCAATAATCTCACGACTAGGTAAACTATAAAGCATACCATCATGCCCCATAGCTATACCATCATCTACACCAATAGTATTAAATTCAAATGGAACACAACCATTTTTCCTAATCTCATCTTTGATAATCTCACTATACTTGTTTAAAAAAAAGTGTCCAGGAATAATCTCTATAAAAGAGTTTGCAACCCCAATAAAAGGTTTATCGAAATCTTCATCTTTTAATCCAGTAGCACGAAAAAGACTCCTATGTGGAGCTTTATCATAACCTTTTTTTACTATATCACTTCTCATTTTTTTCCTTTTAAGTAAAATTTTTCATATCATAACAAAATATTAAGTAAAGTTTTATTATAATACCTATCTTATGATAAAAGCAAAGAAAAAGTTTGGACAAAACTTCCTAAAAGATGAGTCCATAAAACAAAAAATCATCCAAGCGATGCCCAACGACGATTTAAAAGTTATTGAGATTGGACCTGGCTTAGGTGATTTGACAAAAAAGTTGTTAGAAAAAGAAAAAAATATAACAGCTTTTGAGATTGACTTAGAGTTATGTGAGTATTTGCAAAACTCTTTAGAAAGTGAGATTAAGAAGGAACAGTTAGAATTAGTTTGCCAAGATGTATTGAAATGTTGGGATGATTCCTTACATAAAAAAGAATACAATCTAATCGCAAACTTACCATACTATGTTGCTACAAATATAATCTTAAAAGCACTTAGTGACAGGAAGTGCAAAACCATATTAGTTATGATACAAAAAGAAGTGGCTCAAAAATTTTCAGCAAAAGCTGGGGATAAAGAGTTTTCAGCTTTGAGTATTTTAGCTAACTTAGTTGGTGAAAGTAAGTTACTTTTTGATGTGGGAGGAGAGTGTTTTGATCCTCCCCCAAAAGTAACCTCTTCTATTTTAAAAATAGAAAAAAAGAGAGATTATATTTGTGATAAGCTTTTTAAAGATAAAAAAGAATTTGAGAGTTTTCAAAAGTTTTTAAGAACTGCTTTTGTAGCTCCAAGAAAAATTCTGGCAAAAAATTTACAAAGTAGTTATGATAAGAAGAAGATAAAAGAGTTCTTTGAAGAAAAAAATCTATCTCCTACTTTAAGACCGCATCAACTCGCAGTCGAGGAATATCACCTATTATTTAAAATAATAGGATAAAAAATGGCAGAAGAAAATAAAAAAGAACAAGTAAAACCGCAACAAAACAACAATAAAAAAAGAAATAATAAAAGAAATAAATTTTCAGCAAAACTGGGAAACCAACAATGGGAACTTGATATAAAAGATGCAATAAATGCAAATAAACAAGTAAGACAAAGAGCTCTTCAAAGTTTCAATAAAATGAATCCAAATAATCCAAATAAAATAAAAATAACTCCTCTTGGTGGACTTGGTGAGATTGGTGGAAACTTTATGGTTATGGAAACAAATACAAGTGCTATTATCATAGATATAGGGATGAGTTTTCCTAGTGAAGATATGCACGGAGTAGATATTTTAATACCTGATTTTTCATATATAAACAAAATAAAAAATAAGATAGAGGGTATCTTAATAACTCATGCACACGAAGATCACATAGGGGCTGTTGCTTACTTTTTTAAGCAATTTAAGTTTCCTATATATGCAACTCCTCTTCCTCTTGGGATGCTTGCAAATAAGTTTGATGAACATGGATTAAAAAAAGAAAAAAGCTACTTTAAACCAGTACAAAAAAGAAAAACATATAAAATAGGTGAATTTGATGTTGAGTGGATACATATAACACACTCTGTTATAGATGCATCATCTCTTGCTATAACAACTGAAGCTGGAACTATCATACATACTGGGGATTTTAAAATAGATCATACTCCTATTGATGGTTATCCTACTGATTTGCATAGATTTGCTTATTATGGAGAGAAAGGGGTACTTTGTCTTTTAAGTGATAGTACAAACTCTTATCGTTCAGGTATAACAAAAAGTGAGATCTCAGTTGGTCCTACATTTGACAATATCTTTTCAAAAGCAAAAGGAAGAGTCATAATGTCAACATTTTCCTCAAATATACACAGAGTTTATCAAGCCATAGAACATGGTATAAAATACAACAGAAAAGTTTGTGTTATAGGTAGAAGTATGGAGAGAAATCTTGACATTGCTATGGAACTTGGATATATAAATCTTGATAAAAGAATCTTTATTGATGCCCATGAGGTAAGTAGATACAATGATAAAGATGTTCTTATAGTAACCACTGGAAGTCAGGGTGAGACTATGAGTGCATTATATAGAATGGCAACTGATGAACATAGGCATATAAAGATAAAACCAAGTGATCAAATAATAATCTCAGCTAAGGCAATCCCAGGAAATGAGGCTAGTGTTTCAAGGGTTTTAAACTTTTTGATAAAAGCTGGTGCAAAAGTTGCATATCAAGATTTTAGTGAAATTCATGTAAGTGGACATGCAGCACAAGAAGAGCAAAAGCTTATGCTTCGTCTTGTAAAACCTAAGTTTTTCTTACCAGTTCACGGAGAGTATAACCATATCCATAAACATAAACAAACAGCCACTTCTTGTGGAGTAAATCCTAAAAATATACTTTTGATGAGTGATGGTGATCAAGTAGAAGTTTGTACAAAATATATAAAAAAAATAGGTTCTGTAAAAACTGGAAAAACTTATATAGATAACCAAATAAATAGAAAAATAGAAGATGATGTGGTAGAAGATAGACAAAACTTAGCTGAATCTGGAGTAGTTATGATAGTAGCTCAAATAGAAAAAGATAGTAAAAAACTTTTTTCAAATCCAATAGTTAGAAGCTATGGTATAGTACCAGATCGTGAAGATAAAACTTTTTCTAAAGAAATGGAAGATTTGATAGATCAATTTTTAATAAACTGCAAACCTGAACTTTTTGATGACAAAAGAGCATTGGAAAAAGCGATGAGACAAGTTATCAGAAAACATATATTTAGAAAACTCAAAAAGTATCCAACTATTGTACCAACAGTATTTTTAATGTAGGTACTTTATGGATTATAAAACAATCGTAAAAGAAGTCTTAGAAACAGAGGCAAATGAATTGCTCTCTGCTTCTAAAAACTTTGATGGAGATATTGCACAAGTAGTAGATATAATTTATAACACAAAAGGGAAACTTATAGTAACAGGAGTTGGTAAAAGTGGTCTTGTTGGTGCGAAAATAGCTGCAACATTTGCTAGTACTGGAACAAGTAGCTTTTTCCTACATCCAACAGAAGCTATGCATGGAGATCTTGGTATGATAAGCAAAGGTGATAGTGTTTTAGCTATCAGTTTTTCTGGAGAAAGTGAAGAACTTATAAAAATAATTCCCCATATAAAAAGATTTGATATACCATTGATTGCAATGGCACAAAATAAAAACTCAACTTTAGGCAAGCACTCTGATGGATTTATAAATATCAATATCAAAAAAGAAGCTTGTCCTCTTGGTATTGCTCCTACTAGTTCTACAACTTTAACTATGGCATTGGGTGATGCATTAGCTGTTTGTTTAATGAAAAAAAGAGATTTTAAAAAAGAAGATTTTGCTTCATTTCATCCAGGGGGAAGTTTAGGAAAACAACTTTTTATAAAACTAAGTGATATTATGCAAAAAGATAACTTACCAATAGTAGATAAAAATACTATTTTAAAGGATGCTATAAGTATTATGAGTAAGGGAAGATTGGGCAATGTTCTAATAGTAAATAATGCTAAACTAGTTGGTATTTTAAGTGATGGAGATCTCAGACGAGCAATGATGAGAGATGACTTTTCTCTTGATAAAAAAGTAAATGATTATGCAACCTTATCACCTAAAACAATAGATGATGAAAATATTTTAGCTAGCGATGCTCTTAAAATAATAGAGCAAAACAAAGTACAGCTTTTAGTCATAACAAATAAACAAAAAAACATAAAAGGTGTGGTTCATATCCATACTTTGGTAGAAATGGGGATAAAATGAGCCAAGAAGATGGAATAAGATTAAACAAGTTTCTTTCACACAATACAAAATACAGCAGAAGAGAAGCCGATGCACTTATAAAAGATGGATATGTAAAGATAAAAGGCAAAGTTATAACTGACCTTGCTACAAAAGTTAAAAAAGGTGATAAAGTATTTTTGAGAGGAAGATTTGTTCATAGAAAAAATGAATTTACAGTTTTAATCTATAACAAACAAAAAGGTGAACTTGTAACAAAGAAAGATGATAGAGGAAGAAAAACCATCTTTGATAATCTTTCAAAAAGATATCACCACTTTTTACCAGTAGGAAGGCTTGATTTTGCTAGTGAAGGACTTATACTTCTAACAGACTCTCCAAGTATAGCATCAGCTTTGATGGAAAGCAACTTAGAAAGAGTTTATTATATTAAAATAAAAGGTAAACTTACTTCTAGTATGGAAGAAGGTATGAAAAACGGCCTTTTTGCTGAAGATGCAACTGCAGGAGGACATGAAAAAAGTGAGATAAAATCTATGGAATTTGCTCCCTTTTTATGGTACAAAGTTCAAAAAGAAGATAAAGGTTTCACAAAACTAAAAGTAGCAATAAGAGAGGGTAAAAACAGAGAACTAAGAAGATTTTTTGCCTACTATGGAAGTGAAGTGATGGACTTAAAAAGAGTAGAATTTGGAGGAATAAGCCTAGATATTGCCCCTGGTAAAAAAAGATTTTTATCAAAAACAGAGTACCACTCTTTGCATACTTTTTTGCAGGGATTGGATAAAAAGTGATTCAAAACCTAGCACAAACTCTTCGTCCAAAAACTTTAGATGATGTGATAGGACAGACTCATATATTGGATAAAGATAAACCTCTTTACAAGCTAATAAAAAGTGGCTCAGTTCCTCACTCTTTTTTCTTTGGTCCAGCTGGATGTGGAAAAACAACAGTAGCAAAGATAATAGCAACTGAACTTGGGAGTGATTTTTACTTTTTAGATGCTACGAGTATCAAGGTAGAAGAGATTAGAAAGATACTTAAAACTCACAACAACTCACTAATAAAACCAACTATTTTCATAGATGAAGTTCATAGACTATCAAAAACTCAACAAGAGGTACTCTTACTTCCTATGGAAAGAGGTGAAGCGCTGATTTTAGGAGCTAGTACTGAAAATCCTTACTTTACACTAACTTCAGGGATAAGAAGTCGCTCTATGCTATTTGAGTTTAAAGCTATCAAAAAAGAGGATTTTACAAAGCTTTTTAAAAGAGTAGAAAAAAAACTTGATATAAAGATAAACAAAGAAGCAAGAGAGTATCTTGTAGATAGTAGTGCGGGAGATGTGAGAGCTCTTTTAAATCTTTTAGAGTTTGGACTAAAAGCTGATAAAAACTTAGATATAAAAACTCTAAAAGAGCTTAGACCCTATGCACTAAAAGATGGAGTTAGTTCATCTGATACTCACTATAACTTAGCATCTGCACTTATAAAAAGTCTTAGAGGAAGTGATGTAGATGCTTCACTTTACTATCTAGCTAGACTTATAGATGGTGGAGAGAGTGCAGACTTTATAGCTAGAAGACTTGTTATCTTTTCAAGTGAAGATATAGGAAATGCAAACCCTCATGCCCTAAACTTAGCTACTTCAACTTTGACTGCTGTAAAAAACATAGGCTACCCAGAAGCAAGGATACTCTTAGCCCAATGTACAGTTTACCTAGCCTCATCTCCAAAATCAAACTCTAGCTATAAAGCTATAAACAAAGCACTTGAGTTTGTAAAAAACAATCCTCCTTTGCAAATACCAAAATACTTAAAAAGTCCACCTTCAAGTGATTACTTATATCCTCATGATTTTGGTGGATATATAGATCAAAAATACTTAGAAAAAGATTTAAGTTTTTATGAGAGCTTTGGAGTTGGATTTGAAAAAACTCTTAATGAGTGGGTTGAAAAAATAAAGAAGTAAGTATTACCTTCTTGACACGATGTACAAAATAATGATATACTTCGGATATACATAAAAGGAGTAATCATGACCACTACAATCTCAAAATGGGGTAATTCTCAAGGAGTAAGATTTCCAAAGGATATTATGGAAAAGATAAATCTAGATATTGGTGATAAAGTTGAACTTGAAACCAAAGATGATATGGTTATCATAAAACCTATAAAGAGAAAAAAAATAGATATAAATGAGTTAATTAAAAAAATCCCTAAAGATTATAATCCTAATGAAGAATTTTTTAATAAAATTGGGCTTGAAGAATGGTAAAATACATCCCTAAACTTGGAGATATAGTTGCCTTGAGCTTTGACCCTCAAAGTGGTCATGAACAAAAAGGAAGAAGACCAGCTCTTATAGTTAGTAACAAAGTTTTTAACAAACATTTAGGACTTGCTTTTGCTTGTCCTATAACAAATACTAAGAGAGATTTTCCATTTCATATTAAAGTTGATAGTGAAAATTTAACAGGATTTATCATGGTAGAACAGTTAAAATCTATCGACTACAACTCAAGAAATATAAAGTTTATAGAAAAAGCTAAAAAAGTAACTTTAGATGAAGTTATGGGTATAGTGGAAAGTATTTTAACTGATTTATGAAGTAAGAAACTCCTACTTCATATTGATAAAAGATATAGCAACTTCCAAATCCATCTCTCTAACTAGCTTCATGACAGCTTGAAGTTCATCTATGGATTTACTTTTTACTCTTATCTCTTCGCCTTGGATTTGGGCATTTACTTTTAGTTTTTGGCTCTTTATCTCTTTTACTATCTTTTTAGAGTCCTCTTTTGTTAAGACATCTCTGATAGAGAGAACAAGTTTAGTGTTTCCACCACCTACTTGTTCTCTGGAGTGTTCATTTACTGCTTTTGAGCTTATGCCTCTTTTTATGATTTTTGAGATAACTATATCCATCATAGCTTCTACTTTGTTATCAGTTGGTGCTGTTAGTGTGATAGACTTTGCTTTTTCATTATAATCTATCTGAGCATTTAAACCTTTAAAATCATATCTACTAGCAACTTCTTTTTTAGCTTGTTCGATAGCATTTTTCATCTCTTGTTTATCAATCTCAGCAGTTATATCTAAACTATGCTCTTTTGCCATCTTTTATCCTAAGTAGTTTGTGTCATAGTTGTTTTCTATAAAGTCAGGATTTTCCATCATTGAGATGTGAAAATCTATAACAGTTTTTATACCCTCTACTTCAAACTCTTTTAAAGCCTCTTTCATCTTTGAAATAGCTCTATCTCTATCTTCACCCCAAACGATAAGTTTTCCAATCATAGAGTCATAATACTGAGGAACTGTATATCCACAATATGCGTGAGAGTCAACCCTAACATTTCTTCCTCCAGGGATTATCCACTGTGTTATTTTTCCAGGGCTTGGAAGAAACTTGACTGGATCTTCAGCAGTTATCCTACACTCGATAGAGTGCCCACTAAAGTTTATACTATCTTGTGAAAAAAGTTTTTCTCCCTCAGCTACTCTTATCATCCACTCTATGATATCAACTCCACTTACCATCTCGCTTACTGGATGCTCTACTTGAAGTCTTGTGTTCATCTCCATAAAGTAAAAATCGCCATGTTTATCTACCAAAAACTCAAAAGTTCCAGCATTTTCATAACCTATATATTTTGTAGCATTTACTGCTGCTTCATGTATAGCTTTTCTTTTCTCATCTGTTAAAACCATAGCTGGAGATTCTTCTATAAGTTTTTGATGTCTTCTTTGAAGTGAACAATCCCTCTCTCCAAGATGAACTACATTTCCATGAGCATCTGCTAGTACTTGTACTTCAACATGGCGAGGATTTTCTATGAACTTCTCCATATACATCGTACCATCACCAAAAGCACTCAAAGCTTCATTTGATGCCGAAAGAAAGGCATTTTCAACTTCATCTTCACAGTCAATCTTTCTCATACCTCTTCCACCACCACCAGCAGAAGCTTTTACGATAACAGGATAACCCATCTCATTTGCTAACTTTCTAGCTTCCTCTGGGCTCTCTATAGCTCCATTACTTCCTGGAACTACTGGAACTTTAGCTTTTTTCATAACCTCTTTTGCTTTTGATTTGTCACTCATAAGCTGCATAACTTCAACAGATGGTCCAATAAACTTGATATTATGATGTTTACATATCTCTACAAAGTCTTGATTTTCACTCAAAAATCCATATCCAGGGAATATTGCATCGCACTCTGTCATCTCAGCAGCACTTATAATAGCAGGGATATTTAAGTAACTTGTATCACTTCTATCTTTCCCAATACAAATAGTTACATCTGCATATTTTAAATAAAGGGCATCTTTATCTGCTTGAGAGTAAACAGCAACTGCTTCTTTACCCATCTCTTTTATAGTTCTTATTGCTCTAAGAGCTATTTCCCCTCTATTTGCTATAAGAATTCTTTTGATAGACATTATTTTTTCTCCACTAAAAACAGAGGTGTATCAAACTCAACAGGTTGTCCATCTTCTACTAAAACTTCTAAAATTGTACAATCAAACTCTGCTTCTATTTCATTCATAATCTTCATAGCTTCTACTATACCAACTGCTTGTCCTTTGTTTACGGTATCACCTACTTTTACAAAAGCTGGTGAACCAGGGCTTGGTGCTTTATAAAATGTTCCTACCATTGGTGAGTTTATAGTAAGTCCTGATGGTGTTGTTGGTGTAACTTCTAAAACTTGCTCAACTGCTGTTGCTCGAACTGATGCTGGAGCTTCTGCCACTACCGGAGCTGATGCAACAACAGTTGCTTCTTTTGAAAGTGATATAGTAAAATCCTTCTTCTCTATCTTTAACTTAGCTATATCACTTTCATCAAATATCTGTATTATCTCTTTTATATCTTTTTGATTCATTATTTCTCCCTAAAAATTTTAGTATAATTACAGTATATTATCTTAATTTATATAAAAAGGGATTTATATGGGATTAAAAGCTGATAAATGGATAAGAAAAATGTCACTGGAACACAAAATGATAGAGCCTTTTTGTGAGGAACAAATAGGTAGTGGTGTTGTGAGTTATGGAGTTAGTAGCTATGGATATGATATAAGAGTTGGTAGAGAGTTTAAAATCTTTACAAATGTAAACTCAACCGTAGTTGATCCAAAAAACTTTGATGAAGCAAATGTCATAGATATAGAGACAGATGTGGCGATAGTTCCACCAAACTCTTTCGCCCTTGCTAGAACTGTTGAGTATTTCAAAATGCCAAAAAATGTCTTAGCAATCTGTCTTGGAAAAAGTACATATGCAAGATGTGGTATTATAGTAAATGTTACTCCATTTGAACCAGGATTTGAGGGACATATTACTATCGAGATAAGTAACACTACACCACTTCCAGCAAAAATATATGCAAAGGAAGGAATAGCTCAAGTGCTATTTTTAGAAGGTGATGAGCCTTGTGAGATTAGTTATGCAGATAAAAAGGGGAAATATCAAAAACAAACTGGTATTACTCTTCCTAGAATACTAAAGTAAGATTATGACAAGAAATCAACTTTTAAAAGTAGCAAACTTTTTAAGTAAATATAAAAAAATAAATACTATTTATAGAGTTGAAGATACTATTATAAAAGTAGAATTTGGCAAAAATGAATCTATTTTTTTTGATATGAAAAAGGGAGATAGTTTTGCTTTTTTAAAAAGTAATTTTAAAACCACAAAAAACTATAC